>JBCCFB010000004.1:0-68251 GCA_039029995.1 Planctomycetota bacterium
AATCATCGGCAGTGGCATCGCGGGACTGACTGCCGGCTAACGGCTTGCCGACAGCCATCATGTGACGTTGTTTGAGCGAAGCGACCGACCGGGAATGGACGCTTTTCGCACAGTCGTCCCGGTTGCTCACCACGAAAGTGCTGACACTAAAAGTGCGGACCCTTTTGCCGCCGACGTTCCGTCCCGGATGTTCAACGCCGCCCAGTGGCCATCTCTGGTCGCTCTGTATGACGAGCTGGGTGTTGATTACGAGCCTGTTGATGCCAGCCAGTCGTTTTCAGTCGCCGGACGAGGAAAACAGGCAGAGTCGTTTTTAAAACTTGATCTGGCTCATCTGCCTCAGTTCACCTTGCAGATACTTTCGGCTCGGGTGCGCAAGATCATGTCCGATGCAAGGCGACTGATGAAAGACGGGCGGGCCGATCTGGACAACGATAACGCGGCTGGCCTGACGCTCCGCGAATATCTGATCAACAACCGCTACAGCGATGAATTTGTTTTCGACTTCCTGTACCCGACGCTTTCGTCAACGGTCTGCACTTGCTCATTTATCGCGCTCGACAGCTACCCCGCCGACGTCGTGCTGAAATGCCTTCGCAATTTAAACATCGACCGTGGACTGCTGAGAACCACACACGGCTCTATTGATGTTGTTGAGCGGCTGACAAAGAAACTCGATGATCTGAAAACGGGTTGCACAGTTTCAGCGATCAATCGCACCCATGGCAGAGTATCCGTCACAACCTCCGCTGGCACATTCGAATTCGATCACGCCATCGTTGCGACCCAGGCGAATACAGCTCGCAACCTTGTTGGCGATTTGACGGATCAGGAACAGCGGATTCTCAGCTCCGTCCGCTACGAAGACATCCACGTATCGGTCCACGATGATGTCGGGATGATGCCCGTCAACACAAATGACTGGTCCACGTTCAACATGCTCTCTACGAACGATCGCAGAAGCGCATCATGCACGGTATGGCTGAACCGGTTTCATTCCGGATGGCAAATTGATCAGGATTATTTCCAGACGATCAGCCCCGGAATTCCCGTCGAGGCTGACGATGCAATCGCAAGCTTCAAAATGCAGAGGCCCGTTGTTGACGTTTCCACCCTCGGCAATCTTGAAGAACTGAACCGTTTGCACGACGACCCGTCGCGCCGAATCTGGTTCTGCGGTTCATGGGCTTCGTATGGCGTACCGCTTCTGGAAACAGGTGTCGTCAGCGCGACCGATATCGCCGGTAGAATTGCGGGACACAGCCGGACCACCGAAACTCAAGCAACACGATAGCGCTGAGGCAGAAACGAAGTCAGCAGAAAGACGATTGCCGTTGCGATACAGCACAACAGAATCGTCAGCACGAACAGGGCAAACAGCGGGGACATCGCCGAAATCAGATTGGCGATCATCAGGCTGACATCCGTTTGCACGAGTGCAAGAATCAGAACGACAATCACGACAATGACCAGCAACAGAAAAACACCACGACTGGCACCTGCATAGTCGCTGGCACTCGGAGCCATGTGACCTCCGACGCACAAAACAAGATACATGAACACCCAGAATCTCAGCGTGAACAGATTCTGCCAGTTCAGTATCTCGCTGCAAACAGCCAGCGCACTGCCGGTCATCAGATCGAAAGCCGCAGCCAGTCCCGTAGCAGACTCTTCTCCTTTACCCGACTCTATCGCCGCGCCGGCTGCATCGGGATAGAACATCCACAACAACAACGCAAGCGCTATCGAACCTCCGGCCAGCGGCGCCATTCCGATAAACACATTGCCAAGCTCCTGAAACCAGTTGCCGCGCCGGAAAGAATGCTTGACGTACCCCAGCCTTCCCGTTCTGCGATCCGGCTCAAACAATGCCAGTTCGTCAATCTTGTGACGGAACAGCACACACATCAGCGCGTGGCTCAACTCATGTACCGGTGTGCCGAGCCAGCCTGTCCACAACACAGACCTCCAGCCGAATCGTTCAGCCAGCCGGCGCTGGATCGTCCGCTCAAGCAGATGGACAATGATTGTGAAAACCAGAAAGGGAGCCGCAAGTACAACCAGCAGCACAAGGGCGTTAACTGGAAGCGATCCGGACGCAGAGAGTGCCGGAAGCGATCCAGCCACAGAGAGCGCCGGAAACTCACTCGTGACTCCTGAACCTCCGGCCGTTTCAATTGTCCTCAAAATGCTGATCATTTCCGGTCGGGAGTAATTTTCCCGTTCAAGTCTGGCTGGCTGCGACATCATACCCCGTAGCCGCTCGGGCTACCGTCAGGGCAAGGCGTCTGATAGTTTTAATTCGACGGCAACGGCTACGGATTGTGAACAAAATCCGGCCGATGCAGAAGTCAGGATAGACGTTTGACCCGACCGCCCTGTCACGATCGTTCATGAATAGACAACCTGCTCTGAAAATCCGCCGCCAGGACCTCAAAGATGGCGAGTGTCTCTGCGACTATTGCTCTGCAAAGTGCTGCCGTTATTTTGCGTTGCCGATTGAAGCACCTCAATCAGCGGCCGACCTTGAATACATCCGCTGGTATCTGCTGCATGAATACGCTTCCGTCTTTGTGGAAGAAGACACCTGGTACATCCTGGTTCATACCCGGTGCCGTGAACTACAGGATGACAACCGCTGCGGTGCCTACGAAACGCGACCGCAGATCTGCCGCGACTATACAACCGATGAATGCGAGTACGACGACGACCATACCTACGACAGCTATTTTGAACTGCCCGAGCAGATTCACGAATACACGCAGGCGCGGTTTGTCGATGCTTCTGTACCTGAGTTCCGTTCTCCTCGCCCCGCTCTCAACGTGATCTACAACGCTTCCTGAGCCATCGCGTCACAACACAAAAACGGCCTTAAATGTCCAACCAGCTGATCCAACCGCGCACGCTAAAGGGTTTTCGTGACTACCTCCCGGAATCAATGATTCCACGGGAAGGGCTCATGGAAACAGCCAGGCGCGTGTACCGCTCATACGGTTTCGTTCCCATCGAGACTCCTGTCCTGGAATACTCTGAAATTCTTTGCGGCAAGGGAAGTGAAGAGACCGATCGCCAGATGTTCCGCTTTGAAGATCACGGCGGACGCGATGTTGGAATGAGATTCGACCTGACAGTTCCGCTGGCTCGTTTTGTCGCCCAGCATTCCAATGATCTGGGCATGCCGTTCAAGCGGTACCACATTGCGAATGTCTGGCGGGGCGAGAAACCGCAAGTCGGTCGTTACCGTGAGTTCATGCAATGTGATTTTGACACGATCGGCACGACATCAGTTGCAAGTGACGTCGAGACCGCTCTGGTTATTTTTGATCTGATGAATGCGATCGGGTTCGAAGATAGTTTTCAGATTCGCGTTAACAATCGAAAAATACTCAACGGTGTTCTGCAGAAGTGCGGCTTGTCGGACAAGAGTGTTGAAGTCCTTCGCGCTCTGGACAAGCTCGCCAAGATCGGTCGCGAAAAGTGCGAGCAGGAGATGGCGAACACGTCTGGAGCTTCAGCCGGGCAGATCGAACAGATCATGCAGCTTGCCGGAATCAACGGGCCAAGCTCTGAGGTGCTCGCCGCACTCGAGCCGGTTTGCGGCGGTAACGAACTGGCCGAAGAAGGGCTGAGCCAGCTACGGGAGTTGATCAGCGCAACGCAGGCGGCGGGCGTCGGTGAAGACAGCCTGAAGATTGACGTTTCAATTGCGCGCGGACTGGACTACTACACAGGCACAATCTACGAGACGTTCCTCAACGAGCTGCCGGATATCGGCAGTGTGTGTTCAGGAGGGCGCTACGATAACCTTGCAGGGTTGTACACCAAACAGGCACTGCCCGGTATCGGCGCTTCGCTGGGACTCGACAGGCTGCTTGCAGCAATGCAGAAGCTGGAAATGATTCCGCCGGCAAGAACCACCGCCGACGTTCTTATCGTTCAGTTTGACTCCAGTCTGCTCAACGAATACCTCAAGCTTGCGGCAGCTTTGCGAAAGCAGGGCCTGAGCGTCGAGGTCTATCCGGAAGCAAAGAAGCCGAAAGCGCAGTTCAAATATGCCGATCGACGGCTGTTCCGCGCTGTGATTGTGATCGGCGAAGATGAGTTTGCGGCAGGAAAAGCTCAGGTCAAGAATATGGACGATGGCTCCCAGACTGAGTTGCCCCTGACTGCTGACGGGGCGGAAGTCGCGACATTCGTTAAAGAACTAATCTCCGGCTCGTAAAACAGGCGTTTCCCGCGGGCGGCGCGGGTTCCGTTTTCGTGACCGTCAAATATGATGGAGCGTTGACCAGCCACCCTTTATTGTCACCCGGAAACCAGTATGCCGAATCTGGAATTGATCGCTCAGTACGCTCAGCAGGAATACGGGCTTGCCTACGGTCTGGTATTTGCCCTGGTCTTTCTTGGTTTGCTGGTCGTCTGCATCCCGAGACCACGCAAAAAAGAGCTGATTGTCGAGCCGAAGAAACAAGCTGCGCGTGGAAAAGGCGGAGCCAAGGGCCGCGGCAAACGTGGCAAGAAGAAAAAAGAGATCCCGATGTCTGCATTCGGGAACATGGCTTTCGGCGCACTTCTGGGCGCGGGCGGAATCATCGCGACGGTGGTCAGCTACAACATGGCCGGACCGACCGGCGAATATTCAATCTGGTACGGCCCGGTCATCTGGGGCGTGATTCACTTCATAATCGGCATCGTTCAGATTTTCAAACGGTAGTCACGCGTCGCAAGATGAATTGGCTTTGAGGTATCAATCGCCTTTGGCTCCTTTTGCTTTCTTGAAGTTGATCTTCACGAATTCGCTGTAGCTCTCAACGGTGGCAACGCCGTCTTCGATCTCTTTGGCACGAAGTTCCTTGAGTTCGGAGTTCTTTTTGTCGTAGTCTTCGGAGTGCTTGTATTTCGGGCGCTTGTAGCTGCGAATCACGAACGTGCCGTGATCTGACTCGCCGCCGGCGGAGTCCACTTTGCTGAAGACCTCGTCTTTGATTCCATCGAGCTCTTTTTCGAGGTTGGAGATCTCCTGCTTCAGCCACGCATAAAGTTCGAGGGGATCGGTTGGTCGGCTCATGTTCCACTTTCAAATTCAGTTTGCGGTTCAATGATTGTAGCAAACCCTGAACGGGCCTGTTCAATCGCGGTTTGAACGGCTTCGCATCCACAACAAGCCCATCCAGAGCAAACCGAACAGCGCGAATACAGAAAACATGATCAGCGGCTTGATCCACGAGCCTGTTTCCGGAGAGCGGATGATTCCGTAAACCATGATCGCGCACCACACCGCAAGCGCGATTCCCACCAGAGCCACTCCGTTTGTCCTGGCGAATCCGGGACGATGGGGTTTGACTGGAGGCTGTGGTTTGGCCGGCTTTTCATTCACCTGACGGATCATCCTTTTGAAGCCATGGCATCATCGCGCGAAGACGTGCGCCAACTTCTTCGATCTGCAACTGTTTGTTTTCTTCCCGATATTCTTTCAGCTCAACGTGCCCCTGTTTGTACTGACCGACAAATCGCTCAGCAAATTCACCGCTGCGTATCCGGTCGAGTACACCCTGCATATTGCTGCGGACTGACTCATCGATGATCTGCGGGCCGGCAACATAGTCCCCGAACTCTGCCGTGGTAGAAATCGCGTCACGCATTTCAGTCAGACCGCCGGTACTCAGCAAGTCGACAATGATCTTGAGTTCATGCAGGCATTCAAAGTAGGCCAGTTCGGGCTGATAGCCTGCATTTACAAGAGTATCAAATCCTGCTTGAACCAGCGCGCTGACGCCTCCACAGAGAACAGCCTGTTCTCCAAACAAGTCGGTTTCCGTTTCCGCGGCGATTGTTGTGTGGATCACTCCCGCCTTTGTGCCACCCAGAGCAGCGGCATACGCCAGCCCGATTCCCAGCGCATCCATGTCATCGTCATTATCGAGCGCGATAAGGCAGGGGACCCCGCCATCGCGAAGATATTCTCCACGAACCATGTGCCCCTGACCTTTAGGTGCGACCAGAACCCGCTTGTAACGATCGCTTTGTTTGATCAGGTCGTAGTGAAAACTGAACCCATGGCAGGTCATCATCGTCACTCCGTCCCGAATGTTCGGTTCGATTTCGGCGTCGAACACTTCTCCGTGTACCTCATCGGGAAGCAGTACGTTGATCAGATCCGCTGAAGAGACTGCTTCGGCGATCGAAACCGGCACAAACCCGTCTGCCACCGCCTGCCGGTAACCCCGGCCGCCCTCGCGCTGCCCGACGACAACCGTGCATCCGGAATCCCGAATATTGCAGGCATGGGCTGCGCCTTGTGCTCCGTATCCTATGATCGCAATCGTCTTACCATCGAGCAGGTTGAGGTCGGCATCTTTTTCGTAGTAGATTCTGGTTGTCATCGGTTCAAGGTCGGCGCGCTGCAGCTATAATTCGTCCACAGTCGCCGGAGAAAGTGTTGCGTTGTATGATTCATTCAACAGCCTACCACTTCACTGGCATTCCGTTTACCGGCCATCCGCACACTCACACATGTTCTTCCGCAAAAGAAAATTTGCTTCCGGCAATTCAGGTTGCGGCTATATGTTCATGACCGGAATGCTTATCTGCGCTTTGTTGCTGATCAACGCACTGCTGGTCAAAGCATTTCTTCTGACCGGAAATCTCGAACGAATTGACGTCAGAATCAGTCAGGCTGCACAGTTCGTGATGCCGATTGCCATGATCTTTGTGCAGTTCTGGATTTTCGACCTGATGACTATGAAGCGGAATAATCGCCGCGCGGAATAGACCTACGGGCCTTCGTCATCCGCGGTCTGCGGTCGGATGTTGATCGGAGCTGATCCGACCACCGTTTCTTCATCCGTGATCAGCATGGCACGGATATGGCATTCTCCGGTGGCATCCTCGGGAAGACGGATGCGTCGGGAAAACGGGCCGGATGGAGCCGACATCTGTTCTTCAAAACAGACCAGGTTATGGGCCCGTTCGTAGGCAGCTTGATACCCGGACAATGCTGCGTCAGTCGAATCGTATTCGTTTCTCCGCGGCGGGCGATGACGATGACGGTCACGCTCGTAGGAGATATCAACGCACAGAATCCCTTCGTCTGGAATGTGTCCGGTAATCTCCACCGTTTCGCCGGCGTGCGCGCGTGGTGTGACGGCCAGCGGCATTTCGCCACAGCGTCGCAGCCGTAGAAGCGGGTCGCCGAGCAGATTTATCAGATAAACGTGCTCCAGTCGCTCTCTCGCCAGCAGTTCCGGCAATGGACTCATAGCACTACCGAGGCCATCAATCATGTTTCTGTAGGGATCATCATCGCGGCTTTCGCGGACAAGGCGCTGCTTGCCGACCATGATCAACTCACCGATCGTCTGTGATTGCCCGTCGAAATACTCGCGCAACATTTCGAGCGAGAGCAGACTCATCGCATAGGGCATGGTCACGCGAGTTCCGCTGATTACGGCTATCGGCCCCTTGTCCTGACGCATCATTTCTTCGGCCAGACAGTCTCTCGGGTCGTCTGCCGCACCGGTGTAACAAGCCAGAAAAATGGCAATCGGATTTCCGCTCTCACATTCCAGGTTTTGAACCGTCTCGAGATCGAGAATTCCATGTGTTTGATCGGGCAGATAGACCTCATCCAGTTGATGCCGGCTACCGTGGCCGATGTAGACCCAGAAGAGACAGCCTTCGTTGAATCTTGCAACGACCGTCTCTGAAAAGCGCCGCGGATCCGGACAATAAGGGCTCGTCCAACTTCCGTACGTCATACTTGTATCGAATTCCGGTGGAATCAGATCCGTGACGATCTGCCTGGTCGTTTGCTCGATCATCCGGTCGATCATGTGGCCGAATCCGCCTACACCGGCAACCAGATTGATCCGGCGCTGCCACGCTCCACAACTGTCGGAGGACTCATACCGGATAATTCGATTGATCAATGCGGTAAGCTCCGCAGGAGTATCAACGGGAAGCCTGCCTATGGAAACGTCCGGTGAACCATCATTGTTGATGTCGGCATAGGTACTGTCAGTGGCGATCTCCGGCTCAGAGCCGAACTGCACGTTGACCTCCGCTTTCACATAGTCAGTGGGAACCATGTTCGAGGAATCCCGACGACGGTCTCCGCAATCACCAACGATGACAACATGTTTCAAGGTTCCACCGGCAGCGACATCGCGAATCATCTGCTTGATGCGGAAGGCGCTTCCTTCCGGTTTTACAACCAGAAGCCTGTGCCCCTGCTGTTCCCGATATCTGATCCACGGCTGAATCGCATCGAAAAACAGCGGTGGACAAATCACAAGGGAATCGGGACCGGCGACACCCGTCTCCAGTCTACTAACCACTGGAGGCAATGAAGCCGTTCGCTGTACGGGAATTGGAAGTGCACCTGAGGAGCCCGCTGAAAGATCTTGTTCCGTCAGACTCATTTGAACCGGAACTCGAGGCTGTTCAGGCAGCACAATGGGCCGCATTGAATCCAAAGGCAGGTCCCTTGGTGGCGGAGCCAGTGGAGGCAAGCCGTTCTGCGCATTCGCGGAACTCTGCTGACTAGCCGGACGTTGAATGCCGGCGGGCTGAACGTAAGCAGGCTGAATGTACGTCGGCTGGAATACGGCGTTTGAAGCAGAGGCCCCTGACTGAAGCGGCGCGCAGGCGATAAGACAACAGAGTAAGAACGCAGTCATAGCAGTCCGTTGAATTTTGCGTTTCGGAAGGCGTCAGAATGCCGGATGGTGGCGGCGTAGTCTGGGCGAAACACGACTGTAAGGCAAGGTTAATCAATGCAACCGCGACTTACACTTCAACACAGCTAGTCAGGTTTGGCAGCATACGAACCGCGAAGTTCCTCGGCCCGCTTGCGTATCTCTGCTAACTCAGCAGGTTTTTTGCGATCCAGATTCTTCACCTGTAGCGCCATACGTGTATTTTGCGATAGCACTTTCTTATGACGTTGCAAATAGTCCCAGTACAGCGTGGTGAACGGGCATGCGTCATCTCCCGTTGCTTTCGCAGGATCAAAAGGGCAGTTCCGGCAATAGTTGCTCATCCGCTTTATATACTTGCCTGTTGCGACATAGGGCTTGCTTGCCATCACTCCGCCATCGGCATACTGCGACATGCCGAGGGTGTTCGGTAGCTCGACCCATTCGACGGCGTCAACATAGACGGCCAGATACCACTGATGTACCTGCTTCGGATCGACCCCCAGCAACAGCGCGTACAAACCCGTAACCATCAAACGCTGGATATGATGCGCATATCCGTATTTCAGTGTCTGACCGATCGCGTCAGACAGACAGGTCATTTCGGTCTTGCCACTCCAATAGAATTCAGGCAGGTCCTGTGACGCACTCATTGAGTTGCGTTCGAGATACCCGGGCATGTAGGCCCAGTAAACACCGCGAACGTACTCCCGCCATCCGATGATCTGCCGAACGAACCCTTCGACGGCAGCCAGGGGTGCCTCCCCGTTTTCAAATGCCTCGATCGCGGCATGGACAACGTCCCGAGGGTCAAGGATTTTCAAATTCATGGCAGCTGACAAGCGTGAGTGGTAGAGAAACGGCTGCTCCGTCCACATCGCATCCTGATAGTCGCCGAAATCGGCCAGCCGGTTACCGACAAAATCATGGAGCGCTTTTTTCGCCTGCCGCGGCGTAACAGGCCAATCAAAATCCGAGAGTTCGCCGGGATGGTCGGGAAACGTCTCTTCAACCAGTTTCAAGACTGCCCGCGTGATCGCGTCGGGCTTGAACGGGTGTGGCTGGGGAATATCCTGCGGCCCTGCCTTTGAAAACGCGCCGCGGTTCTCGGCATCGTAGTTCCATTTTCCGCCAACCGGTTTTCCATCTTGCATGAGGATCCCGGTCCTGCGACGCACCTCACGATAGAAAAACTCCATGCGCAGCTGTTTTCGTCCGGCAGCGTGCTGATTGAATTCATCGAGTGTTGTGTAGAAGTGTCGATCAGCCAGAACCTGAAGCGGAATTCCCGCATTGCTGCAGACTCTCTGAATGTCATCGAGCACGCGCCACTCGCCCGGTTGAACAACGATCAACTTCACAGGCTCATGTTCGTGAATGGCTAGATCAAGTTCACCTGCAAGTGAACCGGAATTGGCCATGTCATTAAGTTGTCGATAGATGAACGGGAACTTCTTTTTTTCCAGCTCTTTTCGAAAGTGACGCATCGCCGACAGAAAGACCGCAATTCTTGCTTTGTGCGACCATACGTTAGTAGATTCCGCACGGACCTCAGCCATCCAGACGAGGTCCCGCGATTTGTCGAAGTGGTCAAAAGCAGCGGAGTCGAGATTCAACTGGTCGCCGAGTACGACCACGAGGTTGCGGACTTTATTGGTCATTGGATTCTGCAGTCAAAGGGTACAGCAAAACAGACCGTAATCCGCAAGCTCAAGGCAACATCGCTAGCCGCCACCCTCACCAGGTTCACTTTCGGTCGGCTCGCCGGGCAGTTCTACCGGTCCGACTTCCTGAAGAATCTCATCGTTGCCCGCAGGTTCATCCGGCAAATCAGGATTCTCCGGAAGTGGGCTCCCTTCTTCGCCCGGTGTTTCAGGCTGACCGGAGTTCTGCGGTGCAGCTGCCGGGCCGGCAGCCGCAGGATCTGAAATCAGCGGTCGGGACATGCCGGGGAGAACACCACCTGGTGCGGCGGCTCCGGGATTGGCAGTTCCGGGATCCGGGGTCAGTGGGCGCGACATTCCGGGAAGGACGCCACCTGGTGCGGCTGCACCAGGATTCGCCCCAGGATTTGCGACTGCAGGAACTCCGGGATTTGCGACGGCAGGGTTGGCTCCTTGATTGGGGACAACAGCGGGACGCCCGGGAACGACGCCTGCTGCAGCAGCACCCGGCACAAGTGGCAACTCGTTTGTTTCCAGATTCGGAACCTCGATCACAATGTTCCCGGCCCAGAAAAACGGATGCTTCGCTTTGGTATCCGCAGGCAGTTCGCTGAAGTTAAGACGCGGCTCCTGATCGAGTTGTATATCGAGGTCTCGCGCCGCGGCTGTCGCTTCACGCAAAGCCCGTGCAGGGGTCATCGTCAGCAAATTCTCTGAGTATCGCCGTGAAAGCTCCAGTGAGTTCGCTCCACCAGTCCGCCAGCGACTGACCATGATTGATCGTGTTCCCGATGCAATCATGGCACTGCTCATCAGGAACATATCCGAACCGTCTCCTTTTGCCTTCGAACCGGCAGCTCCTCCCGAGGAGAAACCGGGCATTACGAAGTGCTCAGGTGATTCAAAAGGCAACGACAACATGCTTGCGACGTTACCACCATTGAGCCCTTCATCTGCCAGCGAAGGCGCCATCGCATAGACGCCACTGCGAGCAGGAATTTCCTGATCTCCCCAGACAATCATCTGATCAAGAATTGCACCGAGATAGTTGGTCGGAATACGGAGTTTTTCATTGATCGATGCGATTCCCGGAACAGACCTTTCCAGTTCGGTAAAGGCCTCCTGAGTCCACGCAACATCGCCTCGCGGATGCAGCCTCGCAACAACTGCTGCGCTGCGCGACAGGCGCCGTGTAGGGCGCTGAACTCCGAATGCGAGAAACATGTTGGGGCAATACCTGAGCTCAGCATGGTCGAGCAGCGACTTGTAGATTACCGGTGGATCATCCTGAGCGTTGCCGCCACCCGCGTTTGCAGCGTTGGCATCCGCTGGTGGATTTGCGCCTGCAGCGGCTCCTCCAGCAGGTGCGGCACCTCCGGCCGGAGGTTGAGCAGCCACCGCGGCTGCAGCTGCTGCGGCTGCCGCCATCGCTTCTTCATCCACCATCTGCAGGATTTCGTACGGCACGTACCAGGTAACACCGTCGGGAACGATTACAACCTGTTTGTAGTAATCGATTGGAATCTGATCGAGCAGCAACGTTGTCGCCATTTCAGCCGCAGCTTCTTTCCAGGATTCGTCGTTCAGATCTTCTGCCTCAAGATCGCCGGAGTGATCCTCGATCCCTAGAGCCCGCATCAACTTGACGTAGGATCGTTTGAAATCACGATGAGTTACAACTCCCAGATACTTTTCAATCTCTCGTCCGAACACGTACTGATGAAATCCGTTGGCAGTCTGCAGACTGACCAGAGCGACTTGATGCTCTTTGATCTGATTGCGGAAAACACTGATATCGACCTGGGGCGGCATTACCGCTTCCGCCGGCTGACGTCTTAGTGCATAGCTCGAAAGGAATGCCTCCTGCTGATCGGCAACTTGAGCGAGTTCAACAAAGAGATCAGTCTGGCGTTTGAAATCATCTTCACCGCGTTCCGGCATCAACCTTATCGTCAACAGCTCGTTGCGAATCGCTTCAGCCCGATCTGAGAGTGCCTTGTACGCCGGATTGGAAGTCATAAAAGACAATCGTTGCTGCATCGCATCCCGAGTCACTCCGAGTTCAGGCCCGTGTAGAATCCACCGGAACGAAAGAAGCCTTCCTGCCATCGGCAGAGTCGAATAGAAGCGATGGCGTCGAACCAGTTCGGAAACAGCGAGTGCTTCGTCAAACTGACGATTGGCGATTTTCACCTCGAACCAGCGCTCCATCATGGGGACGTGGTCCGATTTCAGAAAAGCGATCGCTTCAATCGGATCTGTCAGCCAGTCTCTGGTTGTCGGGTCGCGAAGCAGAAGACCGTAAAGCTGGTCTGCCTGACGGCCACTGACGTCTCCAGCCACTGCCAGCTTGTCCGCGAGATCGAGTTGATACAGCCAGCGCGAGCCAGCCTGGAACCGTTGCAGTGCTTCAGCCAGGTCTGCCAGTCCACCGGCCGTTTTACCTTGAAGGAACTGCGCTACTGCACCAACGTACAGACGACGCGCGTTCACGACGGTTTCCGGCAACGAATTTCGAGCCATCAGCCTTTGACATTCACCTAGAATTGTCGCCGCATCAGCCGCGTTGCCGGCTTCTGCGTAGCATTCAGCAAGCTGAACCATCATCGATGACTGCAGCAGGCGCGCTCTGTTCTGCCCGGCCCACTCAATCGCGGGAAGCAGGGGAGGGTAGGGCGTTTTGTTGGATAGAAGGTGAATGGTCTTGCCAAGCGTTAACGCTTCTTCAACCAGATCATACTGGCCGTAGATCGCCGCAGCATAGGAAGCCTCCAGCGCAGTCGTCGCAGCGCCGGTAGTGTCTCCGGTTTCGAATTGAATCTGAGCAATTTCTAATAGAGCAACCGCTGTGAGCGAATGATCCATCGTTCCGTTGAACTGCATCGCTCCGTTGAGAGTCATTCGGGCACGCTGCCAGTCTTCGGACGAAGCGTATGCCAATCCGAGCAGGACTCCATTCCAGGCTCCCATCAAAGTTCCATTGGGACCGCCGTATCGTGACAGACCTGCGGTCAGGTCAGCAGTAAACGGATCAAGTTTACAAGTCGGTCCTTTGATCTGCCGGCGCCGGTGAATCGCCAGCGCCGTACAGCGCATGATCTCTTTAAGGTTTACCGGCCGTGCTTCCAGCGGAGCCGCGACACCACCATCCACCAGGACGCGGTTGTTGTTGAGATTGCCCATCACGAACGAGAACGAATCCGGAACAACTGAAATATCTCGCTGGCGATTGGACTCGCCCCAGTTGATCCGGGCCTGTTGGATGAAGTTGTTGTTCGCGTTCAGCGCTGGAGGCATCTGCACGCGCGCCTGCCAGTCCTGACCAACCAGATTGAGGTACAGCCTCAATGCCGTCTCGTAATATTCGATTGCTGAACTGTAGTTGCCGGTTTGATAATGGCACTCGCCGATCATCACCCAGTAGCAGATCGAGTCAAGGAATCGTTCGTCGCCGAATTTGAACGCGCTGTTGCCGCCTCTTTCAAAACTGCGAATGGCGGAGCGGTAGTCGCCCTGGTAGTAATCAAAGAATGTGCTGAAGTAACGATTGTCCGGGATGTTGCTGGTACCAAGCTGGGCGCTGGCTGCCCCGGGCCCCCAAAGCGATCCTGCCGGAAAAACTGCTGTCAGAAGATACAGCACACCAGAAAGCGCAAGGGCCTTCAGGAATGTTTGCTTTGTCATTACTTTCGCCTGTCCCAGAAGTGTTTGCCCCGCAAGTTGACGTGCTTTGTGCTTTCTTTGTTCCCCGGTTTCATTCCATCCGGTCAGGTCAGCACCCTTCTCACGTCAGTTCGTGCACGTATAGATGCACTGGCGATATTGAATATCGCCATCCGCTTTCAAACCGTTTGAGCTATCGATACGTATGCTTGGATCTCCGCGTAAGTTTCAATCATGGTACAAGGCTCGCGGTTTGTCCGCCTTTGCAGCCCGCAGATCCAGCTATCAGAATATCGACAGCTTTCATGCCGCATGTCCGCCCTGACACCGGCTGAAGCTCCTTAATTTTACCAGACACCGTAAATTGAAGCGAAGTTTGCAAGCAAACCGGTAGCGTGACACGACTTACGGCGGGTAAAAGTAAAAGCGGACCGATTGTACGGATTTTTTGGGCAAAGATCGCAAGTCCAGTATGCATGGCGACGATAACACCATTGCCGCTTATCCCGAAACGTGATGTGGGTTTGCCGCGGAAAGCCATGACTGGAGTGTCCATCCGATGTATTGCCAAATCAAAAAACGACTCATGACCCTGGCAGTTTGTCTTGTACTCGCCTGCGGTGCCTTCTCTATGACAGGGTGCCAGGTAAGCGTAGGCGGTCAGACTTTGCCAAGTGCCTACTTCCTGGATGATGACATTCAGTACTTCCCGAAGGGGCCGGAATTCAAACTATCTCGCGAAGCTGCCGCTCTCAAAGAAGCGCGAGCTAACGCGACACGCTGACCGTGTGTAAATAACAATCCACATCGCAGCAGCCCGCTCAGTCCGGTTTTATATCGGCTGGCGGGTTTTTTATGTGCGCTGATATGTACTTTGGCTGGCCGATTCCTGCCGTCTCGAATTTAATCCGCTGTAAACTCACCGGCCCGGGGTTGCAGAATCCGGCCCCGTGAAATTGCAGTAGCCGACTATAAGACGTGGTGCGCCGGAATCGGTTGGAGTCTGCAAATCACAAGGCGGGGGTTGCTTAAGGACCTCCGGCCTCGTTTCTTTGCATTATCTAAATGCACTGCCAAACCTAAGAAAGCAGTATCCTTCAAGTTTGCCTGACTCGATGCAGCGACTGGTGATGCAACAACAGTTCGACGTTATTCCGAACAACATGACACTTGTTTGCGCGGCATTCGTTCGGAGGCAAAGATAGTGGTGAACTGACGCATTGGCATTTAGCGTTGAGTCACCATTGGTTGCCCAGACACTCGCGCTCCAGACCACCTCGCGGTCTGCGTCTAAACAAACAATAACACCGTCTTCGAACCCGGTCGGTGCTGTTGCTTCAATCCATTTCTCTTTTCCTGCATGAGTTCGCAAGTCCGACTGGTCTACGGCTGGCAGTTCTTCTCCAAGCAGAACACCCCCTTCGTCAGTCATCTGCAAATTGAGTAATGCATCTGTCCAAACTTCAGGTACTGGATAGTCATAGAAAGTGCCCTGAACAAATCCATTGAATTGAGCAAGTATCTCTGAGTGCTTGTCTTCAACGGTTCGAGTCGCTTCTCTTTTCAGGAGAGTCCAACTTGCAGCGACTCGAATCCAACTGTCTTCGCTCCGAGAGAGTGTCGTCCAATTGCGATTTGTTCTGCCAGAAAACTGTCTGTCAAATTGCGCGACAGCCTGTGCGAAAGATGTATGTTCGGCTCGCAATTCAACGTATTCTTGATCTTGAAGCGACAGCTGCGCGAGACCGTGATTAGAGATGACCAAGAAGAATACAATGGACACCAAACACCTGGATTTCATTTTTTCCTCGCATGTTTCTTAAAAGTCCAACGGCGAATCCGCAGGGTCTAACTCCTTTGGGTCCCACCATGGGTAGGGATTGATGGCAAGTTCACGAATGTAACGCCGTTCGGTGCCACTGGCTTTGCCAGTTTCGGACCTGATGGCAGTTGCAACGATCGCAGTTCCGCTGCTTGTGTCGCAGAATCTCGCACCTAACTATATCGGTGACCGATCATGAAGACACGCTGGGTGCTACAGTCGGCATTTGCAGTCTGAAATTGAGTCGACAGACTTCAAAAGCGAGCAACTTCGAAAAAGTTCCGGAATCCGTTAAGAGAATTGCAGCCGTCATCGTTTTACCTGCAACCCAAATCCGAAGCGCTGGCAAGAGCAAGTGGCACCCGGTTTCCTATTTACAGGCCACCTCGCCGAGTTCCTGAAGGGCTGGTGGCAAAAAACGCCCCGTCAAAATACGAATTCAGTTGATGAATGTACTGAATCGAGCAACTACATTTCCAGTATCAATCCGAAACACCTCGAAGTATAGCGATAGACCATTCACTCCAAACGCCACAACGTATTCGTCATTGGCAGACAACTGAACGAAACCTCGCTGAGCCGGCCCACTGCCTCCAAGGCCAAATGCAAGCTCAGGCAAGCTTTTCACCTCGGCTGACCACAAAACGGAACCGGTAGCCGAAAAGCAAACTACTTCATGGTTGAGACTCGTCCGGCTTTTGCATGTCACAACCCATCTCTCATCGCCAAGTTTGACTATATCGATGCAGTCCACCCACTGTTGCTCAACGTTGAAGTCAAACTCGAACGGCAACTCAAACTCGTTTCCAGTCTTTTCACCTGAAAAGACCCATTGATCCAATTTGGAAATTGAAAGGTCGGATACATGCCGAACTCCGTTGCTTAACAGTTGAACGCGTGGGACCGCATTTTCCGGTGTAGCCCATTGGTCATCAGAATCTTCAAATCGAAATCTTCTCAATTCCGACTTCCACCAATCGGGAATCGGAAGTGAGAATGTGCCCTCGACAAACCCCAGAAACTCGTTTTTTAAGCGCAGTTGAACACGGTCTGCGTCAGCCCTGATTTGGTTGGAACGATGCGGAATAGATAGCCAGTTGCCGTAGACGGCGATTTTGGGGTTTGAGTGAAAACGAAGGTTCGTCCAGTCGTCTAATTCAGGCGAAAAAAGCTGTTTGATGTGAAGCTGGCTCTCAAATCCATACGCAATGAATTCGTTTTCCGCTTGTTCATCCTGCCCATTGCAATTCGTCGTTGGACAGGACATGAGTGCTAAAGTAACTAGCCCCAGTGTTCTAACGATACATTTCACAATCAATTTTCCCCAGGAACTTAACGTCCGTCTCTTTTTGAAGTCTTCGTGGATCACGATGACCGTATCGCCAAGTAAAGTCAAAGGCTCAGAATAAGAATCGAGCGAGAGGTTTAATTAGATCCGCCGTAAACTAACCCGTCGAGCTGTCGCAGAATCTGCAACTAGTAATTGCAGTGACCAACGATGAAGACGTGGTGCGCCGTAGTCGGCTTGTGCGTCTGCACTCTACAAAGCGCGTGTCGCGAAACGGCAACTCTGAAAAACCTCGCTGGGATCCGTCTAGAGAATTGCAGCTGCGTTCGTTCTATAGGCGGAACAGAGTCGAAACACTGGCAAAAGCCAGTGGCACCCGTTTCTTATCCACAGTGCCACACCCGCCGTTGTGTCCCCGTCCGAAGATGATCAACCTGCTGACCGACTCCGGACGACTCAATGCAAGCTGAAATCTGTCATTGATCCCATCGAGAACTCTATCTGAAGTCTGAGGACTGCCATGCTCAACGGCGATTTAGTTCCAGATCTCATTCAGGTCACGGATTCTGCAAGTCCCGACTTGATATCGATTGACGTCCCATGGTTTATTGCATCCAGCCCTCTCCATCGTCCGTCTTCCGCCACTGACTTCCAATAAGACTGTACCTAATGCCGGACACACCATGAGACCGGTAGATACCTGTGCAGATTTGGTAGTCGACCTCGACCGTTGAATCGTTGATCCACGAGAATCGGTCAATGCTATGAACGATCCCAGACTCTCCAGTGGACTTGAGAGAGAATCCGTCACTGCTCGCGTCCGCTGATGACCAAACTCGTTTCAACGTAATCGCCGGGATGATTCCATCACTTACCGGAATCCATCTACCACTTTCGTTCATTCCCTCAGCAACAAAGACGGCAACGTATTCGCTCGGCTTCTGATTCGCGCGAAAGAGTGCGATCCGCTCTTGAAAAACGGCAATCTTAAGTTCCTGTTGTAACTCTGGAAGTTGAGCCCTGTTGGAAATCCCATGAACAACGAAGAATGCAAAGGCCAGAGATACCGCGCACGTAACGAATAATAGATGTCCAATAGAGAACTGCATAAAGCTTCGCTGATTCATGATTATTCAATCGGCAGGGGAAATATCCCATCGACGGGCGCTGGAATAGTTGGCCAGTCGTAAAGCCTCCGTGGATTGTTGTTGAAGTCCCGAGGCCAGAGCGAAAAACCAATCGCACGACAGCAGGTTACTCCTCAAAGGCCGGCTGAAAGGTGCTGAAGCGACAAATTACGGCACCGCTTTCTAGATCAAATACCTCAAGATATACGGCAAGATGGTTTACTCCGAACACTGCAACGGCAGTACCATTTGACACCAACTGAACAAACCCTCTTCGAGTAGGTCCGCTTGAACCAAAAGAGAATTCAGGATGGGTCTTAACTTCTGATTTCCAGAGAAGTTTCTGGTCCGAGTTAAAGCAGATCAGGTCATGGCGTACGCCAAGCTGGCTCTTGCACGTTGCGATTGCTCGGCCATCAGACGCGGCAATTACCGCTACACAATCAACCCATTGTTCTTTGACACTGAATTCGAACTCAAACGGTATCTCAAAGTCCACTTGGGCAACATTACCCACGATGGTCAGTTGCGACAATTCTGAAATGACAGTGTCAGCCGGATGCCTTATGCCGTTTGATTCTTGCATGTTACCGGGGGCTGACATACCCGGAACTTGCCACTCGTTGGTTGGCCGCCTTAGGTCGAATGCTCTAATTTCTTCTTTCCACCAGTTTGGCACCTCAAGATTGAGCCTGCCTTCCACGAATCCGAGAAATTCGTTCTTGAGCTGGCTTTCAAACTCTAACCCTCCACCTTCATTCTCGCATCGCGTCGGAATTGCAAGCCAATTGCCATAAATTGATATCTTCGGGCTCGAATGAAAACGAAATTCCCTTTCGGTGTCAGCGTTCATGTTTAAGAAGAAATGCCGTACTTGCCTGTACTCGTCAAACCCACCTGCCAGAAACGTATGTTCATTCCAATCTTGAGCGAGACAGGAAATTGGCGAGTGCAAAACAAATACCAGCAGCAAGATTCGAAACTGCGCTGGCAGCTGACTTGCTGCACGATAGGTGATGCCGACCAAGTTCATGTACTGCTGGCCCCTGTTGGACACATAGTTCGGGGCACGCCTGCGGACTTTCCGCCGCGCCGTTGCTTTCCTGCCGCAATACGGACTGGCTCGTGATCCGATGGAACAGGACCGTTAGCCGATGTAATGAATGTGGCACGACAGACTTCGCGACCGTCATTTCGATCAAATGCAACCACCGAAGCCTCTCTAGTCGATTTACCAAAGACAACGACATAGGAGTCATTGGCTTTGATTTCAACAGCTCGAGGGTTAATGCCGGTCCTGATCACTAAATCGTCAGTCTCCACGCTCGATGACGTTCTTGCCTCCCAAACAACTTCTCTGTCGTCTTCGTCGAAACAATAGACGGTGCCATAAATACCTGCCATGCTTCGGATATGGACGTAAACCGTGCCGTCAAATCGTGCGATGCCCGCTGCAACCAAAGGGCTTCTCAGTTTTTCTCTGATGTCCTCCGGAAACTCTACACCCGGCGGAACCCGGCCATCTATGTTTCGTACGGCGGTTGAGTGTGGTACTTCAAGCGGAACAGGTGAACCTGCAAAATCGATAAGCCCATCTTCCGCGACACTGCCCAGGACAAACCGTCTCCATTCCTCTGGCGCTTCCATCGCAAGGCTACCCTCCACAAATCCGAGGAGTCTCGCCATGCGGACTTCACCAGAAACGGTGTCGCAGTTGACAACAGAGTTGTTCCACTTGTCCAGAATTCTGCACGACATGCAGGTCCGGGTATCAGGTTCATCTTCCTGAAGAAATGATGCGCCGCTGGCAGCGGTTAGCATGCATAGAATTAGTCCCACCAATGAGTTATTCATCAATCGTCTCCGGTACGCTTATGTCGCACACAGAATCACAGCTGTCGCCACGGCAGTGCCAGTCGATGGAATGTGTAAAACAGGCAGTGCCAGGAAGCCGATAGGTTCTATCATTCCACCAAAAGGCGTCAGCATGGTCCACCACAGGGTCACGGAGCAAAATTTGGTGCCCCCGTTTTGGCATTGAATGTGATAAGAAACATCCTCCGCTTGTAATCGGCACGACAATCAAAGCTGGCCGTCCTTTCTTGCGTCGTCAGTATTGCGCGAAGAACGATCCCATTAATGTTCCATCTTGAGCATCATACTCATGGATGAGCGCACCATCGCTATAGATACAGAAGACGAAAATTTTCTCAGCACTATAATTCGAAGAAAGTGACACCTGTCGACAGTTGAGTGGAAAACGGGCCGATTCCCAAGTACCCGCCGTCCACAATGGCGATTTCCAGACAAGTTCTCCCTGTTGATCGGTCAGTTGCACAAAACCGTCTCTTAATGCTGGTCGCCGCCCGCTGGGTGCATCCTCAAAATAGTCTGACATGGCCATAACGGCCTTCTCCGCATCTAGTTCGACCTGAGCTTCAAAAACGCGTCTCCGGAGTTCGGCCTGGGTTACGTTGGGGAATGATGGATGCGGTTCGGGTTCAAGCGAAAAACAAAATGTCTCAGTAGCGTCTTCGAAGTAGCCCGTAACAAATAACGCGCCAAAATTCTCCGGTACTTTGCAAAACATCCTGCCCTCTATAAATCCGATCATGCGCATGAGTTCCATCGAGCCGTCACCATCGGCATGAGTCCGTCGAAAAAGTTCCCATGCGCACTGCAGTGAATACAATCCTCGATCAGCAGCTTTGACTTCACTCAATTCAGAATCTTCGAGAGATCGGACTTCCTCAAGCAAGCCTCGGCGATAGTCTTCGAAGCCCTGCTGTGATGCGATTTCCGCCACCTTCAGTTGCGAAGTGTGGCTTTGGGAACGTAATAAGCCTGGAAACAAGAGAGCCAAAGCCAATCCCAGAGGAAAAACAACATTCTTATGTGGTGACCAGAGAGTAGCCATGAGCGGAGTCCTGGCGGCAAGACATGACGAGGAAATATTGAAGCCATGCTCCTATTCGACCATTTCAGGACTAGTTTGCTGGCGCCGACTGTACCGGCATTTCGTCGCTCGAAATAGCTAGTGCGAAGCCGTCGTTGGACGCATGAACCAACACGGCAGTTCCCAAGTTCGAACAAATGCCACTGCAAAACTCCAGTTCTGAACCCGATGCGGAAGTCAAAATTTCATAGCAACTGTCTGATCAACCGCACAAAATCTTGCGACTGCGACGAAACTGGTTTTGGTGCACACTCCACAAGATCGACGGAGCGCAAGGATCCTGCCACGTAGCTGTAACGTCATTTCCGTCACTTAGCGAAGGATGGCGAAAGACCGGTCATCTACTCCAAAAACTTTGCGCCTGCAGGTCCGACGGGGACACCGCCGGGAAGGAAGATGCGGCTGCGGCCGACGAAGCGAGGCTCGAAGCCGATCCGGAACCCGACATTGTCGCGGGCAAGGTCGGCATTGATACCGAACTGCCAGAGGAAGGACTCGCCGATGTAAATAAAGCTGAGCCCCTGGCCGATCGTTCCGGTGTCACCGAAATCGAACTGCGAGGTTCCTTTGAATCCCCATTTCTCGCTCATCCGGTAGGTCACAGCGGCAGTGATCACGTTGCTGCTGATCGGACCCTCAATCATCCGGTAACCCAGATAGACGTTGCCGACTTCGGGACGACCTGAATGGATACCGGCACTGAAGGTGCGCAGCCCCTGGCCGAAGAAATCAAAATAACCGTCAGACACCAGAGCTACGCGATCACCGACGTGCCAGCGGAAGTCGTAATCAAACAGTCCCCACGGCGCGCCGAAGTTGTCCCGATCTTCACGAGGGAAGAGGACGGTCTCGGCATCGAGAGAAATCCAGTCGATGATACGCTCCTGCCCGGGCAGTCCGCGCTTGGTCTGCCATCTCTGACGGACACCGAACTTGATTGTCGCGAGATCATCTGCAATCTCGGCTGACGGGGCGGTCACGTAGTTCTGCATGCCACTTCGCAAAGCGAAGAATCTTTCGTCGTATTCAAGTGGAGTATCTCCACCGGGTAGAATTCCAAAAGTCTCGAATGCAAAACGTCTGCGGAAATCCTCCTGCGAATCATCATCCAGTTGATCGTACAAAGGCAGCTCGTCAAGATTCTGCGACGCGTCGGCAAACGATGCCTCCATATCGAACGTGACTTTGTGAGCAAGTCCATTCAGATTCCAGAGCGTACTTTGAATCGTCGGATCAACTCTCCACATCGGAAGACTGGCTCTTACCCCCGTCTGCCCGTAGGCGCGGAACAAGTCGTTTCCATCAAGAGCCTCGCCCCAGTAAGTCGCATCTCCCAGGACGTACGGCACAAATTTGACAGGGCCGATTTGCAACGGCATATCGATTTCGTGTCTGGTTCCTGCCCGCAGACCATCGACATCTGCTTCCCAGGCCAGTGGATCGAACGTCGCAGCACTTGGGGGATGCAATGGCGGGTCTGCAGTTCGAATCCGTCCGTACCCGATGTGCGAGTGAGCGTGATAAACAAGTCGATCAGCTGCAAGCGGCTGTCCGATCACAAAATGATCAAAACGCGGCAGCCAGCTGGTCTGAGTGAAGAAATCGTTGACCTGAACATCCGTTGTCAGATTGAATGACTGAGTACCGACATTCCGTTCCAGCCAGAGACCGGTCGTCTGATCTTTGTACGTGTCCCACTCACGTTCATAGAATTGCTCAAGAAAATTGCGATCGGTGATATAGCCGATCTCCGCTCGCAACGAATAGCCGGGAGCAAACCTGTGCCGGTGTCGTAGCTGGATTCGGCCGCGGTTGTCTTCTTCAGGCGGAACGTTGAATCTGCCGCGGCCGAGAAAGTCGAGACCGTCATCGTTGATAAACCAGCTTTTGAAAGATCCGTTGACGCGACCGGGCAAACCGAGGAACGAATCGAACCGGTATTCACTTTCCGAACCTACGGCCAACCCGCGCTCGCTGAGGTAGTCGAGTATTCCGGTCCATTTGACATTTCGAGGTGGATTCCGGACTCCCAGCAACTGGAACATATTCCAGCCTGTCAGCACCTGCGTTCCAAAAATGTTGTCGTTACCGATCTTGAGTCGTGTCAGATAAAACTCGGGGTCGCTCAAATTGACCCTGAAGTTCGGCCACGCAAAAACCGGAATCGTGTTCGCATAAACCTGGTTCTGGTTTGACTCAAGAAAATACTCGTCTTCCATCACCGGCAGCCCGGTTGCTCGATCCGCCAGTGGCAATCCGGATCTTTCATCAAACGACTGGACCTGCTGCCGCGTCAAGTTGAGATTCTGTGACTGCAGCCAGTAGCTGGGAACGCCGAGCCGACTGGTTGTAAACGCGGTCCCATAGGCCTGCAGATTGTTTTCGTCGACCTGCTGGATGACATCTGCCTTCATCCGCACCAGTCCTTCATACTGCTGAACCGGTGTCAGAATCTCTGCATCCAGAATTGTCCCCGACTGGAAATTGACGTCGTAGTACATCTTGTCCGCGTAAATCACGCGCTGGTCTTTGGCGAAGATCACATTGCCATCGAGATAGACTTCTGTGCGAGTCGAACCATCCGGAAGGTTGGACTGCCACGCGACGACGTTGTCGGCGAGGATGACCAGTTCGTTAGCCTGATCGCCACGAAAGACTTCCATCTGGCGCAATTCAGGACTGGTGACGATCACTCTGATGCCGCCGGTTCCGATGAACACGCGTTCGTCAGGATTAGCCGGATTGGTTTGAAAAGTCCCGTTCAAATCGACGGCTGAATCCCTGGCCGAGAAACGCACATCCATTGGAGGAACTCCACTACGCATTGGCGGTGCACCTGCCGATGGGGCAGCATTCTGGAACGCGGCATCGGGAACTGCTCCCTGAACAGGAACCGGTAGTCCCTGGTTCGCCGGAGGATTGTCGAGTACCGACTGTGGATTGCCCGTGAATTCCGGAGGTGCTTCTCCGGGGTCCTGGAACTGAGTTTGAAAAGCAGGAACACCGTTCTGTACCTGCGGGTACGATCCGACCGGCTGGCCATATGCCGGCGCCCCTGTTTGCGCGGGAATCGTTTGAATCTGGCCCGTCTGTGGAGAGACAAGGACCTGCGACCCGGTCGCTGCCTGCGCTGCAAACTGCGTCTGCCTAACCGTCGCACGCGCACCTTGAGCTAGCGCTTGCTGAGCGCGCGTCCAGATTGCGGGACGAACTGAATTGGTTCCATCGCTAAGTGGAACGTCTACGTCGACTGTACTGCGGGTAAACAATCGTCCCAGCCATTGCTGATCGACAATTCGGTCGGTTGCTGCACCGGTGGACGGATTCGCAGGACCATCACGGGCAATATCAATCGTTACGAAGTTCTCGCGGTCTTCCAGATAGACAATGATCTTGTACGGCTCCGTTCCAGAGCTGTCATTCGCAAAGGGATCGGGTACCTCGACCCAGACGATTGCTTCGGAACCTGTCGCCAGAAATCCCTGCTGGGCAATTTCAACGAGACCGGTGAGATGCATCACCTCAAAGTTTTCGTTACGCCATCGAGATGCGTTAGAAGCGCTGACAGAAACCGAACTTTCGACTCCGGGTCTTCCAAAGGTAATCTCCTGAGAGAACCCTGTGTCCGCCCACAACCAGAACATGCAGACTACTGTTGCCGGAATCAACCAGCGCAGCATCTGCGAGGTCTCTGCAGTCAGTCGATGATTCGGTGAACGAAGCTTCAAGTCTGCCCGATTGTCTGTCGATGAAAATGATGTGAACCGGTACGCCTTCATCGTGCCGGTTTGTTCATGCATGTTGCCGGAATTGTCATTCCGTAATCACAAGTGCACGGTTGCTTGCCGCGCTGAGCACGGATTCTCTGTCGCGCTGAATACGCAGCGCAATCCCCGCGCACCGGTTTCGCCCGACTTTGCGGCGGCGGAGTATAGAAATGACCCCGGTGAGTCACAAGCCGGATCAATTCGGGCTTGTCGACAGCCTCGACCCTGACCGGTTAGACTGCATGCACTCGATGCAAGCACTTCTACTTCAAGTGCACGCTTATCACCTTCTCCTATGGTCAACCAACAGCGATGGAATTCTGCGAACCGATATGCAGCCTGATTACGGATCAGGCTGCTGGAAACTATGCTGCCGGCGGTAAAGATCCCGGAGTTCGCGAGCGGCTGGCGGATCTGACACCGGAAGATCTTTTTGACGTTCCAATCGTGGATTCAGAGGCTGCGGAGTGTTGTTTAAGCGGTCTCTGGCTGTTGCACAACTATCTCGATGAGTCACATGAAATAAGCCAGGACATCAAAACGCCGGACGGAAGTTACTGGCACGGAATCATGCACCGGATGGAGGGTGATTTCTGGAACAGCAAACACTGGTTCCGTCAGATCGGCCGTCATCCGGCGCTTCTGGACATCGCGCGGCGTGCTTTTTCCCACCTGGAATCGAATTCCACTATGCAGAATTTCGAAGTCTCCACAGTCTGGGACCCGTCAAATTTTTCCGATTTCGTTGCCGATCAGGGAATCGCAGCCTCGCAGCGACTCGCCTATCTCGAATGGAGAGGTCTGTTTGAACACTGCTACAACAAAGCGCGGGGCGAGGAGTGATGAGTGATCAGCTGGTCCTGATTCTGACTTCAGGGGACGATCGTGAAGTGCTTGACCGGATCGCCCGGACACTCATCGAGAGACGACTCGCCGCCTGCTGCCAGCTGGGCGCCGCCGTGACCAGCTATTATCGCTGGGAAGAGAAGATTGAATCGGCTCCCGAATGGACGATGACGATCAAGACTTCTGAGTTGAGAGTTAAAGAGATCAGCGAATTGATCTCCGCTATGCATAATTACGATCTGCCTGAAGTCGTGAGTGTTCCTGTTACTGGCGGATCCGAAAAGTACTTGCATTGGGTGGCTCAGCAGTCAGCCTCCTGACGCTCAGCTTCCCAAGCATCGACAAACAAAAAAGGCTCTGGAAAATCTCCAGAGCCTTTTTGAATTCCAATTCAGTCGAACGCCTACGCTTCGACCATGGCTTCGTTGACAACCGGTGGACGACCGATTGAGTAGTAGGTGAATCCATGTGAACGCATGATGTTCGGATCGTAGAGGTTACGCCCGTCGAAAACGACAGGAGTCTGCATCAGACCCTTCATGTCTTCGAAGTCAGGATGACGGAACATATCCCACTCGGTGTTGATCGCCAGGCAGTGAGCATCCTTGAGAGCGGCGAGCGGGTTCTCAGCGTACTCAACACTGTCGCCGAGTTCTTCGTTACGGACGTTTTCCATTGCTTCCGGATCGTAAACACATACGCTTGCGCCCAGTTGCAGCAACTGCTTGATGAGAACAAGCGCCGGTGCTTCACGGATATCATCGGTCTTAGGCTTGAATGCCAGACCCCAGACTGCGATACGTACGCCTGCCAGTGAATCGCCGTAATGCTTGTTGATCTTCTGCATCAGAACGTTCTTCTGACGGTTGTTAACGTCATCAACAGCTTCGAGGATGGTCGGTGGAAGATCGTGATTCTTCGACATAGAAGCCAGAGCACGAACGTCTTTCGGGAAGCAGCTACCGCCGTAGCCGACGCCCGGGAAGAGGAACGCGAATCCGATACGCTGATCGTGACCGATACCACGACGCACGTCGTTGATATCGCCATTCATCGCTTCGCAAAGGTTGGCCATCTCGTTGATAAAGCTGATCTTGGTCGCCAGCAAAGCGTTAGCGACGTATTTTGTCAGCTCGGCACTCTCCGGAGACATGTTCAGGAAAGGCTTGTCAGTGCGAAGAAACGGCGAGTAGAGTTCTTTGAGAGTGTCGCATGTTTCTGCTTCACGTGTACCGACGACAACGCGATCAGGATACATGAAGTCGTTGATCGCAGCGCCTTCCTTGAGGAACTCAGGATTGCTCGCAACGCGATAACGTTTGCTGTTCTTGGCAAACAGGCGATCGTAGATCCCCTTGTTTGTACCGACTGGAACCGTGCTCTTGGTGACGATAATCACGTCGTCGCGAACGTACTCTGCAATGCCGTCAACAACACTCCAGAGAGCTGACAGGTTTGCCGAACCGTCTTCGCCCTGAGGAGTACCGACCGCAAGATAAAGAACGCGGGCATTCTCAACGGCTTCTTTTGTGTTTGTCGTAAATTCGAGGCGGCCTTCTTTGGTGTTACGAAGGACCAGTTCTTTCAGGCCCGGCTCGTAGATCGGAATGATTCCCTGCTTGAGGCCTTCGATCTTCTTCTCGTCGATATCGACGCACGTAACGTGGTTCCCGCTCTCAGCGAAGCATGTTCCAGTGACTAGCCCGACATAGCCGGTACCGATCATTGCAATTTCCATAGCTGTTCCAATACTCGTATAAGTAGGTTTGAGTTGTTTGTTTGATTTATATGAAACCGATGCAACGATGTACGTCGCGCGGATGCAGAGCCGGTCAAAAAACTCCACGAAGGAGGCTGACCCTTGTTCCGGCCTTAGTTCGGGTCAGGTTTATACAAAGTACGCGGATAACTACGAATATTCTGACCCTGCTTCCCCTGGACACGGGGGATATGAAAAGGGTGGAGCAGCACCACCGGTTGGCAATCGCGAATGTCAGGATCAACCAATGAGGCTACTTATAACGATAGTGCAGTCAATAACCGCTAATGGAGTTTATTAAAAACGGATTCGGGGCCGGATAGCAATTTGCCCGGCCACCCCGATCGGTTCTGGAGGGATTTGAAAGGTGGGATACGAATTTGCGATTCAGCGACGCGTAATCTCTAAGGTGCCTTTTTTAACAACATCGGCGATTACTGGTCACTACCTGTATATGCGTCGGCCTCGCCTCCGGACTTTTCCTCATTATCCATCGGATCCGAAGCGCTTGTTGCGTCAGACACATCGTCAGGATTGGGCACACCCTCCGCAGGGCCTTCGTTTTCCTCATCGCTCTCGTCGCGAGGAACCCGCACGACAACCGCTAGCTTGTCACCCTCATCAAGGCCCATGATCCGGACCCCCTGAGTGTTACGGCCGATCGGCTTGATATCGCTGCAGGCAATTCGCTGAATCTTGCCACGCGCCGTCATCAACAGAATTTCGTCCTCGTCTGTAACTGGCACGATATCGATGACCGGGCCGTTTCGTTTCGTGGTTTTGATATCACGAACGCCTTTGCCGCCGCGCTTCTGGCTGCGGTAACGGGTGTTCGTGGACTCAACGTCTCCGTCGTCAGTCTGCGCCGAGGAATTCGGACCGAAGTTGGTCCGCTTACCGTAGCCGAACTCGCACGCGGTCAACAGTGTTGCTTCGGGATCAGCCACAACCATTCCGACAAGGTGGTCGCCGGACGCGAGACTGATGCCTTTGACACCGCTGGTGTTTCGTCCCATCGGACGAGCATCAGATTCTGCAAAACGGATCGCCATACCGTTGGCCGTTGAGAGAACGATGTCATCTCCTTTGCGGGCAACAACGACATCAATCAACTCGTCATCTTCGCGCAGTTTGATCGCGATGATTCCGCCCCGACGCGGCCGGCTGTACGCGGACAACTCGGTCTTTTTAACCAGTCCGTTACGCGTGGCCATCATCAGGTAGTGGTCCGGCGTATCAAAATCACGAACTGCCCGGCAGTCAGCGATCTTCTCGTCTTCCGCCAGTTCGAGCAGGTTTGCGATCGCTCGACCGCGGCTTTCGCGACTCAGCTGCGGCAACTGATGCACTTTTCGCCACATCACACGGCCGGAGCTGGTGAAGAACATCAGATAATCATGAGTGCTTGCCGCAAAGACGTGTTCGATCGGATCTTCTTCCTCGATCTTCGCACCTTTGATCCCTTTGCCGCCGCGCTTTTGAGCTCGATAGGTGCTCACGGGAGTCCGCTTGATGTAGCCGCGGGTGCTGATCGAGACGACCATATTCTCTTCTTCGATCAGGTCTTCCAGATCGATGTTGCCGATCTCTTCTGTCGAAAGAACCGTGCGACGCGGGTTGGCATGCTTACGTCTGATCTCGGCAAGATCTTCTTTGATGATCGCCAGGATGTTCTGATCATCAGAAAGAATGCGCAGGTGTTCCTTAATCTCCTCAAGCAGCTTGGCGTGCTGGCCGGAAAGCCGGTCCTGCTCAAGGTTGACCAGCTGGCCAAGAGTCATTTTGAGGATTGCATCAACCTGTACAGCCGTCAGGTAATAGACATCCGACTCGCCTCGCTCCTCCTGGAAAATCGAGAAGCCTTCCTCGCCCAGCGCCCGTTGCATCATCGACGCGGGGCATTCCACGCCCATCAATGATTGCTTTGCTTCTGCCTGTGTCTTCGACTGACGGATGATGGCGATGATCTTATCGATATCCGCAAGTGCGAGCAGCAGACCTTCGACGGTATGCTTCTGGCGGCGGGCTCGTGCAAGCAGGAATTGAGTGCGGCGCCGTATTACATTGACGCGATGCCGGACAAACTCGCGCAACATCTGCTTGATGTTCAACTCACGCGGCTTTCCGTCGACCAGCGCCAGAAAGATCATCGAAAAGGATGTCTGCAGCGGCGAGAACTGATACAGCTGGTTCAGGACAATGTCAGGGTCAGCGTCGCGGGTCAGCTGAATCGTCAGCTTCACTGGTTCCTTAAGATCACTGAGGTCTTTGATCGCACTGATGCCCAGCACCTTCTTGGTTTTAACCAGGCCCGCAATTTTCTCGACAACGGTATCACGCACCTGCTGGTACGGGATTTCAGAAACGATGATTTTCGATGCACCTTTGGCCGGGCGCTCGATCTCGCATTTCGCGCGCAAAGTGATCGTGCTGCGACCCGTGTGATAGGCGCGATAGATTCCCGACCGGCCGCAGATTGTTCCGCCACCCGGGAAGTCAGGCCCCGGCAGCACAGTCATGATCTGATCGATCGAGCAATCAGGCTGGTCAATCACCATCTCCAGTGCATCGCAGACTTCGCCGAGGTTATGAGGTGGAATGGATGTCGCCATACTGACGGCGATACCACTTGCGCCGTTAACCAGCAGATTTGGAAACTTGGCCGGCAGAACCGTAGGCTCCAGGCGGCGTTCATCGTAAGTCGGGACGTAGTCGACGGTGTCGAGTTTGAGATCCTCCAGCAGTAACGATGCAACAGAGGACAACCGTGCTTCGGTGTATCGCATCGCTGCCGGAGGAAGGCCGGCGATCGAACCGAAGTTGCCCTGTTTATCGATCAGAACATGACGCATGTTCCATTCCTGCGCCATTCTGACGAGGGTTGGATACACGATACTTTCACCGTGGGGGTGATAATTACCGCTGGTGTCACCGGAAATCTTTGCACACTTCACGCGGTTCGAACCCGGTCCGAGACTCAGGTCGTTCATCGCAACGAGAATCCGCCTTTGAGACGGCTTGAGTCCGTCACGGACATCCGGAAGCGCGCGGGAGACAATGACACTCATCGCGTACGTGAGGTAGCTGCTTTTGAGCTCCTCTTCGATCGGCATTTCCTGCAACCGGCCTTCGTTGAAGTCGCTGCCGTCGCCGTTCTCTTCCGGTGGTAGATCAGTTGACAATGAACTTGCCTTTCAAATTTCTCGATTGCAGGCTGGATTCGCTGCGACCATCCCATCCGCACGACGTTGTTTCAGACGCAGTTACCGCCAAGCCATCGTTGCTGGGTCGAATCGTGCGCTGTCAAAGTCGGCAGTCCTGTGCAAATTGCGATCGCCCTCATGAAGAACGCCAATAAGTGCACAAAGGTCACGCCAAATCCGGTTTCTGGACCACTGAATAAATAAGAATTCCTCCCCCTCTTGGAAGGAGATATCCAAATCGTTTCGGATTCGCAATTCAGCGGTAGATTTCTGGAAAAATCCGGGTCGATGACCGTGGTTTCGGGGGAGCCTGATTTGCCTCAAAAAACCGTTATAAACCAAGCGATTTTTAATGATTTTCACGTCCTGAGATTCTATCAAATCGGGCGTTTTTTCACAACGAGTGATGAGCGATTTCGAGAGGCTCAAACCCGTGAAAAACAGGGGGTTTTCGACCGGCAAATGTACACCCGGAAATCCCTTTTTAAAGACGATCAAAACCCCGGATTTCTGCCGGGGTTGAACATGCAGCGTCCCTTTGTCGTAACTCAGTCACATTTAACTTACACCCGCACAGAAGGGCCGACTGACTGCCCCCGTTTTGACGCTCTTAACTGAAAGAAACGGCTGGCCCGAACGTGTATCAACAGCCGTTTGCCGGTTGCTCAACCAACACTATTTCAAAACTTTACTCGCACTTTTTTTCACCAACAATGATCTGATCGTTGCAAACGCCCTCTGATACCAGTCATCTGGAAACCAGTTTTCCACTCGGCGCCTGTAACCTTGAATCTGGAAAGCCGGATGTCGAAACAATCCAAGAATCCGATTGCTGACCAGTTCATGGCGGCGTTCCTCGAGCAGACGCATTTTGCCAGCGACGAATCGATGCGTTCGGATGACGGTTCGAACGTTTCAAAACCGCTTCAAGCAGTAGCGCGCCAGCGGCGGAACATGATCGTCGTTCCACTTACTGACGGGTCAGCCACGTCTCGCTCACAACCGGAACCGCCGTCCGGCGCCGAAACTGCTTCGGTCAATGGAGCTCTGCCGTTCGAATACGTCGAAGAAGGCGGCTTTGATGTCGGGCTGACGGCCAGGCATTCGGTGGAAACGCCCGGTGGCGCTGTTGACGTAGAAGGAAGTTGTCTCGTCTGCCTTTGCCCCGACTGCAATGCCCCTATGTCAGTTCGCATCTGGCTCGAGCTCGCTGACTGCTGGCGATGCATGACAAGTATTCAACTCGACCAGGAACAGCTCAACAGAGCGCGTCAGCTCGCTGGAATCGTCGAACCGGCAATTGCTGAGAGCATTCCCGATGACCAGCCGGTTCCTCAACCCGCACCCGCCGCCCCGGTTCCTCAAGCCGCCCCGGCAGCGCCGATGCCGGTTCCTGCTTCCCGCCAACCTGACTACAGCGAGCTTGAACGACTTACAGAAGGCTCGGTTCTAGCTCGCCTCGTCAGACGCGGATTCCAGTTGACTCCCGCCTGGGTTGTAAGCTTTCTACTGCACCTGGTCGCGATCCTCATCATGGCATTGATCGTCCTTGGCGGCAGCCTTGAAGACGTCCCGATGATTACACTTTCAACGACCATTACTTCTGACGAACAGGTAGGCGGTGATATCCGGATCGAGAATCCGCTCCACCTTCTACAGGATGATCTTCCGCTTGCAGGCGAGATGCCGGAAAACGAAAGAGAGATTCGCGATGTAATTGAGCGGGCAGAGGCGGCCGCCAATGAGTTGCTTGTTGACCCGCAACCGACGGCCCCCCAACAGGACCTGGACGTCTTGCGCCGGAATCTGACGACTGCGCCGGGAGAAAGCATGAACTTTCTGGCGCGTGACCCGCGGGTTCGCTCGGAAATCGTCACTCGCGAAGGTGGCACGTTAATGACGGAAGCCGCTGTCGCGCGCGGCCTCCGCTGGCTGGCTTCAGTCCAGAACCGCGATGGCAGCTGGAGCCTCAACGATTACAGGAACCATCGTGACCCCGACAATGAAGGAGATGCTCTTGCGACTTCGTTGGCTCTGCTGCCGTTTCTTGGGGCAGGGCAGACCCATGAATTCGGAGTGTACAAGGAAACCGTCGCGCGCGGCTTGAACTGGATGCTGCGAAACCAGCGTGATAATGGTGACCTGCGCGCGGGGTACACACGAAATGCCGGTATGTACGCTCACGGCCAGGCAACTATCGTGCTCTGCGAAACCCTCGCGATGACGGGTGACGAACAGTTCCGTGAACCCGCCCAGATGGCAATCAACTTTATCGAACAGGCGCAACACCGGCAGGGCGGCTGGCGGTATCAGCCCGGTGACGAAGGCGATACCAGTGTTGCCGGCTGGCAGATCATGGCGCTCCAAAGCGCCCGTGCTCCTGAGGTTGGATTGCGCGTCGACAACGCCACGCTTTCACTCGCCGACTACTTTCTCGACAAAGTATCCTCCAGCCGGCAGCTGCAAAGAGCCAGCGGCGGGGCAAATACAAGAATCGTGGGTTCGCTATATGGATACCAGCCCGGAGAGCCCCCCACCGCAGCCATGACCGCCGAAGCACTGCTGTGCCGTATGTATCTGGGCTGGGATAGATCCGACCCGCGATTGCGGGCAGGCATCGACTGGCTGATGGAAAAGCATCTTCCCGAACGGGGCGAGCGAATGAACATCTACTACTGGTACTACGGTTCCCAGCTCATGCATCACTACGGTGGAGAGGACTGGGAAAGGTGGAATTCGCGGATCAAACAGCTGCTGCTGTCAACTCAGGAAACACGTGGCCGCTATCCCGGCAGTTGGGATCCGGACCCTTTCCGCTGGGGCGAAGGTGGAGGAAGAATCTACACGACCGCGCTTTGTGTTTGTACGCTTGAGGTCTACTACCGCCATCTTCCGTTGTTCAGGAAGCTGGACTTAGAGAGACGATAGGCCGCTGCTCTTTCAATGCAACTCGTTACAGGCTATCGGGCAGGTGGTCAGTTTCTAGGTGTGAACCTTGCCGATTGACCAGATCAGATTCCACCAGTACGTATTGGAACCATCGGCGGTCGCGCCTGCGATCTCACCGGGGATTTTATCCCATGGATTGGGAAGAAGGTCGTCGGTGACGTAGAACCAGCGAGCTCCCTTTGATTTGGCGTCCACAATTGTGCGGGTCGTGCGAGCCTGACTCGACAAGCCATGAATAAGAACCGCGCCCTTGTCCGCATGTGAGTTTGTCTGCAGCCAGACGGGAAGTGAAATTTCCGTCGCCAGATTGCCGCGGTTCTCGTGCACAACAAATGCTGTGCCCCACCATGCCGGGTCCGGGTTGGTATTCCCTGGAGAAAACGGAACACCTGGATTGCAGACGCATGAGGACAGTTGCCTGTTTACGGTCACGTGCCAGAAGAGATCCTGATACATGCCTGCAAACCCGGGATTCTGGCCGTTCCATTCATCAAGAAAGATCCCGTCAAGATTCGGGTAATAGGAAATCCACGAATCTATTTCTGTTGTGATCGAGAGATAGCTCTTGTTGCCATAGCCGGTTGCTACGTATCCAAGGACGGTACCTCCTGCAGATTTGACGACGTCGATCGCGGAGGTGTATTTCGGATCAGTTGCCAGCCCCGGCCCGGAGTCCACGTTGACAATTGCAACCAGCTTGTCGAACCCCCCGGTCCCGTTTTGCGCCAACCAGCGCGAGGCCCAGGCCACCTGAGCGAACCGGTCACTAAGCCCGCCATTCGTTGGATAGAAATACGCAGGAATAATCATGCCCCCGGCAAGTTCATTGCCGCGGTCGAGGTACCGGTCCGGGGCATCGTCCGGAAAACCGTTTGTTCCTGCGGCGATAAAACAACCGGCAGCTTTTACAAAACTTCTTCGGTCCAGTTTGTTTTCTCTCATCAAGTTCTCTCTGCTCTGTCACCACGCCTGGCTCTGTCGCCATGTCTGGCACTGTCACCATGCCTATCCGGCTTGATTGTATTACACTTCAATCCGTCAGTTACAAATCCGTCAGTTACAAAAACGAATTTGATACATAGCCGCATTTGCCGGGAGTCGCGGGGGCCGTGACAAAAATGAACAAACGAAATGATGATACGTCCAGTGCAAGTGCTTCACGCGGACTGGCTAACGACTTCGATTCAACAGCCGCGATCTGGTCGTTGACTGATCGCGAAATCACTTTTGGACGCCTTCCCGTGCTGATGGGAATCGTCAACGTCACTCCGGACAGTTTCTCCGATGGAGGAAACTACTTCGATCCGGGGAAAGCAGTGGCGCATGCCCTAAAACTGGCAGAGGGGGGAGCAGGGATTCTTGATATCGGAGGCGAGAGCACACGGCCTTACAGCGAGCCGGTTGACGCAGGAGAAGAGATTCGGCGCGTCGTGCCAGTGATCGAAAGGTTGCGAGATCAGACAGAGGCGGCTATCTCGATCGATACTTCCAAAGCGGCCGTTGCCCGGGCGGCACTCGATGCCGGCGCGCAGATTATCAATGATGTAACGGGGCTGGAAGGTGATGCGGAAATGCCCGACGTCGCCTTGAATTCAAACGCCGGCATTTGTGCCATGCACACGCAGGGCACGCCACAAACGATGCAGGATGCACCGCACTACGAAAACGTCGTCGAAGAGATCTACGATTATCTGCGACTGCGAAGAGACGCACTTTGGAACACGGGAATCGAGCGGGAGAAAATCTGCCTCGATCCTGGAATCGGTTTTGGCAAAACCCATCTGCACAACCTCGAAATCACCGCCGGATGCCATCGGTATCATGGGCTTGGCTGTCCCGTAATGGTCGGACATTCAAGAAAAGGATTTATCGGAAGATTGATCGGAGACAAAGCAGCCGATCGGGATGTTGCGACACGAGCGTTGACAATTCTGTTTGCGACAAAGGCAATGCAGATAGTTCGCGTTCATGAAGTCTGCGAAACCCGACGCGCTTTGGCGGCGTTCGATGCCTGTGGCGGGATCGATGGGCAGATCAACAGCGTTGCTCTCCGGTAGGTATCCGTAATGGCTTGAGTACTCTGGTCATCGTCCAGGAAAACCAATAATAATATCGTCCGGCAATGTTGGCAGAACGACCGATGACGGCACTGCCGGTAACCCGCAGCGTACCTGGTCGCCACCTAATACAGCTCGAAATACACGCTGAATCAATCACACGCCGAATCATGGAGCAGCTATGACTGACAAACCGGAACGCGACATCGAAAAAACCTATTCCAACTCAGAGTTTATTGACAAACTTCGCCGACTGGCCGATGCGATTGAGAACGATGAGAAGTTTGAAATTCAAATCGCCGGTGAGCGGATCTATGTTCCGGTTCGAGCCGTCTACAACATCGAGCATGAACGATCCGATGACGGCGAGGAGATCGAATTCCAGATCAAATGGTCCAACGAATAAACCACGCCAATAACGCCCGCTGGACTCCCGGCGGGCGTCTGGCAGACACAACGACTCAACCGCCATCGACTTCTTGTGAATCATCGTCCTCTTGTGAATCATCGACTTCTTGTGATTCATCGTCCTCTTGTGAATCATCGTCTTCTTGCGACGCAGCAACCTCCTGCCTGACTCTCTCGAGAAATTCACTTACTTCGGCCTGCAACCGGTCGTGTCCGGCCCGCTCACAACGCTCGACGAGATCTTCAAGCATGCCAATCGATTTAGAGTATTCTTCTTTGATCGCGTAAGCTTTTGCGGCCAAAAACCTCGAATCGATTGTTTCGGGATGGTCCGGACCGACCGCTGGCGATTGCTCCCTGAGATGTGCGGCCTCCTCCATGAATGAGAGGCCCTTGTCCAGTTCATTGTCCATGAAGTGAGCAAGCCCGAGGTTGGCCAATGCTCTCATCGTTACCGCATGGTCTTTGCCAAGGTGCCTCTTCATTACGGGAATCAGGTTGTTGTAGATCTGCTTAACCCGCCCGAACTGTTGAAGACTGTGATATGCGACGGCAAGATTAATCTCTGCTGAGATCCTGTCGAAATTGTGGGGCTCGTATTTATTCCTCATCTGTTCAACGATATTCTCCAGAATATCCACACCGTCCTGCGGCCGGCCGTTCTGTGAATAGGCGACAGCAAGAACGCTCATTGTATTGAGGGTTTCCTGATGATCCTCAGTCAGCACCTCCTTCATGACCGGTATCGTTTCCTCAAGAACGTCAATAGCAGCATCAAGGTTCCGGGCGAAAGTGTACGCATTGGCCAGAGCAGAAGCATTTCTCAGAACGCGGAGATCACGCGGCCCCTCTGCTTCGATCAGCATCCGCCTGTGTTCAAGCAGAAGTTCCACCGCCCGGTCATATTCTCCGTTGGCCTGAACAGCATAGGCGTAAACCATCAGCACGCTCATCCTTGTTTCAAACGTAACCCCGTCGTCATCCGACATTTCTCTAGCTTGAGAAATGTACTCGATGCTTTGGTCGAACCGGCCGGCTCGATAATGTACTTCTGCAACATCGCTAAGTGACCGGACCAGCATGTTCCTGTCTTCCGGAAAATGCTCCTGCCTGCGCTCGAAGATGGAAATCGATAACGGTAGAAGTTCATCTAGATTGCTTTGGAGAACTGAATTGGCCCTTAGGTAGTTCGAGTCCAGGTTCAATTTTTCAATCGAATTCTCGCCATATTCGTTTCCAGCCATTGGACGGATCATCGAGTCGATATCGACTTCTTCCTTGTACAATCCAAGCCCGTGGTACGATCGTGCACAGGCTCGAAGCAAGGCGATCCGTTCACGCGAAGTAAGGTCCCCTGAAGACTTGAAGTTCTCGACGGCCCGTTCAAGAATGCTAGACAACGTTACATCTCGACCATCAACAGTCGGGCTTGCGCGTTCAAATGACTGAATCATCAATGCGAGAACTTTGTCTTTGAGATTCGCAGATTCTTCCGCTTCATTTTGAGCCTCAACCGCTTCATTCCGGGCCTGCACGGCATCAGCCTCCGCAGCACGCGAACTGAGCGCAAACCATGTTGTTCCGAAAATACCGGCGATGAGTAAAGCAGCAATTGTGGATAGAGCTCCCACCAGTGCACGATTCTTCTTTACAAATTTGCGAAGGCGATAGCCGGTCGAAGGTGGTTTTGCAGCAACAGGTTCATCGTTAATGTAGCGCTGGATGTCTGCAGCAAAGGCTCCCGGTGAGTCGTAACGCCGGTCACGTTCCTTTTCGAGAGCCTTCATGACGATCCAGTCGAGTTCGCCTCGCAGGATATTCCTGAGTCGTGACGGCGTGATCCTGCGTTTGCGACTGATCGCGGATGTAACATCCACTCCGGTATCGCTAAGCCTGTCGCTTGGCCGCGGAGGCTCCTTCTCGCGGATCATCTCCAGAACTTTCAGCACTGCGTTACCGCCGAGCTCCTCCCGATCGATCGGCGTGCTTCCGGCGAGCAATTCATAAAGCATCACGCCGAGCGCATAGACATCAGTTCGTGTGTCGATGTCACTGGAATCAAGTCCGGCTTGTTCAGGCGACATATACTGAAGCGTGCCGACAACCTGTCCGAACTCCGTGAACAACGTCTGGTCGCTCAATCGCGTCTTCTGCTCCAGAGCTTTGGCCAGCCCGAAATCGATAACTTTTGGCACCGGTTTGCCGTCATAAGTTGTCACTAGAACGTTCGTCGGCTTGATGTCGCGGTGAATGATTCCTTTCTGGTGGGCATGCTGAACGGCTCGACAGACATCGACGACCAGTTCGAGGCGCTGTGTGACGGTCAGCTCGTTTTGATCGCAGTATTCGGTGATGGGAACTCCATCAACGAGTTCCATTACAAAGTACGGCGCACCTTGTTGAGTCTCCCCCGCATCCAGCACGCGCGCAATCGACGGATGATCCATCAATGTCAGTGCCTGACGTTCTGCTTCGAACCTGGCAATGATCTGCGGACTTGCGAATCCCGGTCTGACAATCTTGAGCGCGACGCGACGCTGAACCGGTTTCGATTGCTCTGCCAGCCAGACGCTTCCCATTCCACCTTCACCGATCTTATTGACCAGCCGGTAGGGGCCGATTTGTTCGGGAACGTTTTCGTCCCGATCAGAATTGTCCGCCGGACTTACGTCGCTGATGCCACTCAACGTCATCTGACGCTGCACGAAATCGAGAGCTTCGTCACCTAGTCCCGAGTAATCAGCAGCGCGTATCCGTTGTCCACTCCGGTTTCGCATCTCGATATCGATTACCAGCAGGAGGCTAAGGAGGTCGAATCGCGACTCCTCGCCTGCTTTTTCGCACCAGAAGTTCCAATCCGGGGGATCGGCTTCCGTCCAGCGTTCTTTAAACTCTTTGCAAATCGACTCGAAGCGCTGCTCCGGCGGTTTTTCGTCGGACATCTCAACTGTTCCAGGTGGTTAGACAAAGAATGCAAACAGCGGATACATCAGTGCCCGCAGCAATTCGCAAACCACCTAAAATAAATGGAAGTCGATGCAGTGTGAACTGGATAACCGGGGACTCAGGATCCGTCACGCTTGTTTAAGACGATCGTCCCGGCGATCAGGCCGGCGGCTCCGATGGCAATTAGAATTCCGCACGGTGTTGCCATCTCCAGCCAGGAGAACTTGCGCCAAATTGCACCTTCAATAGAAAGAATCGCCCATTTGACCGGGCTGAAAATGCTTGCCTGCTGAATTGATGCCGGCATGAACATTACCGGAATCATGCAGCCTCCCAGCATCGCCATAATCATATTGGCAGCCCAGCCGATGCCGCTGACGCTTTGCTCAGTCTTCCCCAGCACGGAAAACGTCATCATGATCCCAACGAAACAAACAGCCACACAAAGTGCAGCTACAACAAGCTTGGCGTAGCTGTCAGGGCGCAAACCGTCAGGCAGAAAAACGCCGAGCACCGTCAACATTGTGATGACGAACAGCACGGTCATAAAACATGCCAGAGCTTTACCCGCGAGAATCTGGAAACGGCTCACCGGCGCAACTTGCAGGCGAACAAGTGTACCCATTGTTTTTTCCTGCGCGATGGAAATCGCGAATCCGGCGACTGTACCAAGAACTCCCCAGAGCATTGCCTGCGGAAAACTGATATCCCAGGGGGATGTCAGTTTTTGAATCTGAGCGTTACGACTGCCCGGCTCAGGAACGTAGGTAATGTCGAGCGATTCGACATTGGCAAATTGAAATCCGCCGTCGCTCATCGGCCCGTTCTCTTCACCACCGGGTGTTTCCTGAAGTTCACCGATGTTGTCAAGCATTCCATCAACGGAATTAAAGAAGGCTCCGACAAGTCCTCGAGTTACCGGATCGACATCCGGGTCATCGGCCAGTTGCTGCCGCTGCTCTTCGATCATCGGTTTGAACTGCGTTGGATTCTGGAACCGTTCGCCCGCCATCCCTCCGACGGCCTGCATGATGTAGCCTTCGACCATGCCTGCTTCTGCTGCGCGCGACGGATCCATCCCGATCTGAATCGTTGCGGGCTCTCCCCAGAAGACTCCCACCTTCGATCCAAAACCTTCCGGTAGAACGATCATGCCTTGACGTTTCCCTCCGCGGACACTCTCGCGGGCGGGCTCAAAATCATCAACCTGAAGATCGACGCTCTCATTGGCAGCCAGTAGGTCTACGAACTGTTTTGACATTTCCGATTGATCTTCATCAACGATTGCAATCCGGATCTTGGCCGTGTCTCCCCCCGAGTTGCCGCCCATGATCATGCCGAAAAACAACCCCATCAGAATGGGGAATCCGACAATGAAGAACGCTCCGAGTTTGTCGCGCATCAGGATGCGAAGATCCTTGAACGCCATGCTGAAAACTTCGCTCATTCGTCCCTCAGGCTCCGGCCGGTCAATGTAAGAAAAACGCTTTCCAGATCAGGCTGTGAGATGTGCAGTGACTGGAATCCAACACCTTCAGATTTCAGCCTCGCCACGTCATCGATTGGATTCGCGGACTCAAAACGCAGTTCCTGCCCGTCTACCGTTCCCGGCAGACTGACACCTGCCGCCGGATTTGACAACGTAGCAGTAACGACGCTCTCGCCGCCATGCCTCTCAATCAACGCGGAAACAGGTCCGATGTCAAGCAGACGACCGTGATCGATCACCGCCACGCGATCACATAGCCGTGATGCCTCTTCCATATAGTGGGTTGTATAGATGATGGTCATGCCTTCCTTTTGCAGTCCGGCAATGATGTCGAAGATGTGATTTCGCGACTGCGGATCGACTCCGACGGTCGGTTCGTCCAGCAGAAGAATCTGTGGCTTGTGAATCAGCGCTACGGCAATATTCAACCTGCGCTTCATTCCTCCGGAGTACGTTTTCACCCGATCGTTTGCGCGATCCCTGAGGGCCGCGAACTCCAGAGCCCATTTTACGCGCGACGACAGGTCACTACCCCGCAGGGCATAAAGGCTGCCGAAAAAATTCAGGTTCTCACGCGCCGAAAGTTCGTCGTAAAGCGAAAGAGATTGCGGGGCAACGCCGATCAGATTTCGTGCCGCCGGTTGCAACGGATCGAGATCCTTTCCGCCTCCGTTACGAATCGCAACTGCGCCTCCATCGGGAGTCAGCAACCCTACCATCATATTGATGGTCGTAGATTTACCTGCTCCATTGGGCCCGAGTAGTCCAAGAGTTTCGCCGGGACTGATGTCCAGGCTCAGGTCGTTTACAGCGACGTTGCTTCCGAACGATTTGCGCAGATTTTTGACGGAGATCATATAGTTCGGGCGGACAGGGTCTGGAGAAAACGGTCTGTATTCGACTCAGATCGTCGTCTATTGGACGGAATTTTTAAAGAAGTGGAAGTGAATCTTCGCTACATATTCCACAGCTTGATATTTCACAGCGTATCAACGCGTCGAAAGTCATCCAATGGATGATTCCGGTTAATCGTCCACTCGCTGATAGCAGCGCCATTCGAAGCCTGATAGATAAGCGGCGCGTGAGACATGGTCCAGCTTGTATCTGGTTTCATCGATTTCGTAGACCCGCAACATTCTTTCCGGCCTTGCAGAACAATCCATCGTCCGATGCACAATCAGCCATTGCGGAAGTTCGTCCGGTTCAACAATCTGCAGCCGGCAATCCCCGAAATCCGGATGATCGGAGAAGTACTCGAGAACGGGAGTGTTCAGGACATTGTTGGTCGATCCGATCGTTACTTCGTTTCCATCAGCTTGATCTGAAATCCGCTGCACGACGTTGTGATAGTCGCCGCGGCCATAGTCGATGAGCTGCGCGTTCTGCACGAGGTTGGCTGTGATAATTACGGCGACAGCAACCCGGATCAACCGCTTTGCTTCGGGAGTCGTTGCAATCAGGACCGATGCAGCTATCGAGAGCAACATGATCCCGAAGGTCAACTGAAGAAGAAAGTACCTGACGTACAACAAAGACGAGGGCACCAGTATTCTGATCAGTGGAATCAGAATCAGAAACACAGCGAAAAACCGCCACTGATCGCTGAAGCCTTTGGTCATCGAAAGCTCGCGTTTCCGGCAGATCAGAATCGCGGCGATCACAAACCCAAGCGCGAGAACACCGACAACGATCCGACCCGTCCCGGGCTGAGCAATTCCAAACAGCAGACTCCATGCACTCGCGGCGACTTCCAATGTGTTCAGTTTTGGTCCGCCGCCGAACTGCAGATTGCGGACGTGGACAAGATACAATGACGCGCCGGTAATGACAGGCAATGCGTGACAAAGAGTAAGACGTTTCAACTGTTCAAGAAAGCCGATTCCACGCCTGCCCTGAAACGAAACAGTCCAGAACAAGCATCCGAGAAAGAAGTTCACCGACAGCAGGTGGGACAGAATCGACAGGGAAGCAAAGGCTCCAAACAACAAAGCGTCCCGCGTCCGTTCTTCGCGATGATATCGTTCCAGCCACCCGAACGCGATCACGGCGAAGAGTATCTGCATCGCATACCCTCGTGCCTCAGACGAATAGTGAATGTGCACGTGAGAAAAAGCGACGAGGATCGCAGCAATCTGCTGTGAAAACGTGCCCCACGGACGAAGTGCCCACCAGACTGCGGGTACTGTCATTACGCCGGCAATGACTGCCGGCAGCCGGTACAACAGTTCGCTGTTGTGCTTACCAAGCCACCAGACCCAGAGTGTATTGAAGTAGTGGTTGTTGTCGTAAAGGAACTCGGTGAATACTCCTTCCGGGCCCGACATCTGACTGGCCATTTCAACCGAGATGATCTCGTCGAACCAGAGATTGTTTGCCGCCGCCAGAAAGCGCAGTAGAGCCGCCGCTGCTATTGCAACTCCAAGTATCCACCACGTTTTTGTAGATGATTCTTCCATAGCCACCCCCGACACGATCGTCAGAATAAACATCGGACGAATTCTCTCCGGCGTTTGCCCGCCCTGAAGCAATCGTTGCCAGGCGCATTGCCGCTATCGCGCAGAATGAATAACCGTCATGACCGGAATCAGCGTCGGCTTTCACCGGTGTAGATCGTGTGCAGACTGCTCTCCGTTTCGAATGGCATTCACCTGCCGGTAGCCGGCATGGTCGGCGCCGGCAGCTTCGTGAGCCAACTCCGATCGGCTACACTTTCAACATGAACCAATCGACAAAAACAATCGCTGTCGGGTCGAAGAACCCGGTCAAGATCAACGCCGCACTTACGGGTTTTCAAAGTGTCTTTCCTGATGAACGCTTTGTCGCGCAAGGCTATTCGGCGCCGTCAGGTGTCAACGATCAGCCGATGTCATGTACGGAGACGCTGACCGGTGCGACCAACCGTGCCGAGGCGCTGAAAGAACTCGCACCTGACGTGGATTTCCGCGTGGGAATTGAAGGCGGAATCGAAGAAGTGGACGGAACTTTTTTCGCCGGTGCATGGATCGTAGTTGATGATCGTGAAGGAAACCGTGCCAGGGGAAGAAGCGGTTCATTCGCACTTCCGCCGGAAGTCAAAACGATGATCGAACGCGGAATCGAACTCGGCCACGCCAATGACAGGCTGTTCAAAGAGCGGGACACAAAACGTCGTGGCGGGGCGATCGGTTCACTAACCGGAGGAGTCATCACTCGCGAGTTGCTTTATGTGCACGCGATGGTCCTTACACTGGTTTCGTTCCATCAACCTGAACTCTATTTCGGCACCGGCGATGTGTCCGCATGATTCAACTGAACATTGCTGAACTTAAACTGCAAAGCAGAAAGATGTGAGACTATTTGCAAACGCGAGTCAGGGAGGATGCATTCAAAGCCGATCAGAGCGTGCCCTTCCGTTTCGCCGGAATCAGTGAAATTGAAATAGCAGATATTCGTTGCAGAAGAAATCCGCCGCATCAGTTCCAGTAATGCGCCGGGACGATTCGGAAATTCAACCTTCAGAAAGAACGCATCACGGCAGAGTTCCGGGTGAAATGAAAACACGCGGTACTCAAGCAAAGTACTGCCTGCGTTCAATTGTTCAGCAAACCCTGCCATTGCCATCCGTCTTGACAGCTCATCAAGCTGGCCGAACGCCCCTTCGACACCAATTACAGGCGTTGCGATCTGCTCGCTGGATTTGCCATATTGAAAATCGACAATATTAAATCCACCCAGGAATTCATCGAGTAGCGCAATCAGAGATCCGTTTCTCTCATCAATCACAAACCTGAAATAGCGGCGCGACGTTCTATCCGTCTGGCTTCGACCGACAATGACTGGCAGCGTATTGAAGTCTGTGTTGCTGCCGGAAATAACCGCTCCGACAACTTCGTTTCGATCATTCCCGGCAAATTTGATAGCCGCCGCCAGTCCGATTGCGCCTGACGGTTCGGGTAGGAACCGTTCTGATTCCCAGGCCGCCCGCACAGCGGCACATACTTCCCGATTGGTTACAGTAACTACCTTGTCCAGCAGGTTACGGCACAGCTCAAACGTAAGTTCACCCGGCCTTCTCACTGCTGTTCCATCACAAAACCGGTCGACGTCAAGCATCGAAACCGGCTGGCCGGTAGCAGTTGAAAGCTGCATTGAATTCTGCTTTTCGACCTCGACTCCGATCATCTGGCAGTTTTGACAACAAAGAACCTTGATCGCAAAGCCGACACCGCTGGCCAATCCACCTCCTCCGATCGGCACATAGATTTTTGTAAGCCCCTGATGCTGCTCATGCATCTCAAGCCCGACAGTTGCCTGGCCCGCGATGATGGAAACGTCGTCAAACGGGCTGATCATGATGCCGCCGCAATGTTGCTGAAACTGCTCTGCCGCTCTGGCAGCATCATCAAATCCGTCACCACACAATCTGATTTCAACGAATCGGCCACCTAGTTCAGCAACCGATCGCTGCTTAAGCGCGGGTGTAGTCTCCGGCATGAAGACAATTGCTTTGACGCCCAGCTTCTTTGCCGAAGCGGCGACTCCCTGCGCATGATTGCCGGCAGACGCAGCAATGAAAGGGCCGCGCGATCCCTGCTCAACCATTTCATACATCTTGAAGAATGAACCACGCCATTTATACGAGTGAACACGCGAAGTGTCCTCACGTTTCGCGTAGACCGTCTGGCCGTCTTGAAGCACCAGTCTCTGCAACGGTGTTGCGGAGTCAAGTTCGTAGACCACAGAGCGCGCACGCTCGACCTTGCTGGCCAGTTCACGATAGATCCGTTGCAACTTGTTGACCGATGGCTGGTTCATTTTTCGTCAGACTTATCCGTTTAAATCAAAGCTAGGCCGACGCAAAGCGTGAGAATTCAACCGGTGCCTGCGCGGCCTGCAATGAGACCGACGCCACATCAAACAGATTGGCCACGTGACGAGCGAGGGTTTCGAATGATCTGTCTCCCGCCAGCCGTGCTTCGACTCGATAGCCATCGACAACGGGATCGCGTGTGACGATCAGGCTGTCGACTGAAAATCCGCGACGTCGGATCGTACCAAGGAGGCGTTGCAGGGACCCCGGTTGATCGGTGATGTTGACGCAGAAGTGTGCTGAGTTCATGTGTTTATCTTTCATTCTATTCCAGTCAAAATCTTGAGTTTCCGTTGGTTTATCAGTTTGTCGATCGCCCGGGTGCAAACGGCCGGTCGATCATCTCCGCGTTATTTGCACCCGGTGGAACGAGTGGCCAGACATTGGCGACCCTGTCGATCAGAACGTGCACCAAAATTGGACCGTCTGAGTTGAGTAGCTGGTCGATTGCGGCTTCAACTTCGTCGCGCTTGCGGATCGTGATCGAAGGAATACCGAAGGCGTCAGCGACAGCTGCAAAATCCGGGTTGTCCGACAGGTCGACTTCGCTCTCCCGGTTGTCAAAGAACAGCTCCTGCCATTGACGCACCATCCCGAGAGCGGAGTTGTCGAAAAGAACGACTTTGACAGGAAGTTCGTAACGCTTGATCGTGGCAAGCTCCTGGATGTTCATCATGATCGAACCGTCGCCGGATATATTGATCACGTTCCGGCTCGGATGGCCGCACTGAACACCGATCGCAGCCGGAAGACCGAAACCCATAGTTCCGAGACCACCACTGGTCAGATGTTGGCGGGGAGTTTTGAAACGGTAGTGCTGTGCCACCCACATCTGGTGCTGACCGACATCGCAGCAGATGAACGTATCGTCGCCCGCCCTCTCAGACAGGCGCTTTAGAAATGCCGGTGCGAAGATGTTGTCTCCCGGCGCATCGTAGCGCCAGGCAAATTTTTCTTTCCACGCAAGGCAGCGATCCCGCCAGGCGGTCAGGTCAGGTGTTGGTGTGATCAGGCGAGGGAGTGTTTTTTTGATATCACCGGTCAAGCCAACATTGGCAGTGCGCAGTTTGCTCAGCTCGGCAGGATCGATATCGAGATGAATCACCGAGGCATCCGGAGCGAACTCAGCCAGCTTTCCGGTTGCTCGATCATCAAATCTAGCGCCGACCGTGATCAATAAATCACAGTTTTGTACGGCGTGATTAGCGGCCTGGTTGCCATGCATTCCCAACATACCCAGGAAAAGTACATGGTCGCCCGGGAGCCCGCCTAGACCATGCAATGTATGAACTGTCGGAATCCCGAGAGCTTCAACAAAGTCTCGAAACTCTTTGACTCCGTTCGATTTACCAACCCCTCCGCCGGCATAGATCACCGGCCTGCGACTGGCGGCGATCATCTCTCTCGCTTTGTCTACGTCCTCAGCTGAGGCCTCGGCAGGCGATTGCGCAAATGTCCGTCTTGAGAGCGGGCTCAGGTCGGTCGATTCAAGTGAGATATCTTTTGGGAAATCGATCAGAACCGGCCCCGGTCGTCCGCTTGCGGCTGTCTCAAATGCCTGTCTCACAACTTGCGGAATCTGATCGATCGATGTGATCAGGAAGCTGTGTTTGCAAACCGGTAGCGAGAGGCCGAGTACGTCTGCTTCCTGGAATCCGTCAGTTCCGATGAGATTAGTCGGGACCTGTCCGGTTATTGCTACCAACGCAACAGAATCCATAAACGCATCAGCGATGGCCGTAATCAGATTCGTCGCCCCCGGACCGGACGTCGCCATACAGACACCGACTTCGCCGGTCGTTCTGGCGTACCCCTGCGCGGCAAAGCCAGCGCCCTGTTCATGGCGAGTCAGGTAATGCCGGATCGGGGAGTCCAGCAAAGCGTCATACACCGGCATGATTGCTCCACCGGGGTACCCCCAGATTTGGGAAACGCCTTCGGATTCGAGGCACTTTACAAAAAGTTGTGCTCCATTCATGTCGTAACTTCCTGTTGTTCGGGATTGAGCCAGCTGAAGTGTCTGCGGATTTCACGTCCGACATCTTCAATGGGGTGTGCCTTGTCTTCATCCAGAAGTTTCCGGTAACGCGCGCCGCCGTTTTCGTATTCGTCGCGCCATTCGCGTGCAAAGGTTCCGTCTTGAATCTCATTCAGGACTTCGCGCATTCGAACGCGGGTTTCTTCGTTGATGATTCGTTTGCCACGTGTGAGATCGCCATATTTGGCTGTATCACTGACGAACTGAAGCATCCTGCTCAGGCCGCCTTCGTACAGCAGATCGACAATGAGCTTGAGCTCGTGGAGACACTCGAAATACGCGACCTCCCTGGAATATCCTGCGTCGACCAGTGTTTCCCAGCCAGCGACGACCAGTTCGGTTGCGCCGCCGCAAAGGACGGCCTGCTCTCCAAAGAGGTCGGTCTCCGTTTCCTCTTTGAATGTCGTTTCGATAACACCCGCCCGAGTCCCCCCGATGGCGTCGGCGTAGGAAAGAGCGAGAACAAAAGCTTTCCCGTCAGCGTCCTGATGGACTGCGGCAAGGCAGGGAACGCCCGATCCGCTTTCATACTCGCGCCTGACCAATGCCCCCGGGCCTTTGGGTGCGACCATGATTACGTTGAGATCTTCAGAAAACTCGATGAACTCATATTGAACGTTGAGTCCGTGTGAGAACAGAACTGTCGCTCCGCTTTTCAGTTTTCCGGCAAAGTGCCGGTTGTAGACTTCCGGCTGAACCATATCGGGAATCAACAGGCAGACGACATCTGCGCCGTTGGCGGCCTCTTCGAGAGTGATGGGTTCCCATCCGTCCTGTTCTGCCTGTTTCCAGGAGGCTCCGCCTTCGCGAAGCGCGACACTAACGTTGCACCCGCTGTCACGAAGGTTGAGCGCCTGACCGCGGCCCTGACTGCCGTAGCCGACGACGACCACACTTAGTTCTCCCAGCCCTTCCAACGGCACGTCAGATTCACGAAATAGTTTTGTCATGATTCAAATTCCTCTAATAAGGTTTTTGTTGTTCCGGTTGATCTATGAATTGTGAGCCTTGTGCTCGGCTTCGACAGGCGATGTGGTTGCTCCGAGAGACGCTGAAGCCACGTTGCGGGCGAATCTTGCGAGAACACCGGTCTTGTATCCGGGTTCGTTCGGAAGCCACGATGCGCGGCGTGTTTCAAGGTCGGCCGTCGTCGTGATCGTCCGCTTCGCTACGTCAACGGTGATCCGGTCACCATCCCGTAGCAGAGCGATCGGACCGCCGCGCGCGGCTTCTGGTGATACATGCCCGATCATCAGGCCGTGTGTAGCGCCGCTGAAGCGCCCATCGGTCATCAGAGTCACACTGTCGCCCAGGCCGGCGCCGATGATGGCTGCGGTTACGGCGAGCATCTCCCTCATGCCCGGGCCACCTGCAGGTCCTTCGTTCCTGATGACGACCATGTCGCCGGGCTTGATGCGGCTGTTCATGATGGCGTTGAAGCAATCCGCTTCACATTCAAAAACACGAGCCGGTCCTTCCAGGGTTGCGACCTTTTTCTTCGGCAGCTTCATCACACAACCCTCGGGCGCAAGTTTTCCACTGAGGATGGCGAGGTGCCCGGACTCTTGAATCGGTTTATCAATCTGCCTTACAACGACCTGACCGACAGCCTCCTGTGCAGAATCGGCCTCTTCACAAATAGACTTTCCCGAAACGGTTGGCTGTTCTCGCAGGAAGCCGAGTTGTTTGAGTCGTCTGGCAACCAGGGCGATTCCGCCTGCTTCGTAAAGGTCAGCAGACAGGTAGCGCCCCGTCGGCTTCATGTCTGCGAGGACCGGCAGTTCACGACTGATCCGGTCGAAATCGTTGATCGTGATGTCAACACCGGCTTCGCGTGCGACCGCCAGCAGATGGAGGACTGAGTTGGTGGATCCACCCGTGAGAATTACGGATCCGATCGCGTTTTCCAGAGACGGGCGTGTGATAATCTGGCGGGCCGTCGTTTTGTTTTCGACCAGCCGCATGATCATCGGACCGACTTCACCAAGCGCTGCGTCGCGAGCCTGATCGAGGGCAGGGATGCTGTTGAGCATTGGTGAAATGCCAAGCAGCGACGCGGCCGTCGCCATTGTGTTGGCAGTGAATTGCCCTCCACAAGCGCCAGCGCCCGGACATGCGGATTTTTCGATATCGCCGAGTTCTGTGTCGTCGATGCTCCCGCGGCTATGGGCGCCTACTGCTTCGAAGACATCTTGTATGGAAAGGTCTTTTAAATCTCCGTTCCGCCGCAAATTTCCAGGTGCAATTGACCCTCCATAGACCATCAATGAGGGCAGGTCGAGTCGGGCGAGAGCCTGGATGGTTCCAGCTACGGTCTTGTCGCAACCGGAGATCGCCACGATGCCGTCGAGTCTGTGTCCGTTGGCCGCCAGCTCGATTGAGTCAGCCGTAAGCTCGCGGCTGATCAGCGAGTACCGCATGCCATCGGTGCCCATTGATATCCCGTCGGAAACAACGATCGAGTTGAATTCGAAGGGAACTCCACCGGCTGCGCGGATCGAGTTTTTGATGATCTGAGCCGACTCTCGAAGGTGAAAGTTGCACGGAGTCATCTCGGTCCATGTGTTGCAAACGGCAACAAACGGCTTTTTGAACTCCTCATCACTGACGCCTACGGCTCTCAGCATCGAGCGTGCCGGGGCACGGCTCGGTCCTGACTTTATTGAGTTGCTTCTCATGCGATTCTCTTTGTTCTTTGCCGTACGAGTTCCGTACAGGCACAAAAAAAGCCGCATCCCTTCGGGATGCGGCTGTGAATTTCAAACTGTCGGCAGTTTCTACAGCATTCGCATCCCGGACTCAGGAATAATCAGAGCCAGCACAATAATCACAAGTAGAACCACCACAAGCACGAGGCTGATCGCCAGGATGCTGTTCAGGCGGACTACGAGTTGATTTGCGAGAATGCTTTCAAAACCAGGTGCGCGCAAGTTCGACCGACCCAAAGCATGAGTCGTCGGCGAAAGAGCCGGAATTTGATTTTGCGCACGTTTCATACTCAGACTTTCGACTCGAATCGGAATTCTGTCAACGCAATTTTTCAAATTTTCTTTTCGTGACATCAACAAAAAGGGCCGGAGTGTAGTCCACTCCGGCCCGTCGTACTTCGATTTTGCGTTAGCAACTTCTAAAGTTGAAATCCTCTACATACCAACATTACGGGGATAACTTCAGATTTTGTCTAGTCCTCAATGATGCTCTGCACAAGGATCATGCGATCAACGTTGTGTCTCTTGCCGGGCTCAAAAGCGACCGGGATCGAGCGGTCAACAAGGAAGAATCCTCTGTGACGCGTGGTCTCACCGGTATTTGCACCGATTTCCCCGACAATCGTTCCATCAACAGGATTGATTTCAAAATAGCCGACAGTGATCCAGACGGAGAACACGCTGGAGCGGTCTGTGGTCATGTTACTGAGACGGCCAACCATATGGTTACGCTTGTAGGAGCTTCGACTTGAGTCGTAGCCGCCGTTGAGCACCTCAAACAACGGTCCTCCGCCGGCTCCGTTACGCCTGAGCAAGCCGCAGTCGACATCTTCAACGACCAGGCCATTTGCGGGCGTGCCACCGGTAAGCGCTGGTACCCAGTTACCGGTTCCCGCTGGACGGTACGGTTTGGCTACCTCGGTCGGCAAACCCATGATTCCATTGTCGTTTCGAACATCAGAGAAGCTGTTGACGCCGGAGTATGGCACATAGCCCGAATACTGGCCCATGAGTGCGTTCCAGACGAGCTCGTTGGTCACCGTGTTGAGATTGACTTTCCCCGGCTGGCGGAAACGTGACAGGTAGTTGAACGGATTGTTCGTGAAAACACTTCCATTGAGGTAAAGTTCGGTACCTGTAAAGCGTGACGGAATCTCGATGAAGTCCACCAGACGGAACAGGTTGGCGCGCCTGCTGGTGATGCCCGCGAGATCCTGACCGTAAAAATTCGGTAGATGACCGAAGCGGCCACCGAGCAGATTCGTTGTGTCATCCGCATCAACTTCGTACGGATTCGCAAAAACGCCGGCATCCTGAACCAGGGTGTAGTTCTGTACGAGGCCTTCCGACGAAAGATACGGTACGTTCATCAACTCAAGTGGATTGGCATAAGGTCGGTTGTTCCACGAGAGAACACTGAAAGGACCTGTAAATACCGAATTCACGTACGCGTCGTTTGTAGCTCCAAGGCTGACGTTGAGATCGTTGTTGATGTAATGGGCGCCGCCGGCGACCATCGTATTGGCTTGCGTCTGGGCTCCGGGTGTTCTCCAGAGCATTCGCTCATCCGCTCCCGCGTCATTCTCACCACGCTCGAACGAAGAAAGGTCTTCGCTGGATGAGCTCTCCAGACCGTTGTAGGTCACGAGATTTGTGTTCATCCGGTCGATGGTGATGTAAGGATTGGTATCAGGATCGAAATCCAGATAAGGATTGGCGAGCCGCTGCAATTTGATGACCCGGAAACTCTCCAGATAATCATTTGTGTCCGTCGTATCGATCGCGTTCAGCTCGACTGCTGTAAACTCGACGCCCGGGTTTCTTCCGGTATCCAGCGCGGTGTGCGGATCGGAGTAGGAGAATCCATCATCAATTGGAACACGAGGTGTTCCCGACGCATCAGTTGCGGGGTAGCCATTTCGTGGATCAGACAGGTTCATTGCCCGGGAGCCGAGTCCCGAACGTGTTCTATCAACGACGACCGAAACTGCGTTGTACGAAATTTCGCCTGCGGGATCGTCGCCCGCCTGAACATGCACAAGGTTATTTGCCGTATCAAGCGCAATATGACGGGTGATATCGGTATCCAGATTATTCGGCTCGTCCCCGGGAAAAATTCCTGAACGACGACCGATCGGGAACGAGTTTTCACGACCGGCGACACCACTGTCGAATCCGGGAGGTCCCACTACGCAAGTCCATCCCGGCGGGACAGTTCTCGACGTGTTACCTGTCGACGATGAAAACTGAAGTCCGCTGCCAAGATCGGGATCGGGCGCTACTGTGTAACGGTTTGAAAGATAGAACGCGCGAACGATCGGCTCACTACGGGTTGGTCGGCAAGCGACCAGTCGCCAGACAGAGTCTCCGTTGGCGGCGTTGTTGCGCGTCTTCAGTGTTACATCAACGCCCGGGCCGTTAGGACCATTGCGGTACAACTCAGCCGGCAGAGACTGGCTCATCAGGTTCTGAGTCCACGGATTGTACAGCTCGACATAAGCGAAAGCGTTCGGCATCAACCGGCTCTCTTCGGTGCCTGATCCATCATCTTCAGTCCGGCCGTCATGTCCGGCAAACGTCTCTGAAATCAGCAGCTCAGGACGCTCCGAACCCCAGACAATCGCCCGTTCGGGTAGAGTGTCATCGGCTGTTCCGGGAATCCCATCGACATCCCAACCGTTAAATGGTTCGAGGTCGAATTCAAATCCGGTGTGGATTGAGTCCGCATCACGGAAATCAACAACGTTGATTGCCCACTGCGCAATGCGAGTCCGGTAGTCGTTCTGCTCATCGGTACTGACGACACCGTCACCGTTGTAATCAACGCCTGCCTGGCAGGTCAGCAAAACGAGCATGTACAGGTGCCGCGCGAACAACTGTCTGGCACCGGCGACTGCGGCATTCATATCAACAGCTGCCGCACCGTACTGGTTACCGTACGTTGTTACTCCGGCTAGCGAAGGAACCAGCTGATCCGAGTTAACCTCGTTTTCGGCTGGAAGCTCTTCATCAACAGTCCCGTTGCCGTTCTCGTCAAAGCCGCTTCCCCATTCGCGGTTCATGTTCATCGGAAGACCCGCGAGAATCTCCGGCGCCAGCAATTGAGTTGCTTGAATCTCGAGGATCAACTCTTCGATAGACATGCCTGCATACGTTGTATTGCCGGAATTCTGCATCAAGGTGGCAAGCTGCTCGAGCAAACGGATGCTTACCGCACCTCGAGTCGATTCCCAGCTTTCCGTTGTGATCGACGCCGCGGTTCGCGCGTCTTGTCCGAACTGGCCGGTCAGGCCGCCACCCAGAACCCAAAGTCGTGATGGCAGGCTGTAAGTATCACGATCGAACTGGCGAAGAACACGCTCGAGTTCCTGCGGACGGAACAAACGGTCGCCTCGCCCTCCACCGGGAGCAGGCGACATATCAATCTCATAAGGATTGTCAGCTACTTCGTCCAGGTAAGCGGATACCAGCATGTCGATACCCGGTTGTCCGTTTGGAAACGCTGCGTAGTTCGGGTCAAGGAAGGATGCGTTGGTATCAAGTGGATCGGCTACAAGAATCCGGAATCTGTTATGGATGTCCATGGCCGTGCTGAACTTGAATCCGACGGTTCCGTATTCACCGGTTCCGGCGTTCGATGCGCCGCGGGCATATCCGAATTGTTTGTGTTGTGACCAGTAATCGCGACCGGCGACTCCGGGAACCTGGTCGGCTCCATATCGACCTGCCTCAGTACCGTTTCCGATCAGAATTTCCGCATAGGTCGTACTATCGAAGAGTCCGGGCAGAGGCGTTGGAGTCGGGATGTCACCCAACGTGACTTCCGCGGGTCCCATACCAAGACCGTACGACGGATTGCCGCTGCTGGCGGTAGCCTGATCATATCCGAGCTGGCGAGCGGTGATCCCGTCAGCGAGATGGCCGATGGAGCCATGAGTGTTCACGTTGACCTTGCCACCCATGTCTTCGATCCGGTAGGCAACAAGCGGCTTGAAGAGTCTTCCGCTTTCGTCACTTTGAACCGGCAGACCGATATCCATGAAGAACGAATCGTCTTCGCCGTCACCGCTGTTATCACACAGGTAATCCGGTGTGCCGGAGCCCGGGAAGATCGATGGATCGTCATCAACGCCGAACATGTACAGTGGCTTGAGCAGTCCTGCCGGATCACGCGCGGCGTGATAGTCCGCCAGCGCCTGACGATGAAAACTCGGCAACCAGCCGTCCGGCATGCCGTCTACGTGTTCAACCATCTCGCCGGTATTGCCGGCAAGAAACATATTTTGAAAATCGAGAGCATCATACGGCTCGTTGATACCGACGTTGTCTTGAAGGTAGGAACCGGTCGCGATAATCGTCGCCCAGGCTTCTCCACGTCGATTAGGCAACAGAGCAGTCGGCCCGAGAGCGGGCGTCGGGTAGGCGGCACCTGTGTAACCGCCCGCTCCGAATCCGCCAAAAGCCGGACCGTTGACGACGACTTCATCGCCGATGATTGCCGACGCAAAAGCGTTATCAAACGTATCGCCCCAGGCGGGTGCGATAATGAATGTGTACGGTGGAATTGCCGGCGCGACGCTGTTGTCAGGCAAAGCGCCGGTGTAACCGATAATGCGACTGGAAATCCCACGGGCATTTCCGCCGGTGATCGTCAGAACCATTCCGGAATAGAATCCGGGGCGCGTATCAAGCGGGAGAATTGTCTGGTCGCGGATTGTAAGCCCTTCGTTGGGCGTTGCAGCAACAGGATCCTGCAGCTGGATACTGTAGAGCTGGCCACCGGCCCCCCCGGTCAAAGCAGGAGCTACCGAGAGTTGCGCTTTGAAACCGTATCCGTACATGTCGCCAAGTAGCGAGTGGCCACGGAGTGGTGAATCGACGTTGGTCAGATCCGGACCGACCAGCGCTTCGTACAGCGCGTATTCGATCAGCTCGGTACCGTCTTCAAACGTCAGATCCTCAAGCGAACGAATGCGTGCGCTCTTTTTGTATTCATTGGAAACCAGTACGAAAGCCGTTCCCATCAAAAGGAACAGAACGATCATGCTGACAACAAACAGCAGCGTGATTCCGCGTCGCCGGTTCAGGCGACCGGTTGCCGGGCGTCGGTTGATGAGGGCTGTGATGTTATTCATTTCTGCCTCGACAGTTGCAGTCAAATGCGTAGGAAAAGAGGAGGGGGGGTGATTCAGGGTTAACGGTTCCAGTTCGAAGCGTTCTCGGAACGGAAAGTCCGTTCGTAAACGTTAACGACCTGATCCAGCCGTTCGCCGGCACCGTCGAATCCGACCAGTAGTACCGCGTACGTTTGCGTGGCATCTTCAGGTCCGACAGCCGGATCCGGATCGCCGAAATCGAAGTTGAAATCGGAACCATCCAGTGTCAGGTATTGAATTCCTGAACCGGTTCCGACAGGTACTGGAGGATCAGTAAACGGGTCGGCGGCAATTCGATAAAAGCCGATCTGCTTGCGGTAGATTCCTGAACCGGCGAATGTCTCCCGGCCGGAAACAAGCATGACCCAGTCGCCCTGACGTGCATCGTTGAAGGCTCCGTCTGAATCGAACGCGGGGTCTACCTGGATCGTACCACCGGCAAATCCAATACGTGGACTTACGCCGGCAGGGGGATTGGTCGCAAGCTGCACCTGACGAACTTCCGTGAAAACCACGTTGTCCGCCGGGTCGTCCGGCGTCTGATTGAACAGGCCGCGATTCTTGTAAACAAGGGTGAACATGCGGAACATGTTGGTTGCTGCGTCGGGAACTCCGCCGTACGGCTGAACGATCGCCATCCACGACATCTCACCGAGTGCCTGCCGGCGGAGCACAGCATTGGTCGTCGGTTCAACATCATAAATCTGCTGAGGTGCATCGAGCTGTGCGAAATCGCGAGTCTCACCGGTACCGATAATTCCATCCGCGTTCACGTCTTCCCAAACCGAGCTGGTCTCGAAGACCAGATCGTCTGTTGAGCGGAACATTCGCCTGGCCATTCCGGCGTCAAAAGGCTGCAACTGGCTGTTGGTAAGGTCAAAGTAATTCAGGTTCAGCTCAGGGATCTGCAGGAGCGGCTCTTTGCCAGCAGCCACCGATCCAAGTTCCGGTGGAAAACTACCGAACACGCCCGCTGTATCCGCGGTAACACGCAACGGATCGATCGCCCACAGCGTTGTTTCCGCATTCACGCCAATCGGGCTGAAGGCCGGAGTACCAACCGCGGAAGTTGTCCAGCGTGCGGTGCTTTGAAACTGGCCGATTTCGAAATTAGCAATCCCGTTACGGGCCATACGATTTGCATTGTCCAGGTCCAGACCTGATTCAGCCTGGCGCACGGCAAACGGAATCAGAATCATGACTCCGAATACGCCGATCAAAGCAACCACCATTGCGGTCAACACTTCGATGACCGTGATCCCCGGACGCCGGCTGGCGGGATGACGAACCGTTGCAGGATTGAGTTGGTTGAACATGTTGTTTCCGATAAGTCTTTGGATGGGAGGAGAGTCTTTGGAGCGATCGGCACGCCTTACTGGGAAGCAGCCTGGCGGGTATCTGCAATGCCGCGTGCGGCATCAAATCGGTTGCGGATTTCTTTGGACACTGCTGACGGAGCTGGTGATATCTGCGCGACATTGGACGCGACCGAAACGGCGCCGCCTTCATTCACTGTCACCCAGAGACTGTTATCGCTGGAAAGAGCGTCGGTCGAAGTCAGTGCATCTTCGCTGACAAGCATCGCGAATCCACCCAGTGGATCTGTCGCAGGAGGACGGAACAAAGCCCGATCAATGGACCTGGTCGTCACCGCCAACCCGTAAACCTCATTAATAGCTCCGGTGGAATCAAAGGTGATCGAAATCGGCTGCTCTCCGACTTTGGTTCCAGTGACATCGCGGATAATCTGACCGGCAGTTCCAAGATTCGGTGCGTTGTCCGGATCAATCTCGCCACTCTTTTCACGAACGATCCCTGAGTACCGGAGATCGATCATGTACCCGTTGGGAAGGTCGACCCGGCTGGATTCCACGACGCGCGGGCGAAGCGAGATCCGGAACGGTTTACCACCGGCCATATCAGGATCCGGAAGCGACGGGCCTTCAACGTTCCCGGCAGTCTCAAGCAGCAGCCAGCGAAACGCCGGATCTGTCCCGAATTGACCATCGGTCACCGTCAGAATGCGGTAGGTAACGTTGCGATCGCCGAGTGTGATTCTGTCACCACGGTTGATCGTAATGTTCGGTGGTGGAGCATTGATCTGGATCGTATACGGAACTGCCGCCCAGTTCGCCGGATCCGGATCGGATTGATCAATGGCTGTGACAGCGAGGTCACCATCAGCCAGCCCGGTGTAATCCGGAATCGCCCGCATCTGGAAAATCGAGGTGCAGGAATTGAAAACCGGACGGTTGACCAACCGCTGAATCGCGGTGTTGTAATTGTCCGGATTTCCGTCGCGATCATAGTCGTTAGTCATGTTGATATTCCGCACCAGCATGACACCAGCTGAACCTTCAGTGATGGCGCGCTGGGATGCAGACGCAAACGCAGCGCCGACAACACGAGCCGATTCGCGAACGCCACGGTCGCGGTTGATGACGCGCAACTGGGGAATCGTCAGTGCAACAAGAATCGCAAGGATCGTTATCACCACCAGCAGTTCGACGAGCGTGAAGCCGGCGGTTCTTTCTTTGTTTGTATTGAAATTCATGGCCGCATTTCGTTTGCCGGAAACCGGCAGAGGAGGGAGGTTGGTTTCAACTATCAGCAGGACTAGTTCTCGTTGGGGGAAATGATCTCAACGCGGATATTTTCAAACGGAATATCAGAAATATTCCACGAACGACCGGCATCGAATCCGATCGCATCCGCCAACGGAACCATTCCGCTTCCCGGTGGCATTTCGTCACCGGGCGGGATCTGACCGAAGTCAGCCGGATCATTGATGTCCTGCGGGACATCGGCGTACATCAACCGGAAAGCAAAACGATCATCGAATCCATCAACAAAAGCCGCACGACCGGAGAGAGGGTCGGTTACAAACGGCCGGTTGCCCATGGATTCAGCAGCCGATGCTCCATCCTGGTCTGTCTGCTCGAGAATCCAGGTCAGCGATTCGCTGGTGTCGTTGAAAACAAATCCGGAAGCCAGCGCGATTTCGCGCTGAGTTACCACTGAAGACTGGCGGCGACGAAGCACATTAATCAACGCTTCATCCGGAATCGCTGCACCGGCAGGGTCCACATTGAACAGGAACCCCTGGGCTTCCATTTCAAGCAACCAGCTTTCAAGCTCAAGGCTCGGGAAGATACCGCCGACGGAATTTACCGTCGGGATCTGACGAACGCCGGCGTAATCATCCAGAGCATCGAAACCATCTCCGGAATCCACCGTGTCATCTTCCCAGCGTGCAGCCGCCGGCAACCATCGCCAGACGCCCGGCATTTCGACATGAACCATGTCTGCAATGATCCGGTTGCGAACCAGATTCAATACGATGCGGCTCGAACCGGCAACGTAATCGTTAAGACGGACAGGCACACGTCGGAACTCATAGTTCTCCATGCGCTGCTGGACCGCGGCCTCAGCCTGGCTTGAACGCATTCGCGTGGCCGCGTGCTGAGCATCTGAGCGGGCTCCGCGAACGACAAACAGAGCCAGCGACGACAGGACTGCGATGACCGAAATCACCAGCAGAAGTTCGACCAGCGTAAAGCCGCTCCGTTCTTGTTTAATAGGTTTTGTTGACATCATCTTCGAACCCCGGTTGGACAAGAGGTGGGCAGGGAGGGAAAAGGATCTGTCCGGTTACTGGACCTGCATCTTTTCAAGAATCCCCTCGGAAAAGTTCGTGATGTTGTCGCGCGCTTCGGAGTCCATTTCACGCCAGTTGACTGACGAGCCTGCTGCACCATCAACACCGTAGGTGGCAATCTGGAAAGTATGCTGATTTTCGAACAACTCGGACGCAGGAATAGTTCCAGCCAGATGGTCGGCCAGTTTTGAACCGTCAAAGTATGCAAGTGCTTCGGTGTCCTGGCAGAAACCGTCGGTATTGGCATCGAACCAGTAGCTGTTGTTATCGAGGTAGAGGAATACAACTCCCTCTTCGCCGCGCGGCTGCTCATAGCCTCCACAAGCCGGCAAAGTTACCCCCGACGCATCGGGGATAAGACGGCCAAGCTGGAATTCGTAATAGACTTCCCGTTCCAGTTCGGAATCGTAGCGAACGCCGTTGATGCGCGAGGAAAGGTTGTAGGCAACTGGCAGGTCAACCGCTGTACCACCAGCCGCAATTACGCCGCCGGTAAGCGGGAACTGCTTGTTCTTCATCAGCCCCGAAAGCCAGAAGACCAGGTCTGCGCCGGGCTGAGCCTGAATCTGGACACCGACATTGTCCCACCAGATATCGATCGGACGACTTCCGACCGTACCGACCGCCTCTGCATGATTGGGTGCAATCCGGTTCAGATACGGAAGCAGATCATTCGCGCTCGTCATTCCAACGAAGCTGGGTGGATAGAATCCATGCTGGTTGTAAAAGTCCTCGACTGAAGCCGTCAGCTGAGTCGCTTCGTTGTGAATCGCAAACGAACTGACTCGATTGATCATCGGACCGACCGTGACGATCAACATGCCGACGAGAATGCCGATGACCGAGATCACGACCAGCAGCTCGACCAGCGTGAAGCCGTACCGTCGTTGAGGGGAACGTGTCATTTTAAACTCCGGAAAAGTCTTTTGGGTTGGTTCGTTATGACTGCGCGGCGGTCCTGACCGGACCGCCCGCTTCAAGTTCAGGCTTATTTCTTACCGCCGGTCAGACCGGAAATAATCGCGATCAGCGGCATGAACAGCGACGCGACGATAAACAGGACGACCAGACCGAGGAAGATAATCATCACCGGCTCGATCAGTTTCATCATTCCGTCGGTGATGTTCTCGACTTCCTCTTCGTAGTAGTCGGCAACCTTGTACAACATGACGTCCAGTTCACCGGTCTCTTCACCGACGTCCACCATGTTGATAACGAGGTCTTCAATGACAGGCTTCTTGTGGAACAGGAAGTAGTACGCCATTGCGATCACACTCAACGCACCACAGCCGTAGGCGACCCATGGCCACAGGTCGAATTTGATCATCAGAATCGACAGCGGTGGCAGAGACGCAGTTGCCATGAAGAAGAAGGCGGTAACCGGATGGAAGCCCGGTGTCGCGTTGGCTTTCATGGGGCGGGCGATCGTGTCACCTTCGCGGATCGAATCGGTAACTTTGCTGTAGACCTTCTCGAACATCGCGTTGCCGGATGTCTCACGGGTAATTGTGAGGCCTTCGATGATCGGAACACCGGAAGCAACCAGAGCACCGAGGGTACGTGTCGTACGCGCGAGGTTACTCTTCTCAACCAGCTTGCCGAGCACAGGCAGCTTCAGCAGATACAGATGCCAGCCCATGCGGCCGGCACGGAATTTACAGATCAAGGCGATGAACAGAATGATGAAGATCGGAACCAGAGGGAACAGGAACCACAGCTTCACCACGCGGTCGGAAATACTGATCAGAAGCTGCGTCATCTGAGGCAGCTCGATACCGAATTCCTCGAACATCTTTTTAAATTCGGGAATGATCTTGATCATGATGAAGGTCAGAATACCGACCGTGAAAAAGATGACCATGATCGGATAGATCATCGCACCGATGACTTTGTTCTTCAGCGACTGAGTACGCTCTTTGAACTCGGCCAGACGACGGAGAATCACTTCCAGTGAACCGCCGGCCTCACCCGCTTTGATCATGTTGACGTAAAGACGGTCAAACACCTTCGGTGACCGCGACAGCGCTTCGGAAAGGGAAGCACCGCTTTCGATCTCATCACAGACATCGATCAGAGCATTCTTCAGCGCGCCGGGCTTCGCCTGATCCTCAAGAATCTTGAGTGAACGGAGAATCGGCAGACCCGCATCCTGAAGGATGGAAAGCTGACGTGTGAACGTCACCATCTTCTTTCCACCGGCACCGCCGAGTGCGAACGTCTTGCGGCTTTTGGTACCGCCTGCGCCGCCGCGCTTGTCGGCTTTCTGGACTGAAATCTTCGTAACGAAGTAGCCCATGGCACGGATGGTCTGCTGCGCGTCATCCTGGGTTGCAGCCTCGATTACGTCGCGAATTTCCTGCCCTTGCGGGTCCATCGCTTCGAATTGATAGGTAGGCATAGCTCTGTCCTTGTCGTGTCACCGCCGGGAAGACAGTGAGGGTTCAATCGTCTGCTGACCCGTCGGCCGGCAGTCAACTCCTGCCCCCGCGAAACCGGATGATTTCGTTCCGCCGGGGTACGGATGAGGTGTTATCAGATAAATATGAATAAACGCTAATTAATAACGGTAAATGTCCGGTTGATTAAATGTACGGCTGATCAGGAGTCGAGAATTGTCTCGCGAACAACTTCCTCGGCGGTGGTTGTTCCGTCAAAGATGAACTCGATTCCTGAATCGCGAAGCAGACGCATGCCCTTCTTATGCGCGACGTTGCGCATCTTGTCGGTGGCTGCTCCCTCCATAATCAGGTCACGCAGGTCATCGTCGAGCACCATCAACTCAAACAGTCCCACGCGCCCCTTGTATCCTGTGTTGTTACAGCTGTTACAACCTGCTCCGCGGAAGAAGGACTTTCCGGCAACCTCTTCTCTGGTCAGGTCCAGCTCGAGCAGAAGGTCATCGCTCGGCTCAACAGCTTCGCGACACTCCGGACAGATCCGCCGCACAAGGCGCTGAGCCAGGATGGCTTCAACCGTGGCGGTAATCAGGAACGACGGAACCCCCATATCTTTCAGGCGGGTAACCGTACTTGGAGCATCATTGGTGTGCAGCGTGCTGAAAACGGTGTGGCCGGTGAGAGAAGCCTGGACCGCGATTTCTGCTGTCTCAAGGTCGCGAATCTCGCCGACAAGAATCTTGTCCGGATCCTGACGGAGAATCGCCCGAAGACACTTGGCGAACGTCACATCGATATCATGATCGATTGGAATCTGGACGATGCCGTCGATGTCATACTCCACCGGGTCCTCGGTGGTAATCAGTTTGTCTTCAATCTGGTTCAGCTCACTGAGTGCTGAATACAGCGTCGTAGTCTTTCCACTACCCGTCGGCCCGGTAACCAGAATAATGCCGTTCGGCTTGGCCATGATCTTGCGGAAATCGCCGATCGTCTGCTCATCCATTCCGACATTGTTCAGGTCGAGCGATACAACGCTCCGGTCCAGAACACGGCAGACTGTACTCTCTCCGAACATCGTCGGCAGAACACTGACTCGAAGGTCGACCGGGTGGCCGCCGACCATCAACTCGATCCGGCCGTCCTGAGGAAGACGCCGCTCGGCGATATCCAGGTTAGCCATAACCTTGATACGGCTGGTAATCGCAAACGCGAGGTGACGCGGAGGCGGAACCATCTCGTAAAGGACACCGTCCGCTTTGATCCGGATGCGGAACTCGTCTTCGAACGGCTCGAAGTGAATGTCACTGGCGTGGTCTTTGATCGCCAGCAGCAGAACCATATTCAACAGCTTCCGCACGGGGGCGCTGTCTGCCAGCTGCGCGATTTCACCAAGGTCAACCGGACCATCGGTTCCCAGTTTCGCAGACGCCTGCTTGAGTTCCTCGTCATTGCGAAGCTCCTCGATGATCTTTTCGATGCTCTCGGTTTCGGCATTGAAGAACTTGTCAATCGCACGAAGGATCTGTGACTCGGTTGCGACCAGCAGGCGGGTGTCATAGCCGAGAAAGCGGCGCAGTTCATCCTGCATCGACAGGTTCTGCGGATCACAAGTTGCGACCGTAACGACACCGTCGTTGACTTGAAGCGGGACAACACGGTACAGCTGAGCCATCGAGTCGGAAACGATCTCGCGAACTTCGGCTGGAGGAACAACGCCCTCAATATCAACCGTCTGCAGTGAGAACTGCTCCCCGAGCGCCTGGATCAACTGGTCATCTGAAATCAGGCCCATGTCTTCAGCGATCCGGCCGATACGCTGACCGCCGCTCTGCGACTGCTCTTCTACAAGCATCTCAAGCTGGTCATCGGTGATGAAACCGAGGTCGACAAAAATCTGTCCTATTCTTCTACCAGCCATTGTCTGTTTCCGCTTTGCGTGTGTTTGTACTGCCTAAGTCTGCGCTGCCCGTCAGGGCGTTATGTGCACCGATGAAAATGGTTCTATTCTTCGAAATCCTCTTCGAGCCCGTCGTCATAGGTACCGTCTTCTATCTGACGGCGGACCGTCGCGATGCGACGGGCGAGTGAATCCGGATCGTGCGCTTTGGCCAGGCAATCCTCCATCTCGACTTTCTCGTCGAGCCAGTGATTGAACAGGCAGTCGTCGTTGAGCATCATTCCGAACTTGGCACCGGTCTGGATCATCGAGTTGATCCGGAACGTCTTGTTTTCACGAATCAGGTTCGAAACCCCGGGCGTTACAACCAGCGATTCAAATGACGCGATCCGGCCACCGCCGATACGCGGCAGAAGGGTCTGAGCCAGAACGCCGATCAACGATGTGGACAGCTGAGTTCGAATCTGGTCCTGCAGGTTACCCGGAAAGGCATCAATAAGACGATTGACGGTTCCCTGGGCACTGTTGGTGTGCAAGGTGCCGAAAACGATGTGACCTGTTTCCGCAGCGGTAATCGCGGCTTCGATCGTCTCGAGGTCACGCATCTCACCGACAAGAATGACGTCCGGGTCCTGACGCAACGCACGCCGGATCGCCTCGGAAAAACTCGGCACGTCAACGCCGACTTCACGCTGATTGACCGTTGATTTCTTGTGGTAGTGGAAAAACTCGATCGGATCTTCGATGGTGATAATGTGCCGGTCGACCCGCTCATTGATGTAGTTCACCAGCGACGCAAGCGTGGTACTCTTCCCGGAACCGGTTGGACCGGTGACCAGAATCAGCCCCCTGGGTCGCATACACAGACGCGTGAAGACTTCCGGAACCCCCAGAAAATCAGGCGTCATCATCTCCGTCGGAATCTGACGAAGGACCATCGCGATATTTCCACGTTGCTTGAAAATCGAAACGCGGAAACGAGCCTTGTCACCGTAGGCGAAACCGAAGTCAGCACTACCGACTTCTTGAAGTTCGCGCTGACAACGCTCCGGCGAAATACTCTTCATCAGAGCGACCGTGTCATCCGGATCAAGCGTCTTGGTTTCAAGCTTGCGGAGACGACCATGCAGACGGAACACCGGCGGCTGGCCGACAGTAATGTGAATATCACTCGCACCCTGCTTCACACAGGCCTCGAGCAATTTATCAATGAGTACAGTTGCCATATTTTCTCACGTAACACGGATTCGAATGACCCGCCTCTCCGGCAATGGCCGGAAGCGGTAACCAGACAACCCGGTACAAATCCCGACACATCAGACCTCTGGCCGATGTGTTCGGCAAATTCGCAACGATAAGGTTGAGCCGGTGCCTTTCAGATTCGCGTGTCGAAGTTGGAAATCGAGTATGGAAGGGGAATCGTCAGTTGCTGTCATGTCGCAACAAAAACGATCTCCATGTTGGGAATATTTGGAAAGAGGCTGGACTCGTGAGACTGTTTTGCAAAGCAAGCTCTGGCGAGCAGGCTTCAGCAAGTCGGCAAACTGGATGGGATATATGGATAATTACCAATTGGCAGCGACATTATTGCGATCCCCGTTCAGCCGTCCAAAAATCAGGCCTGAAAACACCCAAATGGCGTTTTACTGGTCCTGCTCAGTCTTCTTGGCGACACGATAAACCTCCTCAAAGGTAGTAATACCGTTGAGGACTTTATCGACTCCATCGTGGAAGAGCGTGCTCATTCCGTTGGCAATGGCAACCTTACGAATCTCAGTCGTCGAAGCATTCGCAAAGATGAGCTCGCGAATTTTGCTGTCGACCATCATCATCTCGTAGATACCAATGCGACCACGGAAGCCGGTTTTCTGGCATGTATTGCAACCTTTTCCACGCATGAAGTTAGCTCCGGCCAACTGCTCTTCAGTCAGCCCGACCTCTTTGACCACGCTTTCAGGGGGCGAATATTTTGCCCGGCATTTGGGGCAAATCGTCCGCACAAGTCGTTGAGCCATTATAGCCACAACACTGCTCGCGACCAAATATCCCGGCACCCCCATATCCACCATGCGTGTAACAGCACTGGGCGCATCGTTCGTATGCAGAGTACTGAAAACCAAGTGTCCTGTCAGACTGGCCTGAATACCCATGGATACTGTCTCTGCATCACGCATCTCACCCACAAGGATGATATTAGGCGCCTGCCTCAGCATGGAGCGAATAATACGGGCGAAATCCAAGCCGATGTTGTGCCGAACTTCGACCTGATTGATCCCCGGCAAATAGTACTCAACCGGATCCTCGGCCGTGATGATTTTGCGGTCGGGACGATTGAGCTGATTGAGCACTGAGTAGAGTGTCGTCGTTTTTCCCGACCCAGTCGGACCTGTCACCAAAATGATACCATTGGGCCTTTTGATCAGTTGCATCAACTGGGCGTAATCTCGATCAGAGAATCCAAGCTGACGGACGCCGACACGGATGTTGTCCTTGTCCAACAACCTCATGACAGCAGATTGGCCATGGTTGGTAGGAATGACGCTGACTCGCAGATCGAGCTCTTTCTCGCCGACAGAGACTTTAATCCGGCCGTCCTGCGGGCGACGCCGCTCAGCAATATCAATATTCGCAAGGATTTTCACGCGGGAGAGAATCGCACCAAGCTGGCGGCGGGGAAGCGTATCCCGCTCGTGAAGTACGCCGTCAATCCGGTACCGGATCCGCACCCGGTCTTCAAAGGGCTCAACATGGATGTCGGATGCACGTAGTTGAACCGCCTCTGTAATCATCATCTGAACGAGTCGGACGATCGGGGCACTACTCTCATCTACGGCTTCGTCGCCTCCGCCTCCGGAGTCGTCTACTGTTTCCGTGAAATCGATGGCCGTATCGGTGAATTCCTGCAGAATCGAGTCAGCCGACTCACCTTCCATCTGCCCGTACAGGCGGTTGATTGATTCGAGAATATTGCCGCGCGGAGCAAGCGCAGGCATGACATCGCGGTTGAGAATAAAACGCAGCTTTTCCAGAGTATCTACGTCACCGGGATCGCTGATTACGACTTTCAACCGGTTATCGACTTCAGCTACCGGCAATACGGCATTTTCACGCGCAACGGATTCCGGCATCAGCTCGATGATCGATTCGGGAATATCGACCGAATTCAGATCGACATATTCCATACGGTGATGCGACGCCATCGCCCGCATGACTTCTTTGTCAGTCGCGTATCCGAGCTTTACGAGGGCTTCAGCGAGACTTGTTTTTGTTTGCTTTGCAAGGTTGTTCGCATCAACAACCTGTTCTTTCGTTACGACGCCGTTTTTGATGAGAATCTTGACGAAACCGTCAATAAAAGCTGCCATTTGTATACCTTCGGTCCGGGCAAATTGCCGCACAATTCTGAGGGCGGGAACGCGGCTGAGAGACGTCTGCGATTCCTAGTTTGATCCACGCTTACAGTATTTGTCAATGAAACGCCTGCAAGCCATGCGATCATCTAAATGGATGAAATCGCCATAATCGACGGGTCCGGCTGACAATCATCGGACCCGGGCAGAATCCCGGAAGTGGTGTCGCAGGCCCATTGTACCGGTTATCGGTTCAAAAGCGATGAAAAAACAGGGCGCTGCTGCTTTCGGCAGTCCCAAACGGGTGCCAGCAAACGCTTAAGACGATTGCGGAACAGGCACGGAGAAGCAGACTCCTGAGCAAGCCTATCCGCCTGAATGTTGCAGGGAACAAAGCCCTCCTGAAGCCTGAGGAACGGCAAAACGGACCATCGCTCAACGTCGATAAACCGCATTCGAACCGTTCCCCGGCCGCACTCCTTCGCGCAGTCGCTTCGCCATATCTCTCACAGCATCAGCGTCGTCAAAGCGTCCCATTTCCTCGAGATCTGCAGCTGTCGAGTCGAGATCGCGTGCGATATCGCGGATTCGCTGAACGTCCACTGGATCGGCGTCATAAGCCAGCGACTCATATCTTGTCTCTGGAAGCGGCCTCGTCATCGCCCCGCCCACTGAAGGCGATTCGTTCACCGAAGGTGAGGGCATAGCAGCAGACCGAATTCGAGGTGTGCGAAGCTCACTCCCGGAATTCATCTCCTGCGCGATCAGACCGCGAATCTGCTGCTCAAACATCTGTTCCCACGGGTCGCCGGCAGCGTCGTCTGTGATCTCTCGAAGTCCGTACGGATCCTGCAATCGCTCCATCGAGGTCGACGCCGGGCGATCGGCCGTTGTCGCAGGTGTTGGAGTTGCCGGTGCATCCCCCGTAATCGGCCCGCGATCCGGTAGTTCCACCGATGCCTGGTCTTCGAGTTGATCCGTCTGGTGATGGGGCAAAGACTGAAGGTGCCCGGCAATTCCGCCGCCCAGTCGCATACGGATCTGATTTATCTCTCGCAGGACAGTTTCATCCATCTGGCCATCGGGAGCAGCCGGCATTTGAGTTCCCTGCTCCGGCGGGATCATTATGCTTACCGTGCCCGCTGAGTCAGTTACTCCAGATGATTCGGAACTTTCGTCCTGCTGCTGCGTCACAACAGGACAACAGGGGAGAGGCATAACTGCCGGACAACCGTTGGCAGGTCCTGCTGCCACTGTCAAAGCTGCTGTAATAACCAGCGACAGGAAGATGGGCGTGATTGTTGTCGACTTTTGAATCATGTCTTCCTCCGTGATGACAGTTTCCGAGCGGACATCGGGCTTTAAATCCCGTCCGGGCATGTTCCGAATATACGGAATTTGACGGATACTTTGAAAGCTCAATCGGTACATCCTCAGATGCTTCAAACCTGATGACAGCGTTGACCGCTGCGGTGTGAACTGAAGGCAGACTATTCCCGATCAATCCGGCCAAAAGACGACTAAAAATTGACATCGTCTTGCGTGAATGACTATCC
>JBCCFB010000005.1:0-62717 GCA_039029995.1 Planctomycetota bacterium
ATTCCGCGAGCCGCATTGGGCGCTTTGCTGGTGTACATCGGAATCAAGCTGGTCAACATCAAGCAGATCAAAGCGCTCTGGGCGACCAGTCGCAGTGAAGTTGCGATCTATTTCGTGACGCTTGCTGTGATCGTAGGCCAGAGCGCTTTGATCTGCTTGATGTTGACCAGCTTGATTCCGATGTACACCAGCAAAGCGCCCAATGCGGCTCGCGGAATATATGACAGCAGGAACGGGAGAGCTGCCACAAACAGCAACAGCCATCCACCGTGCATGATTGCCGAGTAGCGGGTTTTTGCTCCTGAATTCACGTTGGCCGAACTACGGACGATAACGCCCGTCATCGGCAAAGCTCCGATCAGACCACAAAGCACATTTCCGATTCCTTGCGCCGTCAATTCCTTGTCGTAGTTGGTTCGTTCGCCGGTGTGCATCTGATCAACAGCCGTCGCACAGAGCAGAGTCTCGGCACTGGCAACCAGAGCAATAACAATCGCTCCGGTGATTACAATCGGATCGACGAGCAGGCCAAACCATGAGGCTGACGTGGGCAAGGTAGTCTCGCTGAACATGTTCGCGGGGACGTCGAGTTTCTGGATCGACAGACCGGTGAGGCTCGCGAAGAGAGTTGCTACGGAGATCCCGATCAGAGCCGCTGGAAGCAGCTTCAGGCGCTTCGGAGCAATCACGGGCCACAACATAATGCAGGCGATTGTGATAAGGCCGGTCAGCGCTGCCAGGTGGTGGTTGGCTGATGTGTCCGCCGAAAAACACTTGGCGATCGCATCAGGAATCGTGGCCATATACTGCAGGCCGCCATGAGCCTTGTGATCTCCCCACATCGCAACATGATCAAGCATCACGTGAAACTGGCTGACGACGATCAGAACACCGATTCCTGCGAGCATACCTTTGATAACGGCAGGCGAAACAGCACGGAACCACTGACCCAGCCGCAATCTACCAGCGACAACCTGAAGAATTCCTGCCAGAAAAACCGAGGTTCCTAGAACCATCAGCGAATAGGCAATCGCTTCCCCTTCGGCAACCTCGGCACCACTTCCTGCTTTCGCAATGAAGCTATCCCGACCTTTCGCGAGCAGGTCCGCGACAATTACGAACAAGCCTGCTGCAGGCCCGCTGACTTGAAGCGGAGTGCCGGCAAAAAACCCTACAACCAGACCGCCAATGATTCCCGTCAGCAGTGCACGTGCGGGGCTGACGCCGACGGCAACAGCGATTCCGATGCACAAAGGCAACGCGACGAGGAAAACAACGATCGACGCGAGGAAGTCGTCTCGAAAGTGGGTGAAGCGTCCTTTGGGACTTGTCCCGGGCGAATTTTCGTTTTCAGCTGCGCGAATCATGGTGGCAGACTCCGGTGATTCGTTAGTGATTATGATGTTGATTCAAACACGGGAACTTCGAGTTCCCGCGAAATTTTGTCTTCGTTTTGCCTTCGCTAGAAAGCACAGGGTGATCGCAAAAACACTTCACGATCGTCGAGAGCAACGCGTTTAACCGCACGCGAGCGCGGTCAATCACAGCAGATTCTCTCGATTAGCCGAACTTTCCGGTTACCTTAAAAACGCCGGTTTTTTCGACGCTATTCAAGGGTCTGTGAAGCTGCTTGCAAAGCGGACGTTCTCAGTCTCGCGCGGCTCGCATGCCTTCACTCAATAGACGTTTCCCCCGATTTCAGCTCGACCGCGTACTATATACGTCCAAATCCAAACAAAGGAAAAGCAGCATTTATAGACATGACGAGCAGCAAAAACCTTCGTTAATAATACGGGGTCTCCGGGTGAAAACCGACAACACTAACGGGCCCCGACAGTGGGCCAGAGCCACCTTGCTGAAAGTTCGTTGAGTTTCTAACGACGAACTTCTTTTGAAGAATTCCTAATACAGCGTTGGCTTCACACCGTCTGCACTGCACGGGCCGGCAGGAATTGTCGCCTGCGCTACTCAGCCGCCGTAGCTGATGGTGCGACCTCGAAACAACCGTTGACAAGATAATGCGAGACCAGATGAGCGGTTTGCGGGTACCAGCCCAGCACACCATGGTGGCCTTGAAGGCAGAAATAGTCGCGATGGCCGTCCAGCAGCACCTTTCCGCGTTCGATTACGCGGTCCTTGCTGGCTTCGATGATTCCAAACTCAACTCCACGATCGAGCAGCGAATTTGGTAGCTGGTTCACAAAGCTGTCATCCGAATCGGACAGTTGGCCAAGACAGGGCGCCATCCATCCGAAAAACGGAAGGACTTTGCGAGCAACATGTGACCCCTGATGAGGGGGAGCAAGCATAACAACCCGCCCCAGTCGCTCGAAGCTGTACTGCGCCAGCATCGACCTGAGGATGATGCCACCCATGCTATGGGTGACGAGGTGGAACTTCGCATCATCCGTAAGACCTCGCTGTACCTGGGATAACTCCGATGCGAGAAGTTCAGACAGGGTTTCTATCCTGTGACCAAGCGTCGGATAACGCCAGCTGTTGACGCGAAACCCGTCTTTTCCAAGCCGTCTTGCCACAGGCCACAGGTCGAGCCTTGTCCCGAGAAGCCCATGAACCAGCACGACCGTTTCATTCATTTTTAATAAACCTGCTATCACACGTTCAAACGGTAACCAATCGAACCGTTGCGTAAATGTATCGTTTCGTTTCCCGCATTCCAGTCCGTCAGTCAACCGATGTTGCGGACGGCGCCTCAATCCCTGCCTGCTGTCGGCACTGATTCCAGAAAGAATCTCTGCTGGCAAACAGTTCTCCGTGAAACAAAAACTGACTCCCGACATGCGCTCGACGGCTTCAAAAACGGACCGTAATGAACGAATTCAAAAGGAAGTATTTTTCTAACAACACACACACCTATTACTTCTTTTTCTTCCTGTTAATTTCGTCGTAGATTTGAGGGTTCATGTTACCGGCCTGCATCAGGGGCCCGGACAACTAATCCTGCCGGAAGAAAATGATGAACTACCCAAGCTTTAATTCAAACGAGAAAAACAGAAAAGTGGTATTCAACTGGGATGGATCCGCAGGATCTATCCGTACAGCCGCGGAACTGATCACCGGCTTGAATCCATCAGTGGTTTATGCAATCCATGTCCAACCGCACGAGTCAGTCTATTCATACGGAGCCTATTCCGACGGTGACAAACGCATGAAATCAAATCTGGTTCAGCTGGAACTGACTAACAAATTCCAGCGTGCCGCAGGAGACTTTTCGTTCTTCCGCAGTGCCGAACTTAAACTCTTATTCGGTGACCGGATTACTGAGATCGCAGGATTCGTTCAACGAACCGGAGCCGGCATTCTCCTGACCTCGCCGTTTTCGCAATCCAAGTTCTCACGTTGGTTACATGGTGATCTGAACAGCAAACTTGCCTCGAAACTCCCTGGCTGCGAGGTAATCAGCCTGGATAGTCAGGGCAGACTCAAAGCCGAATCCGGAAGCCTGACCGAAACGGGTCCGAATCAATAGTTGCATCGACCGGGCACCAGCTGGAGTCGTCCGCTATCGCCGCAGCTGCGTCAGGATTCGACCGGACGCTGCCATTCCGCTAAGGAATGCACCCTCGACTCGCGCTCCGCTGGCCCAGTCTCCGCAGACGGCAATACCCGCGTCCGCGTCAAAAAAGCAACCGGTTTTCTCCGGTTGCGGTGGAATTGCGTACTTCCAGCGGTGGCTGACCAGATGCTCCGGCTTCTGAATTGCCGTACCTGAAACGCGATGAAATTCCCTGAGCATCTCCTGAGCGATCCATTCAGGATCCGCATCGAAGTGTTCATGGCTCCATTGATTTCCGGCATGAATGATGAGGCTTTCCGGAATCCGATCCCGTCCGGGTTTCGTGCCGTTGCGTGCGACCCACGACAGAAACGAATCATGGAGAAACGCCCCGACCCACTCATCAGTGACCGGTTCTTCGAACGCCACCATGGTTGCCAGACAAGGGTTCATCTCAACCGCACCGACAACGCGCGCAAGGCCCGGATAACTCTCCAGCATCGCGGCAGCTTGTTCGGCCGGCGAAGATACGACGACACTGTCGAACGTTCCCCACGACTTGCCGGTTTCATCACATAGCCTGATACGCTCGTCATCCGGCTCGACGCGACCGATACGAGTATTGAAATGAATATCTGCATCCCGCGCGAGATGTTTGCAGATTGAGTTCATTGCGGGCGTACCGACGAATCTCGGGAGAGGACTGGACTCCGATTCGATGGCGCCGTTTTTCAAAACGACAATCCTTTGCTCACTGCCGACCGCGGGATCGGGCCACCTGGCAACGACGCCTTGTTCGGTCCACGATTGGACGTACTTTTCGAATCGTTCGTCGCGCACCGTGAAGTACTGGGCGCCGTGGTCGAAGCGAAGTCTGTCATGGGCACGTCTTGTAGACATCCTGCCACCAACGCCCCTGCTCTTTTCAAACACTTCAACCGAAAAGCCTTGATCCGCGAGAGTTCTCGCCGCAATCAGTCCGGACAATCCGGCACCGACTATGCCGACTTTCTGCGCAGAACGCTTTTTCACCGATGATACTTTTTCGTCAAATGCCATGGGATCAAGTCTTTTTGCATGGATTGAAAGTGGTCGAGGTCGCACCGTTCCGATGACCGGGAGCTCCGGCTTAAAAGGCCGGTCAAACTGTCCGAGGCACCAGAGGATGCCACCGTACGATGCAGGGTCTCTACCGTCGAGTGCATAACGGTTGTTCAGATCAACAATCATCTCCAAAGCTTCGGCCGGAGTCCGTGTCCAGTTGAGGATGGCCTTGCCCCATGTCATCCGCACGTTGTTATGGAGTTCACCATTTCGCAGAAGGGACCGCTGAGCCGCATTCCAGAGTGAGTCATCTGTACTCGCACGGGACAGTTGTTCCCAGGTGTAGATCTTCTCCCGCTCGTCAGTGGCGTGACGTTGCAGGGTTTTTCGAGCCCAATCGGGAACGGCGGACAGCTGGTCGTGATCCTCACGATGGAAGCAGAACGCGTAGGCCAACTCGCGCCAGATCAACAGTTCATCGAGGTACTTTTCCGCGCCTTTGGTCCCCTCAGCGGATGCTTCTCTGGCGATTCGCATCGGTGAGACCATTCCGTAGTGAAGATACGCGGACATACGACTAACGCCATCTTCAAGCGCGTTGTTACGCGCCCGCGCGTATCGGCTGAGCCGGCTGTTTCTGAACTCGTTCCAGCGGGCATACCCTGCAGAGGTTCCACCCCTCGTACCAGGTACCGAACCAATTGAGTGATCGATGTCGCATGCCGCAACCAACTCCTGAATACTGGTGTGCTCAAAATCGACTGCTGCGAACGGAAGCTGCTCAAGGTCGAACGGTTGCGTCTTGATTTCGAGTTCCGGCCAGTCATTTTCTGTTCTCTCAGCGTACAACTCCCTGGTCGCTTCCCTGTATTGAAAAGCGCGGGTATACGGTTCAAGGACAAGCCGCATGGGAACGACACACGCAGTGTCTACGCAGAAGACCGGCGCGCGACAGATGGAGAGCAGCGATTTCAGGTACCTCCTCGCCGGGTCTACGGGCATCTCCTCAGTGACAACAAGTGCCGCCTTCCGCGCAAGGGACTTCAGTCGAGGTTCGCGATCATTCCGTGTGGCCAGATGAAATGCGTAGCTGATTCCTGCCTCGAAAAACCGGCGCTGGACATCCGCGGCTCCTTCAAGGATGAACGTGTGATGACGATCGGACGCAAACCGGTAGCTATCTGACAGTCCGTGATAGACAAGTAACGGCAACTCACACTGCGCGGCGAGCAATCTGGCAACATCGAGAGCAGGATTCTCGTGTGCCCTGACTGCATTGCGCATCCAGTAAAGAACAAAATCTTCCTTGTCTTCCACAATCGCAGATCGCCCATCCATCCCATGTAAACCGGCAACTTGTTGCAGGCCGGCGATGCGGGTTCTCTCCAAAAGATTGGATGGAAGTGCGTCTAGCATGAAAAGTTATTCGAATGCGATTGAATGCGGAAAATCCAGATACCCGAAAAGCCGGCAGCGGGCGCAACCGAACTCTTGATTATCCGGTTCACAAGGCGAACTCACCATCATGGCAATGCAGCTGATCTGGTTTAAACGTGATCTACGCGTGAACGATCATCGGCCATTGTCCGAAGCGGTAGCGGCAGGCCCTTGACCAGGATCCGCAAGGTTGTTTTATTCGCAAGCTAGTACCCGAACTGAATGGCGTGCCGGACAAACATATTGCTGAGCCGCACAAAATGAACCTGATGGAACAAAGTCTTTTCGGCTGCGTGATAGGAAAGGACTACCCTGCCCCGATCGTAGATCACAAGGCCCGGTACCGGATCGCGAAAGACAGAATCCATACTGCATCCGCAAGCGAGGCCGTCCGCCTCGAATCGGCAAAGGTCTACCAGAAGCATGGAAGCCGCCGGAACAATCGCAGATAACCAGTCCATCAGTGAACCAGGGTTGGTCTTTGCGGCCGGTCCGAAAACCGCGCTTTGCATTCACTTATCCGTACTTCAGAATCGATAGGAGTTCTTCCCCCTATGAAGCGAGGTGAAATTGATCGAGTGATACAAATGGCCCGGGAAGACCGCACAACTTTCGACATCATCAGAATTCAGTTTGGACTTTCGCCCGGCGAAGTCATCAAGCTGATGAGAGCTGAACTGAATTCGAAATCGTTCAAGATGTGGAGACGCAGGACTGCTGGCAGGAAAACCAAACACCTGCAGCGCCGAGCGTTCAAGGTAGGACGTTTTCGTTGTCCTTCACAGCGTGGGTGATGCGGGCAGTCAGTTACGTAGAAGGTAACCGCAGGCGGGCTGTGTTTCACTACCAGCATTCGGCCTGAAACCCAACGGACTTCAGTTCTGTTCAGGCAAACTTATCACGGCCCATTGATCGAGGTTGTTCTTGAGCGCGTACGAATTGCATCTGACCAGGTCATCGTAGGCCTCGTCAAAGCTCGCGACCACGGATTTCGATACCGGAACACTGACTCGGGGTACGTCGAAGATCGTTTGTGGCTGCCAGTCGCCCGGCGTTTCGACGATCAACAGCATCAAGTCAGGTTGAAGATCAACAGATTCAGACATTTTCTTTTCTCCACCGTCTACACCGCACAAACGTCAACCTGACAACCGGCAGGTGAAAACCCGCACTGACATCGTCGCAGACGATTTGTTATCAGGCCGGTCGAAATGCGGGTCGCGTACTGTTGTCAAAATCCGGAGTTAGACATGTCATACGCGCGCGCACGATTGTGGCTTGGAATCAGCGGAGTCGGTTCGCTGGTGGTTCTGTCAGCATTGGCCCTGACCCTTGGCTGGCCGGAGCGTCTCCTTGTTGGTTCTGATGGCGATTCAGTGAGCAGCATGCGGCAGTTTGCAGGGCTTGTAGTCATCCTTGCGCTGTGGCTGTTTCCACTTGATTTCCTCGGTGGATACTATCTGCCACATCGGTACCGGCGCTCGTTCAGCTCTTTCCGAGGATGGTTTTCCAGGTACATTGCCGGAGTCGCTGTCCATTCGGGTCTATTCGTTGTCTTTGCGATGCTTCTGCTTGTAACAGGCAGGCTGACAGGTGTTGCCGGCGGACTTGCGGTTGTCGTGGTTGCAATGTTTGCATGCCTGCTGATCCGGAATCTGAGACTTGAGTTCAAAGCGGTTTCGACGCGGGGAACACGACAGAAACTGAAGGCGATTCGAAGAACCGTCGAAGAACGTGGAATCCGTGTGCCACGACTATTCGCCGTGCGTCACAGTGACAATGGATACACAGGCGGTATTGTCGGTTTGTTGTCGCCGAGGATCGTCATTCCACGGAGGTGGTTGAACTCTCTGACGATCGAACAACTTTCCACCGTCGTCGCGCGACGGTCATTGGCGATCGAAAACGGCAGTTACATTCGCGGGATGCTGCTGGCCGCATGCTGGAACATAGCTGGCTTTGTCATCTGCTGCAGTTTGCCCGGGGCCGGCCTACTCTCCGTCGCCTCACTTGTCACGACGTTCTGCTGGTTCACTCTCTGGTCGTTTGTCGGGCTGTTGATACTACCAACGCTCAGCCGCCGCGCAACGCTGAGCATCGATATTTCGCTCAATGAGATAGGTGTTCAGCCCGATCTGATCCGCCAGACAGCCGCCTCGCTCGATCGTATGCAGGATCACGAACCACACAGGTCGGGTGCAATCGAGACGATATTTCATCCGCTGCCAAGTGTCAGCCGCAGGCTGCCCGTAAAACCCATTGCCGGACTCAACGCATGGAACGCCGCAAGAGCAACCCTTTACCTGTCATGGGCCTGTTTCGGGATTCTTTCACGAGCGGTGCATTGCAATATCGGCCGACCGGAACTCTGGGACATGCTTCCAACCGACTAGCACAACATCTCCGGCGACGATGAAACATCGCCGTTGTTGATATGATCAAAGGATGCGAGATGCAAGTTGTGTTGAATTCCTTCAATGGGCGCTTCCGCAGTTGAAACTGCGCTGGCCGGGATTCCGGAAGGTCCGCGGCCAGGTACGCAAGCGGTTGAACCGCCGGCTTCACGAACTGGAACTGTCCTCTCTGGATGAATACCGCAACCTGCTCGAACGAAGCCCCTTTGATCCGGACTCCGGTGAATGGCAGCGGCTCGATGCGATGTGCCGGATTTCAATTTCGCGTTTCTATCGTGACCGCGGGGAATTCGATCTGATTAGAGAGCAGATCCTTCCGGAGCTGGCACGGATTGCCTCCACCCGTCCTGACAGCACGCTTCGCATCTGGAGTGCCGGTTGCGCTTCGGGTGAAGAGCCTTGCACATTGCAGATCATTTGTGACCGCGCCATTGAACCGGACTTCCCGCAACTCGACTTTCAGATTATCGCCTCCGATGCGAGCGAACACATGCTGCGACGAGCGCAGGAGGGTATTTATCCGGAAAGCAGTTTGAAAGATTTTCCTGCAACGTGGATCGACTCTGTGTTCAAAACCAGCGGCGAGGAGTTTGTCTTGAGTCGCGAGGTAATCGACTCGATCACCTGGCTTCAACAGGATATCCGCAAGACACAGCCGCCAGGAACGTTTGATCTGATCGTCTGCCGCCATCTTGTGTTCACGTATTTCGAACCAGCTCTACAGCTCGACATGCTCAACAAGTTTCTGGCGATGCTTACCCCGGATGGTCGCCTGATGACGGGGAAACAGGAGACGCTGCCCGAAGCAGCAGGAGAACTAATCGAACCGGTTCGCCGACTTCACGGGGTCTACCGGCGGGTCAATCAATCGACCATTTGATCATGTCAATAGAAGTCGAGAACTTCTGCCGGTTGACGGGCGAATCGAATAGCAACCTGGTTCGTACCCGTCCGGTACCATCTTCAACGAAACGTGACAGATCACCTGAACCGCTACCTGTCACCGTTTGATCACCGAACCGTGAAGCATTCCGCGAGTCTACGCGCACAAACTGTTGGGCGTCAAAATCATAAAGGTCAATTGACTGGATCACTGTCGATCTGAAAAACGCAGCCGACTCGATCGTGAATTCAAAAGATGAAGGGGATTCAATTCCCGCGAGCGTCTCCGTTTCGAGTTCGATGACGCCTTGAACCTGCCCCGGATTCCGCTGGACGGTAAAGTCAATATTGTCGCTCGCAAGGACATCTGAAACTGTGCCGGCTGTCAGAACACCCCGCACGATGGTAAGCGACTGCGGTGGAAGTACGCTAACGGTCTTTACGCCCGTCTGCGTCAGGTCATCGAGGACAAGTTCAAATTGCCCGCTGGATGCCGTCAGTCCCGCCGGCCCCGTCAGGCTGTCTGCATAAATCCAGAGTCTTCCATCCAGTTGAACATGGCTCGCCTGTTGTTCATGTAAATGTCTGAGTTGCTGAAAGTCTCCCGCGTCATATTGCAATGAGGAATGCTCACCGACATCAAACAAGGATTTTATCTCAGCCGAACGCAGCGGACTCGACCAAAGCGCGAGATCGTCAATCGCTCCTTCGAACGGATTGGTATCGTGGACAGTGCGACCGATAAAAATTCCGCCAGTGTCAGTATCAATCGGATCCGTTGCGGTCGCGTCCTGATAGACAAATTCACCGTCGACGTAGAACAATGCATCCGAAAGCAAGGTGGCGCTCGAAGGAAAAACGACGGTTACGAGATGCCACTGCTGATCGTTTACCTGCGGGCCGATACCGATGGTCCGGCCGCTGCCGACGCCCAGCTCAAGCCTCCCCTGCCCGTCGAGGTCCATGTCCCACTTTCCACCCGGCCGGTTAGTTCCGAACGAGACTATCGTACGCAGCGCGCCGGTGGCACCTGTGTTTATCCACGCACTGGTGGTACGGACGTCCGTTTCCATGACAGGACTTAGGCCTCCGATGAGGTGGGATGATGTTTGACCATCCAGGTCAACAGCATCTCCAAACCTGCCAGCGACAGAGGTGACGTTTCCGTACACCACGGCATCATTTGCCAGTTGCGACGAACCGGAATTGGTTGACACCGCCCCTGTTCCTTCGAAGCGATAATGAACCGGAAGGTCCGACTGCGGAGCCGCATCCACCATTACCGAACCATCATTTATTCCAAACGGGATGAGCTGGCCGGTAACGTCCGAAAGCGATTTGACGGCTCCTGACCGATCGAAGGTTGCCGTAGCCACCCGCTGCCACTGCCCTTGAGATAGTGATTCGAAGCGGTTGTCATTGATTGTGTTCCAGAACCGCTCCGGTCCGGTGAACAGATCAGCGAACTTCAATTCAATCTCAATCTGAGTTCCATTAACTGTTCCAACCAGGTAGTGACCATTTCGAAAGGGAATACCGTCTCCGACGAATTGAATAACACCGTCTGAAATAGACAACGTATTCGCGTGGACCTCACCACCCAGATAGAAATCGACATCGTGCAAAGCCAGCGTCTGCCAGAAATCTGTATCTCTCCCTTTGTCGGCAAGTTGCTCGTCAGTCGTGCCGTCGAAATCGCGCAAGTACAACTCGCTTGCCTGCCCATTAACACGAACGGGGGTTAGAACCGGCGAGTGACCTTGCACGACAATGTGTTCGATCGCCGGATCCTGCCTCGCAGCGGCGAGCAGGTTGTCGAGCCAGGAGAGCTGTCCGCCGTCAACAGTTGCCAATACGGAACCGGTCCGACTGTCCAGCGTTGTGTTCGGATTGTCCTGCCGGAATACATCCACCGAAACAATCAGCATATTGTTGTGAACGAACGCGTAGGCAGTTTCCGACCATGGCGTCCCGACAGGACGCGCGGGAACACCATTTATCGTTCCACCAAACAACGGCTGCCCGGAGGCATCGCGGGTAAAGTGCCGCGCGAATGCGTCTTTGAAATCAGGAACCATCGAAGAGCGGACACCGCCGGCGTTCCAGTTGTTGTCACCCAACTCGTGATCGCCTACAGCAGGAACAGGCAGCAGGCTTCGTGATGCAAACCTCTGTTTCCATCTTGAATAATACAGGTCTGCCGCAACATCCAACGCGACAGCTCTTTCAGCGTAGGTGTTGTAAGTTCCGAAGAGATTTCGACCCGTCGTATCCTGATGCCATTCGCCTTCAACGAGATCACCTGCGACGAGGACAAAATCCGGATTCTCGGCTGCGATTGCATCCAGATAAAATGCGAGTGTGGATTCGAATCCCGGAGTTGTGCTGTCTCTGCCTCCATCGGGATAACCTGGAAACCCGTCGAGGGTCGCAAGGTCTACATTCATAAAGTCAGGAATGCTGACAAACTTCCACGATTGCGCTATTGCAGTTGTGCCGGGGAAGATTGCGAAAATCGCAACCAGAAGACAGACCGCAAAGGAATTGGCTTTGCACATGATGCTTAGGGGGGAGAACCGGGAGGAATTTATTTTATCCCGGATCCTCCTCAACCAGCGGATTAATTCAACGAATTCACGTTCGCCCGAATCAGCATGACATTCCGACAACGTCATCAATGCACTTTTCTGCGTTCCTCAATCAGTTGTCGCTGCGCAATTGCTGCTCTAATCTTGTTATCTGTTCCTTGTACCGGTTCCTTGTATCTGTTTTCAAATTCCTGAGTCGGGCACTTTCCACGCGCAATCATGATCATTGATTCCCACCATCATCTGTGGCAACACATCGAACCGTTTGATCACTCATGGCAGCAGGCCGATGAACTGGCCCCTATCAATCGCGAGTTTCTGCCGGCAGATCTTGAGCCTCTAATCCGCGCAGCCGGAGTTGACCGGACGATTCTGGTTCAGACCCAGCACAATGTTGCGGAAAATAAGTGGGCACTCAAACTGGCGGAAGAAAATGAGTTCATCGCCGGTGTTGTCGGCTGGGTCGATCTCGGAAGTGAACAATGCGAAGAGCAATTGCTGGAGGTCAAAGATCATCCGAAATTCGTCGGCGTCCGACACGTTACTCAAGACGAGCCGGATGATGACTTTATCATCCGTCCCGAAGTTCTTCGCGGCTTGAAAGTTCTCGAGCGACATCAGGCCCCGTTTGACCTGCTGTTCTATGTTAAACATCTCAGGCACGCGACGACACTCGCGAGAGAGTTACCCGATCTCCCGATGGTGATCGATCATCTTGCCAAGCCCGTTATCAAAGAGGGCGCGACCGACAGCTGGATTGACGATTTCCGCGCGGCTGCTGAATGTAAGAACATATATTGCAAACTGTCAGGAATGGCGACCGAAGCTGACTGGGAGAATTGGAAGCCAGCTGACTTTCAGCCATATGTCGACGTCGCGCTGGAGGCGTTCGGGCCGCACCGCTGTATGTTCGGTTCGGACTGGCCGGTATGTCTGCTCGCCGGATCCTACGAACAAGTTCACTCTGCTCTGCTGCAGTGCATTGATAGACTCAGTGACTCCGACCGCGCAAGCGTGATGGGTGGTACTGCCGCTGCGTTTTATGGTGTTTAAGAACTCCAGTTACCTTCGCCCGGGAAGGGGCGTTCGCCCGGGCTTCAGGCTGTGCGCCCACTGATTTCGAGGCACTTCGTCAACCCGAGCCCGATTGCCGAAAAGACAGCAGCGTACATAGCAAGCGCTGGTACGTTGCCACTGTCTGCGGTTAACAAGTGGGTCAGTGACTGTGTTTCACGATCCGCCAGACCAAGCGCAATAGCAAGACAGATCGAAATGCAGATGACGGCGATAACTATCTTTCGGCTCATGACCGGACCCGTGAATTAGAATTCGTTTAAGATGAAAAGGTTGCCTGATTTTAGTTGCCCGAGTTTTGCTTAACCACCGCTTACTGAATCCTACTTATTAAACTCTGCGATCTATTTTCACGTGCTGTCCTATACACATCGTCGCTCACACATCGCCCCTGCAGAAACGTCGCATGAATATGACAAGAGCTTGCCTGGCAGTATTCCTTCTGTTTTTCAGTACGCCGGCATCTGCCGATACTGAGGAATCAGCAAAACCGAATGTCATTGTGATTGTCGCTGATGATCTCGGCTGGGCCGCCGTGGGTTTTCATTCTGACTGGATAGAAACGCCGGGGATCGACAGGATTGCCAATGAAGGAGTGCAACTTGATCGTTTCTACACAGCGCCGATGTGTTCGCCGACTCGCGCCGGTCTGATGACTGGACGCTACCCGATCCGGTTTGGAATGGCGCGCTCTGTAATCACACCTCATCGCGATTACGGACTTCCCACTCAGGAGCGCACACTCCCCGAAGCACTGGGGGAAGCCGGATACGAGATTCGAGGCGCATTTGGAAAGTGGCATCTTGGCCACCATCGTCCTGAATGGCACCCGCTTCAACAGGGCTTCACTCACTTCGAAGGCCATTACAACGGAAACATCAACTACTTTGAACTCTCCCGTGACGGGCAACGTGATTGGCACGAAGGCTACGTCCCTTCTGACAAGCAGGGCTACGCAACGGAAGTCATCGGCGATGCGGCAGCAGATTTCGTTCGCAAGGCTTCAGCCGAAGATGCACCCTATTTTTGCTACGTGCCTTTTAACGCTCCGCATTCACCCTTTCAGGCTCTCGAATCTGACATTGCGGATGTAGCCGGTGAAGGAGAGCCAACACGGCGGGACATCTATGTTGCGATGATCCGTTGCATGGACCGGCAAATCAGTAAGATCCTGACTGCCATCGATGAAAGTGGTGAAGCGGACAATACGCAGGTCTGGTTCTTCAGTGACAACGGAGGGACCGGCGGATTCGACGGAAACAACGCGCCTCTGCGAGGCGCAAAGGGAAGTACATTCGAAGGTGGAATCCGCGTAGCTGCCTGTGTTCGCTGGCCCGATCAGTTTCCAGCCGGAACCATTTTTGATGCACAGTGCGGATATATCGATGTATTGCCAACGGTCCTCTCAACAGCAGGTGTCAATCCGCTCTCAGGTCAGATCGAAGGTAAAGAGCTGGACGGCGTCGATCTGAGTTCACTGCTGCGTGATGAACAGGTTGAACTACCTGAACGTGACTGGCTGTCCTATCAGGGTCAGTCAGGTCCACAGCGTGAAAGAACGTCGATTCATTCCGGCGATTGGAAACTGATTATTGAAGGTGCCGACATACGAAACGGCATCGGAGAAGACCACAAAGTCCATCTCTTCGCGATTCATTCAGATCCAAATGAAACGGATGACGTCTCTTCTCGTTTTCCCGAAGTTGTAGAGGAGTTAAGTGCGAAACTGATCGAATACCGAAGCCTGCAACCCGAGGATGGTGTGCAGCCGGCAAGCGTTGGCAGCGAAGGATTTGTCCCGTGGGAGGACTGGAAAATGCGCGGCGTTGATAATCGCTGAGTGCGACCACGGAACATGCCGAAGACAGGGACTTCCTTTTTGGCCGTTCGCTTTTGCGTGCCATCCGGAAATTCAGTGGTTGATCATCAACGAAAAAAGGGCTCGCCAAATGCGAGCCCTTTTGAGTATTCACAGATTCGGAGTAACAGGCTAGTTAGTTACTTCCCACTGAACAAAGTCAATGTTCGCAGTGAACTGCAGACGCGGGGTCTGTCCGAGGATTCGGAACTCCGCCTCCATGCAACCCGTTCCGGGTTGTACAAACCTCGAAGGATCACCGGTAACGGTCACGGTAATCGTCTGGTCATTGAACCTTGCCGCCGGACGAACATCAACAACTTCAAATTCGTCTGTATCGTAGTTGTACAAACTGGTTGTCTGAGTTGCCTGACCGCGAGCAAAGATGCTGCCTTCAACAGTGAACGTCAATTCTGAAAGCGATTGAAAACTCGTCGTTGTTTTCACTTCCGCAACAACCAGCGACGTAACCGAGTTACCACGCCGTATGGAAGCGTCCTGGTTATCACTGCTCTGAAGTTCAGAAACGCCACCGGAGGAAAGGTCGCCCGATGTGACATCGATCGAATCAGCCAGCGCCGTCTCAACTCGACTGATACCGGTAACCACCAGGCCGAAGTCTGCGTCAACGGCAGCCGTTTCAAGATGTGCGTCTTCGTTGATCTGTGAAGCGATAACTTCGACAGTCCAGACACCGGGAGTCGGGTTTTGAACAAACACGTTTTCGACAACGTCAAGTGTGTTGGCTGAGCCACCGCTGGTTGACCAGTTGCCGGTCAGGAGTCCGTTGTTACCCCAGTAGACCGTTCCGCCGGGCGCTGTGACTCTCAAGGATAGGTCGTTGATCGTGTGAGTACCGGCTGAAGGGTTACCCATTGGATCCCGGTAGACGAGTGTCGCACGGAACTCGGGTACACCGCTGCCTACAACCTGAGTGAAAGAGGCAGTGTCCATATTTTCAAGTACGACGCTCTCATCGACGACGAAAGTGTTGTTGCGATCTTCGTACAGTCGCTGCAAGTCCGGCAAACCCCAACCCTGATGCACGCGCGTCAGGTTGGCCCCGGCTCCAGAAAACGGATAAGCCGAAGCCTGATTGATCATAAGAGCACGTGCCGTGGCAGCGTGGCAGCGGTTGTCAAAGACTGAAGCCGTCGGATTTACCGTGTTTCCGAAAATGCCCTCAGACCACATCTGGAACAGCAATCCGAAGTGACCGCCGACAATCGGAGTCGCACCACTGGTTCCGCCAAAGTTGCGATAGCCGCCGGCGGAATCATCGGTGGTAAAGATCCCGTCATAGAAATGCGTCAGGTCCGGTTTGATACGCCCGTCATTGGACGGCCCGATACTCGCACTCTGCCAGAAATCGTCGGCCTTGGTCAACGTTCCCTGGTGGTGAACACCGCCGACGGAAACGACATTCTTGGACCACGCCTGCGGACGCGAGTCGCGGTTGCCCGCGTTACTTTGCGACTGGGTAATGACGATGTCGTTCTCGAAGAGAATATCGTCAAACTCTGCAGAGATCGAAGAGTAGACAGTTGTACGGGTATTACCCCAGCTGTTTGTCTGGAAGACACATTCCCAAGGTGATTGAGTCAGCTCTTCCGTGTGAGTGTAGCGGTTACCAATCTGACCGAAGTCAGCAAAGATGCCTTGCGCGTCCGGCATCATGCCACGAGCTTGCGGGTTAACGCCCTCAGCAAAGACGATTCCGTAAACGCCGGTTCCGTGATCGTCTGATCCGGATCGCGCGCCATGGAAGATTGCTGGAATTGTCTGAAACTCGGCGTGAACTTCGAACAGATTCGAGTCACATGCTTCACCACGGACGCCTTGACCTGTATAGCCTGCGACGGTCTCAATAAAATCAGCACCGCCGATCTGGCGAGCGATATCCATGTCGACTTCAACATCGGTCCAGAGATCCATCCACATGACTTCCGGCATGGAAATAACCTGCAACATCTGGTCGCCGGTCAGAGTGGCTTCGATGCGATATCCCTGCTGAATAAGCGTGTCGATCCCACCACCGAGCTCGAGGATTCTACGGGCAACAGTTTCTTTCTGATCGCCATCTTTGGCGCACGTCATGATATTGACGCGAGTCGCCGGCATCTGCTCAACACCGGCTTCGAGTCCGGCAGCAATTACGCCACCGATCTTGTAGGCAGGCTCATAGCGGCCAACCCAGCGAACGTATGGCAGTTCCGCCACATTGTCGCGGGCTTCGCCATTCAATCGTACAAGGTACGAATGATAAGGCAGATACTTGTGAATCTCACCGCCCAGCAACGCGATGTCGCGACGATATTCCTCGATCGGCTGAGTCACGAACTGAACGATGTAAACGTCGTCACCCGCGTTCTCTTCCAGTTGCAGATGCTCTGGAATGACAGGTGGTCCGTTAAGTGGATCAAACTGCCCGAAACTCAGGTTCATCGTGAACTGCGCATTGTCAACTCGATGCCACGAACCATCTTTCTTGATTGCGTAGCCATCACTCCACGTCGCGACTTGCACCGGCGATTTCACCATGTCAATCACCGTCGCATCTGGCGGATAATTCTCATCTGCTGCCAGCCGCTGAGGCAGGACAGTTGCTGCCATCACGAACAGGCAGATCCAGATCGCCTTCTTCATTTGTCTCTCTCCGGTGGGGCACTTCGTGCGGAAAAGTTATGTCTTCATCGTAACTTTGATACCAACGGGTTACCAATAACGATTGGGGACAGAAGTGTTCAAAACGAGCTTAGTGTCGGAAAAGCCGGCAATATCTGGCTTGATCCAGGCTCATCAAAGAGGCAGGCCCGCTGAAAACCGGAAATCCCCGCGCTTCGCCGTTCGTTTTCTATCGCGCAGCCGTTTTAACAACAGGTACTGCTGCGCGCTTATTCAGCACTCTTATTCATGACCTTTGGTTAGGCGCACTTTATTGACAATATTGTCGACTGCCGGGCGAAAGAAACATAGATACAGAGACATAGACCAACCGCTTCTGGCGATGCTATCCCGCTATCGCTGTTCTTCTGCAGCGACTGGCTCTTCTTATGCGACTCCACGTAAACCGCGGCTGTGAATCGAGATAGAAATCTGCCGCTGACTCATCTTCGGGGATTGATGATGGAAAAATACCGAAACGAATTATTCAAAGACCGGGCGCTGACCTTTGTAGCCGTAATGTGCGGCACGATGGTTGCAATGATGCTGATCTTTGGACTCTCTTTCCGGGATGAGAACGCTGACGATGTAGCTGCTACTCTCACGATCACCGAAGCTGTTTCGGGAGAAACGGTTTCCCCCCGGACTGATCGGCCTGTCTACGTCACTCCAGGCTACCTTTCCAGATACGACATCGCGAGTGACGACGATCTCTATTACCAGCATCTACTCGGACCATTCGTCGAAGGCGATTCGATCGAGAACTGGGTAGTTGTAGGTGATCTTCATCGCCTGGCTAGACGGACGCTGGTCGAATACCACGACTCCGCAACGATCGCACAACAGATTGCAGGTGCCTATCCGATCGAAGGACAACAAGCCACCGAACCGATCGAGGAGATCGTCCATCGCTGCGCAGAGATCCTGGACATCGACGAACCTGACGTATTCGTACGCAACGATCCCAATGTAAAGGCCTACGTTTCCGGAATGGGCGACCAGAGCTGTGTTGTCCTGACATCCGGCCTGCTTGAGCTGTTCGAAGGCAAGGAGCAGGAATTGAGCTTTGTCATCGGCCACGAACTGGGCCACTACAAATGCGGGCACACAAGGCTGCAACCGGTGCTGGACTACACGATTGACCTTATGAACCTGATTGCGCCGCGAATTGAGAACGACAAAGTCAAAGCCGTCGTCGGCCAGATTCCGAGGCTCGCAACCGGCAGGATGCTGACTTGGGGACGTGCTGCAGAAATCTCAGCAGACCGCGCCGGCCTGCTCTGCTGTCAGGATGAAAAAGTAGCGGTCGATGCTCTGCAGAGATTGATTCACGGCCTGCAAGATAGTAGCCCCTGGCTCAACCCTCATCACAGGGATTTTGATGCGGACCGGCTTCTCGATTCTCTCGAGCAGTGGGAGTCACGCCCGCTCGTTGATTTCCTGCTGAAGATTCGTGAAGCCCAGTCCAGCCATCCGTTTCTTGGTGACCGGATTTCCGCGCTCCGGGCGTGGGCAGGATCGGGAGCATACGAGCGGCAGTTGCACCGGCGCGGACTGCAGGACGAACTCTTCGACGTCTCGATCAGCCGCCTGGTCATCAAAGGTGTCAGCGAAGCAGGCGAGAGATCAGATCCTTATCTCAAGCTCTTCATCGATGGGGGAGGCCAGTACACGGTTGTGACTCAGGAAGATATCGAACAAGTCGTCGCGTGGCGGGATATCCAGTTGCCGGTTCCGCTTCAAAAAGGGCAACCTGTCTTTGTTCAGATCTGGGATGACAACGGCCTCTGGTTCGACGATCACCTCGGAACATTCACACTTGAATTTACCGGAGACTCAGCCGAATTCGAGCTCTCGATCAGCGACCTCATCGATGATCTCGCTACAGACGAAACAAATATGGCCAACTCGGCAAAAGGTAGCTGGTCGTTCAACCGACACTAGAGACACAGAGCAAAAAAAGGAGAATCAAACATGACACGAATGTTATTGCTGGTCGGAGTTGTATTGCTGGCGGCAGGCTGTGCAGAGAAAGATGACCAGCCGCTTGGCCAGCCCGCAGACCCCGTAACGATCGAAAACGAACTCGATTCAAATTCAGACTGATGGTTCGTTGGCAAAAAGCACGCCCAGACCCGAAATGTCCGACTGAGGTGTTCTGTGCAATAAGAAACAGTGGCTGAAAGCCGCCGTTCAATTGCATCCAGAGTCACCGGTTCTTTGCGACAACTGCAAAGGTGACCGGGAAGACTACTGCTGGAGCCAGAATACCACCGGCGATTGCACAACGGATAAAGTTGAAGGCGTTGATGCCGAACCAGATGGTCGCACCCAGTACAAGAACGCCGAAGAACGTCAGCAGAATAAAGCCGAGTAGCACACCCGCTTCCTCGAACGCATGGGTCACTGCAAAAAATGTGACGATAACCGCAAGAGTACCGCTGATGCCGACTACTTTGTTGCTTCCGGCGAGTGCTCCCAGCAACGGCACGCCGTCAACCATGTCGTAGATGCCGAGTACTCCGCAAATGATACCGCCCAGCAGTGCGACCGGGATCGACCAGAGAACCGTCCTTCCAAGAACTGTCCGGAATGGGAAGCGAGGGGTTGATTCTGATTTTGATTTGTCTTTCATGGATCTGCCTTAACAAGAGTCGGGAGGTGGAGAAGGCAAGCACACCCGGGCATGCGGATTCCAAATCAGAATCACAACCTTTTTGCAGGTGGTTCAGAATGAACCGAAGAGATGCTCGCCGTTATTTGATATTCGAAACAAGGATCGCAATATCGTGAAAATCCCGTCCAACCGCACTCAAATAACAAACCTTTGCTCCCAAATATATCCACAGCAAAAGATACAGTGACTTTACTGTCCGCGACGAAAAATTACTCTGGTTTCTGTCTTTCCTCGCGAACAACTTATGCAAAAATTGATGCGCCTGGCAAAACAAGGCTGCTTTCGAATTTTTCGAGATGAACTACGTCAACCTCATAGCGAACTTTTCTGGCGAGTCGATCCTTAACGCAGGATCTACAGGGGCCGGTTCTGCGCCTGCGGGCGGTTTTTCACCAGATTGCCTGCTCTTCGGCGCGACGTGGGGATGGGCGACGGGTTTTACGCTTATCTCTCTGACAGTGATCCTTGTCACGGTGTTTGCTGCTTTCCTGATCAGCAAACGCGTCGACAAGACGTCGGCTGAAAATGATGCGATGAAGTTCGCTGAGAATGAACTTCCGCGGCTGTACAGCGCCATGAAAGCGGTTGAAAAGCAGCTCGACACTTCCAAACGTCAACTCGCAATGCTGAAAGATGAACTCGACAACCGCGGACTCTACGAGTTGATCGACTCGCGATACAACGGCCCGGTCAAACGGATCGTGCGCGACATGCTTTCCGACGTCAGGCTACTGACGTTGTTTGAGCGCCGTTTCCCGAATTTCAATCCCGAGCTTCGCAAATTCGGCATCTTCCTGAACAACAACCATCGGAAACCGGTGGTGAGTCCGGATTTTGATGCTGACGAACCCGGACAACGCTGGAAACTGACAATCGACGGTCGGGTCTATGAGGACCGCGAGCTGATCGGCTGGGTATTCCGGACATACAAGCTCTACTTTGAGCTGAAGCGTTTGAGGCAGTCAGTCAAAAGCATCTACCTGCGATACGTGAAATTGAACATCCGGTTTCATCAGCCGCACGCCAACCCGAAAGAGAAGCCTTATCTACTGACGAAGTTTCAGCATCGGTTTCAAAAGATCGTGGAAGCAGCAGACGAAGACGCTGAACAGGCGCGCACGCTACTGGCATCCATTCACAAGAGCTAGCCGGCATGCGCACGCATTATCGCATCGTACGTGCTCATTAGCGCGCCATGAGCCCGAATTATCTTAGCTGCGTGCGATTCCGCTCAGATTAGCGGCGCTTTGCCGGGCAGTTCTCATATCACCAACGTGGCATTGAATTTGCTTTTGTTCCGTTCGGATACAAAACCAAACTTGAAGGTAAAACCTGACGGGAAAACAATGAGCCATTCAATCGGGACAACACGCGTTGAAGACGTGATGAATACAGTATCGTTGACGGTTGACCCCGGGTGCCGGATGGACAAGGTTGCCAGGCTACTGGACGAGCACGACGTAAACGCAGCGCCCGTCGTCGATCAACGGGGAGTATTCCTCGGCATCATTACCAGCCACGATGTTGTCGAGTTCGAATCAACCCGTGCGGAAATGCAGACCGAGCTGAACCACGGATACCAGTACAATCTGGCTCGTTATGGAAGCGGTTCACCGTTGCGAATTCCCGGTCAACATTTCAATGAAGCCGGATTTAACATGACGCGAACGGTCAAGACGGCTGATCCGGCAGACCCGGTCAGCAGCGCGGCGCGCAAGATGTGCAGTTCGCATGTGCATCATATCGTGGTGCTGGATTCCGAAGAGAAACCTGTCGGCATTCTTTCATCCCTGGACATTCTCGGCCTGATTCTCGGCGAACCCGTCTGCCGCAGTCCGCGCTGTTGATTTGACAATCAGGGCTGATTTGACGGCATGCGAATAGTCCCGGAATCGGATGTGCATTTTTTGCGACTTCGCAATCGGAAACTGAAAAAGCCGGGCTCCTGGAACATCAGAGGAGCCCGGCGAGCGTGTCCGGCCTAGACCGGATTTAAAAGCGAAGTCTTGCTACTTGCGCCTACGGATAGCCGCTACGACTCCAACGCATCCAATAATGAACATGGAGCCCGGCTCGGGGATCGCCGAAACAGTCAGGAACGTAAAGCCTTCATTGGCGGCCGTGTTGCTGTTGTTGCGGAATCCGTGCAGAAACCCGTTCCCTCCGTTACCAAGCTGAGGATCGTTTTTGCCTGTAAGTGCAATAACGAAGTGCGGGTTACCACCTGCAAGCCAGTCGTTAACCAGCGATGTAACATCAAACTCAACGGGGCCGAAAGCATCGACAGTCGTTAGAGCCGCGGCATTCGCTGTAAGGATGTTGTTGGCGAAGAAATCATCCCACGCAATGGTGCCCGAGGGGTTCGTATCGTCGGTTATCTCGGTAAAAGGATCGGCGTTCACGCCGTGTGCCGAAACGATAAACGGATCGCCGGCACTTGCGTTCGCACCGAATCCTCCGTCGACACTTTCCATTGTCAGAATCGCCTGATCAACCGAGCTCATCCCGGAAAAGTCACCGGCAGAAAACTGAACGTAAATCGTTTCCGGACCGACGCCGAACGCATTGTCATTGCTTACGCGGAAATTGGGGCGATTCGCTTCTCCGTTGTAGCCGCGTACGAGGTTGGTGCCCTGGAAAAAAGCTGAAGTCATCACATCCTCGGTAGGAGCAATGATCGTATCAGCGGTGGCGTTTGGAATCGCTGTGAACAAAGAGGCAATAGCAGCAAGCATCAAAGTGCCTGGACGTAGTTTAGACATTGTTGTCCTTTCAATAGTTTTGATGTGCCTCTGTTGTTTAGCGGGATTTTCTTCTTAATTGCCTGTGTCAGCCTTGAGTCGAATCAAGCACGTTCTGTAGATCTTGGCGCACTGGATCATTGGACGCGCAACCGGCGCGCGCCGATATGATCGTCGAGTCTCAGAAACGAATTGATCGCATCAGAAAGTTAACGGACTAGACCAGGGGCTATTCCCGAACCACAAAGAAGCACTGAAAAAAGATCAGCGGATTACCTGGCGTGGCTGGCTGGAAGTCGGGAATGATGACTTTGACGCTTGCTGCGATTGGCAATCGCAACGTCGAGAAACAATCGACGTCTGATCACAGTTGAACTACGACCGCCTGAGACCGCAACCGTCGGCGCGAAGAAATAGTTCAAATTCGTTCAAATCCTCATCCTGCTGAATGATCCGCAGGCAGACAGGAGTATTCTTCGAACCTGTTTTCGGGCAATCACGCCGTTGTTTGCGCGGTTCCGCAACATGGCGTTAACAACAACCTGAAATTACAGCATGGTGTCTAAGGACAGTAACTCCGGCCGTAACTAAGCGGCCTCTTGCTCGCGACCGTTCGTACTCTCAAGTGCTCTGTCTTTAATCTCCCCCGTGAATCAAGTTCCTTGGAGCCAAGTTACCGTTGCAGCCTTTTTGCTAATTATTGGCGCACGGTTTCAGACGGCCGGGGGTCGTCCTGTGACAAGAAATCCGTCGTCTGCTGTCCTGCTGGACGAACTAGCTTGCACGCCAACTGGCATGTCGGCATTGTTGGCAGGTTGAATCGCAGCTAATATCGACTCAGGCAGTTTCAATTCGAATGAGCAGGCTTTTCAATGGCAATGATGAAGATTCAATCGCAGATCGACTCGATTTTTGATTCGCTTTCGGTCGACTCATTCGGCTCTCTCGCCGATTCTACAATCCGCGATTCATTTGATGACCTTTTGACCCGCTTGAATGCTGATGCGGGCGCACTCTGGATTGTTGAACATGACAAGCCGGACGAGCTGACGATCGCCGTCAATGTCGGCGCGCGTGGATCAACTATTGAAGGCAATGTCAGCCAGGGTCTGGATACGGGACTGGTCAGTCGTGCTTATCGCGAAAAGGAACTGGTCCACGATCAGGGAGCATTCCGTCATCCTGAACAGAGCATGGATGTTGATATGCAGCTGGGTCAGTTCACGGCTTATCAGATTGCCTGTCCGTTTCAAATGTTCGACAAGACGATCGGAGCCGTGACCGTCATTCAGCTTTCATCTGCCGAAAACGCAACCACCCGCGAATGGGGCTTCCAGGAAGAAGACGTCACTTCATTCACCCGCTGGATCTCCGTCGCACAGCAGCTGTTCGAATACGCGCGACTGCGGTCAGAAGACTGAGAAAATAGCTTTGAGCTATGCGTCAAAGCAAAGTGGGGATGACAGGAATCGAACCTGCACTCCGTTAAGGAACTAGATCCTAAATCTCTACTTCAATTCGCCGTTCGACCCGAAAATTCATTGACGAAAAGCACTCTATCACTCGGTTTCGAGTGGTGCAAGTTGTTGCAAAGATATGCGGGAAAACGTGGTATGCCTCAATGCGTCCGATCCCAAATCCGGTAAGGACATTCGCGCCCCAAGGTGGCCCTAAGATCTACACCGAAGGGTTTTTGAATCGCTCCCCGAGCTTGAGTGGCCAACCCACCGATTCTCTTTGACAACCACGGTGCCACATTTGCTCACCCTTTATCAACGACTTCGAGCTCGCGAAGCCACCAGTTCAGATAGTCTTCCGGATCGTAGTTTCTTTCGAAACCGCGGCGTCTCATTCTCCTGAAGAAGTCGTCCCTTTTACCTTTGATAACCGAATCCTCCAGCCATTCATCGGTGCCCTCCGGTTGCCGGCCCAGATCGTCTGTTTGTTCTTCCCAGTTGTCGAGAGTGGTTGAAAGCTCGAGAAGGATATCCGCATTACTCCGGTCGCCTGCCAGATTGGTCAACTCGTCAGGATCATTGACAAGGTCGTACAGTTCCTCGGCTGGTTTCGTTGCTGCCATGAACGCGCTTTGGGCTTCATTCAACTCGCCCCGGTCGTTCAATACCTGCATTAACGTCTCAACCGGATAGCTGAGTAGCTTGTAGCTGCTGCGGCCTGTGTAGGAGAGTTCCGGATGATAGTTGCGAATGTACTTGAAACGTTCTGTTCTGACGCAGCGCATCCTGTCGATCTGGTCTCCGCTTCGATCCCGCCCGGCGACAACAAAGCTTCGCTCTGGCTGATCGGAAAGAAAATCGACGCCTTGCATCGCATCTATGACATCCAGGCCGCAAAGTGTCAAGCATGTAGGTGCGATATCGATCAAGCTGACGAGCCGTGCATCCGTTTCGCCGCCACCAACTTCTTCAGGAAGACTTACCAGCAACGGCACGTTGATACCTCCGTCGTAGAGGAACTGCTTGTCGCGGACATGAGGACGGCCGTGATCACCGAAGAAGATAACTATGGTGTTTTCAGTCAGCCCATCCTCTTCAAGTTGCTCAAGGATGTTTCCAACTTTTCTGTCCAGCACTTCGATAGATGCCAGGTAGTTGGCCCAATCCGCCCTCACCAGCGGATGGTCGGGATAGAACGGTGGCAGTTCAAGGTTCGCTCTTCGGTCGGCATTGTTCTCTCTGACGAATCCACGATGAGGCTCCTTGATATGAAACTGGGCAAAGAACGGCTGACCTTCCTCGCGTTCACGCCAATGACCGCCATCAAACTTGAATTCAGAATTGAAGTTATAGTCCGTCTTGCCCCTGATACTTGTGAAATACCCTGCCTCGCGGAACATCTCCATAACTGTGGAACCAGGAGCCAGATCAGGACGGTTGCGAGTCCGATGATGATGCCCGCCAATGGTGGACTGATGGATTCCAGTTACCAGTGCCGTTCGCGATGGTGAGCAAACCGGCGATGTACAGAACGCGTTGGTGTATCTGATCGAATGCGCGGCGAGCTGATCAATGTTCGGGGTTGAAACGGCAATGGTTCCGTAGCAACCAAGGTCGGGGCTCAAGTCGTCAGCAACAATCCAGACGACGTTAGGCCGGCCCTGAGGTGGGCCACGGGGTGAGCGGGAAGTCCGGGAACTTGTCTCTAAAACGTCAGCGTGTTCTGCCCACGAGTACCACTGTTCCACGAGCTGACTCAGGACTTCCGGGTAGGATTCAGCGACGTCGTTGGTTTCCGTTCGATCGTTCTCGATATCGAACAACTGCCATACCGGATTTCTCCTTTTTGAGCTGACAATCTTCCAATTGCCGGCTCTCATGCCTTTCCAGCCTTCATGCTCGAAATAGATCGGCCGATCCATTGGTGGTAACACACTACTACGGGGGTCGCGATGAACGGTTGCTTCCCGACCAAGGGCTCCCAGCAGACTGAATCCTTCAACTGGCTTTACAGGGCGACCGGCGATGGACTCCGGCGCAGATACTCCGGCAGCTTCGAAACACGTCGAGGCAATATCGATCAGGTGGGCGGGGGTCTGGTTGAGTGTGCCGTTTTCACTCCCGTTTTCGGGCCAGCTGATGATAAACGGGGTACGGATTCCACCCTCTCTGGTCTTGCCCTTGTAGAGCTGATACGGAGTATTCGAAACGTTCGACCAGCCGCGTCCATAGCGGACTCCAACTGCCGAACTTGCATCGCCCGTCAACATTCCGTCGCCAAGAGGATCGCCGTCCTGACCACCGTTGTCTGAACAGAACATGATCAGTGTGTTTTCCAACTGTCCGGATTCGCGCAGTGTTTCAATGATCCGGCCAACACCCGCATCGAGACGATGAACCTGAGCCGCGTAGACAGCCATCCGATGATCAAGTTCATCCCTCTGAGCGTTCGACAATGTATCCCAGCCCGGAATATTATCATCAGGCGGAGACAAACTCGTACCTGATGGAACGACTCCGGATTCCAGCTGTCTTTGAAATCGGGCTGCGCGAATGGACTCCCAGCCGGCGGCATACGTGCCACGGAATTTTTCAATATCTTCCGCCGGTGCCTGAAGCGGGAAGTGGGGAGCATAAAAGGCTACGTACAGAAAGAACGGTTCGTTGTCGTTCTTAATGAACTCGCACGCACGATCTGAAAGTGCATCTGTGTAAAAGAAGTCGTCTTCAAACTCGGTGATCTCACGCTCGTCATCGAAGAACCACTTTGGCTGGAAGTAGTTCTTGGCTCCTTCCATCGATCCGAAGAAGTGATCAAAGCCGCGTTCAAGCGGCCAGCTGCCGTTGGGCCCGTCGTCGATAGTTCCGCTGCGCGTCAGGTGCCATTTACCGACCATACCGGTCCGGTAGCCCGCAGTCTTCAGCACTTCCGGGATCGTCGCAACATCCGGCATCAGCTGCGCGCGATAGCCGGGACGCCCGGTGTCGTTGTAGTTCATGCCACCCATCCCCGTTTGATGTGGATAGAGGCCGGTCAGGATACTCGCGCGGGAAAGACAACAGCGTGAAGTGTTGTAGAAATCGGTGAAGCGGACTCCACGTTGAGCCAGCGAATCAAGATTGGGTGTCGGGATCTCACTCCCGTAGCATCCTATGTCGCTGAACCCCATGTCGTCGGCCATGATGACAATGATGTTTGGCCGCTCCGAGTTTGGCAGTTCTGCATTCTGTAAATCTGCGCTCTGTTGATCTGCCGATAGGCTTTGGGAAAACAACAGCAGCGCAACAGCGAACGTTCGAAGCAGGATTTTGCTCATTACTACTCCTTGATACTACTCCCCGATTTCACTTCGCAAGTCTGACAATCGCTGATTCAGCTCCTGCACTACTTCACTGTTCTCACTTGCGACGTTGTGCATCTCACGCGGATCGTTCTCGAGGTCATAAAGCTCAAGGAAGGGCTCTTCGCCCGTTTCAGCAAGTGTAGAGATAAGCTTCCAGCGGTCGCTGCGGACCGCCCATAGCGGCTGGCTGCCAAGTTGCGATGCGGGCGCTTCGTAGAGGAAGTCCGCGCGCCAATCAGTGCTGGATGGATCGTCTTTGATCAACGGCAGAAGGCTGTGGCCATGAATATTGTCCGGCTGTTCAATGCCGGCCAGTTCAAGGATTGTCGCGGTGAGATCGATGTTTAGAACAAGGTTGTCATTCTCCGCCTGTTCAGTATCAGGGCCGCAAATCATCATCGGCACCCGGATTGATTCCTCGTAAGGAAGAACTTTGCTGGTCATTCCGTGCTCACCGAGCAGCCATCCGTTGTCTCCCATGAAAATAATCCATGTGGAATCACGAAGTCCAAGTTGTTCGAGTTCCATCAGGACGCGACCGACACTGGCATCCATCTGTTCAACAGCCGCGTAGTAGTCGCGAATGTGCTGAGACAACCGTTCTGATTCACCGTATCCGTACTCTTGCTGCGCTTTGGTGTAGTTGCGGGAATGTCGAAGGTAATCGGGCTTGCCGGAAAGATCATCCTGCCATGAATCAGGCATGCTGATCTCTGATGCGTTCAGCCGGGACAATACAGCCTCGTTGGCCGGCCACGTGTGGCGATGGTCCATGTGCGGAACCTGCGTACACATCCACAGAATGAATGGGCGATCACCGGCAGCAGCATCGTTCAAAAACCGGATCGACTCATCGGCAACGACATCATCAACAAACCCATCGACTTTGCGGTTTCGCTCTTCACCGTGAATCCTGAATGAACGGTTGTACCAGGTTCCGTTAGAAAAGCAGGTTGATGCAAACTCAAACCCGCATTCTGCCGGTGAATTTTTAAGATGCCACTTGCCCGTGACGCCGGTGACGTACCCAGCGTCACTCATACGATTGGCAAATGTTATTTCGCCTTCGTTCAGCGGGAAGTTTCCGAACTTCACAACGCCATTGCTACTGCAATAACGACCTGTCAGCGTTGCTGCACGACTGGGTGAACAAAGCGACAGAGTTACAAAGGCCTGTCGAAATCGAACTCCGTCGCGGGCAATGGTATCGAGATGCGGCGTACGGATCAGCGTGTTTCCCGTACAGCCGAGACTGTCCCAACGATGGTCGTCGGTGAAGATGAACAGTATGTTCGGCCGCTCGATCGATCCCGATGAACGATCCGGCTGCGCATATACATCGTCTGCATGGTTGAGAAGACAGCCCAGCAGGAACAGGCAGGCGACAAGTCTATTCATCTATCGGGTGACCGGAATGAGTTGAACTGCATCAATCTGTACGATTCCGCTGGCACCTGCCACGTGAAAGATGATCGACGAGTCTTCACCCGGTTTAAGGTTGAAAACACCGAGAGAACGGAATGAATCATCGCCTGCGGCTTCACGCTGGTCGACGAAGAGTTCTTCACTCCGCCCGTTGCTTGAGACTACTACTCTCATCTTTCGGGCTCTGTTGGAATGTGGCAGCCAGTTTATCCGTAGGTCGTAGTCGCCGGCCTCTGTCACGTTGAGCGGATACTCTGCCGATGCTGCCGAATCGTTGGACCAGAGGTACCCCCGACCTACATGGCCCGGCATCGTGCCGTCATCGTTCCAGTTTCCGTTGAGAACAGCTTCGACCTCGTCAACAACCGCTCCCTCCAGTGCTGAAACGGGAATGGAACTGATTTTCTGATAGGGCGAAAGTTCTTCCGGCATCACGAGATCACCTTCAATTCCATCACGGCGCAGCAATCCGGGCTGCTCCATCAATTCTCTGAGCAGCGGCAGGTAGTTCTCATAGATCCCGCGAGGTGTTGTCTGATGACGGACCGCTATCCAGGCGGCGCGCCCGACGGTTTCACCCATCATTCCGCAGGTGCGCATCACACGAACTGCGCCGAGGCCATTGTGTGTGACACTGATGTCGCGGCCAGCCATGAAAAGGTTGTCGATGTTCCGACTGTAAAGGCAGCGGTACGGCGCCCAGTACGGCCCCTCATAATTCCATTCACTTCCTGAAGTTGCCAGCGCAATGAACGGTTCCACTTCGCCTTGATTCTCATAACGGGGATCCGGGTGATGGACATCAATGTGCCACGTGCAAGGAAATGCCGGGTCAGGCCACCTGGTCCCGTCTCGGAAATCATTCGCCGTCAGAATCACATCGCCCAGTAACCTGCGCGATTCACGCTTACCGCAGATATACGCGCCCCATTTGAGACGGTGATTAGGATGCCTTCCGTCTACGTTTTTGAGCGTGTCCCAGGCTCCATACATTGCGCGCAGATTGTAATCGCGAATCCACTCCATATCGTCGATCGGATGTTTCCCTGAACCGCTCTCCCAGAACCAGCGGCCGAGATTTGCAAGCGGACCCGATCCGCCGGGCCATTGGCCAACAAAGTCCTTGCGTCCGGGAAAGTTCATCTCCGACATATCGATAGCCCACGGACATCGTGGAAAGGGCTGAGGCTGCGTTGCGGGAATGAAATTCAATTGCATCCGCTCGTCAAAATCCTCGCAAAGGCATTTGAGCTCCGGCTCGTTCTGCGTCACAGCGCCGACACTCCAGGGGTTTGTGACCCCCATATTCCCTTCCTCCATAACCTCATTGTCCGCACCCGCCTGTGCGCCGATAACGCCGTCACCTGTGGAGTCGACAAAGAAACTGCCGCTCACACGAAACCGGCGGCCGGAGTGTGTGTGCTGAGCGATCACACTATCGATATGCGGACCGGTCGTCTCAGTGAACATCGCCCGGTGATTGAGCATCAGAGTGATGTTTTCTTCCGCGCGAACAATTTCCTCTTTCCGGGCGTCGGCATACTCGTGGCCTTCGATCGCCATCGCCTGCCCCGGAGGGTGAGGCGGTACTAGTTCTCGAACAATGTCGCCGACATGCGTGAACGGTTGTTGGTTGATGTGCCCCTCGGGCCAGACACGGACTTCACTACTCCCGTTGCCACCAAGAACCGGTCGATCCTGAATCAACGCGACCTTCAGCCCCTGCCTGGCGGCAGAAATTGCACAGGTCGTTCCAGCAACCCCTCCGCCGACGACGACGAGGTCGTAGCGCCCACCATCTTCGGGTTCCAAGTTCCATCCAAGAATACGCCCTCGAAGTGCGGAAAGCTCTTCGCCACCATCCGGAGGACGAAAATCAAGATCACTGCAGAACAGGATCGCGTCACAGCGACCTTCGAATCCAGTCAGATCGTGAATCGCAATGGTCGCTTGTTCACCGACGGATACCTTGCCACCATCCTGCCAGTGCCAGGGGTCACCTTCGGTTCCAAAGGTCGTGGACAAGGCCGTTCCATCGATCAGAATTTGAAACCGGCCGGGTGCACCCGGCTTTCCCCAGGGTGCGACCCAATCTCGGGTACGAACCCAGACGCGGTACTCGCCGGCGACAGGAAAGTCGATTTCGCCCGTAGCATCCGGAACCGGAACTCCCAGTCCATGCGCGAGCAGGTACGGTGAACCCATCTGATCCATGAATTGCTGATCGACCATCCAGCCACCTTTGTCGGCAAGTGACTCAGCCTCGATCAGAACGATCTGCTGTTCTTCGGCGTGCAAAAAAGAAGCACATGAAATCAACAGACAAAAAACGAAAAAACTACACCGGTTCACTTCTATTCTCCGGGAGAAAAAACTCGTTGAGCTGAAGTTCGTCATAGAGGCCGGCCAGCTCATCAGCTGACATGAGTGCAAACCTGTTGCCGGATTCCTCGTTCGACAGATTGGCAGAATCAGTTTCCCGCCTTAGTGGAACAACTTCATGAGATTGCAATGATCCGAAAAGCTTCCGGGAGAAACGTGGTTCGGTATTGAAGGATGAAGCGTCGGTGACCGTCGCTTCCCCGGCCAGCGCGGAAAAGGGATCAGCATCCGGATGAATCCTCAATCCAATCGACTTTCCATCGGGTGCGTCTGTCGGGCTACCTGACTCGGCGGGCCGTGAAGAGACCACGTCCACGCTGATTCCGGACAACCGAATCTTGTTATTCAATCCAGTGAGACCATCCAGATAAACGGACAGCTGACCGTCGTTGACCGTTGTCAGATACGACTTCACAACGTTCGGCCCTGCCGCCGGTGTGAACGTATCAGCAATGCCTTCAACACTGATCTGCATCGCATCCGTTTTCCTGACCACTCCGAGGTGAACGTTTACCTGATACTGACCATCGGGAACATCAGCAACAAAGGTACCGCGCCGCAAAGACATCCCGTCTCGAACCAGATCATTACCTCTCTGTGTAGTGAACTCGACTGCACTGGAGAGGTCATTGAGCCAGCCGAAGTTAGTCGTCGAAGTGTGAGCAGTCGTTCCATCAACGTGAAGATAGTTCTGATAGGTACTCGATTCAGCCGGCCCGAAGTCCGCACCAAACGGCACTTGCTGAAGCGAAACGGGATTGTGTGGCTTAACAAACCACCAGTCAGTACTCGTATAGCCGGCCGCCGCTGAAGCGCTGACCATCTCGAAATACTGGTTAGTCGGCGCATTGCTCGAGTTGTTCTGCCGCACCAGTCGCAGATACTCGCCGGTATCCGCATGGATGATATTGTGCCAGCCGTATTGCTCTCTCTGTATCGTCCATTCGACTTCAGGTCCGGTCGTGCCTGCCGGCGCAAAATCCAGGGTCGTTCCGTCGTACCGGAGTCGCCGGCCGTCGGCGGCAGAATCGATGTAATTCGAACCATTACCGGCATCACGAAGTTGCCACTGCACACTGGCGTCTTCTCTACGAATCCATGACTCCGAAGGCCCGTTGCTTCCCGGAGAGTTGCGCAGGCGATGGCGTGCATTGCGGTTGTGGATCAGATAAGGCGCATCGTCGTGGATCGTTTTGTCGCCGTCCCAGGATGCGAAGGCCTTGCCAAAAGGTGTCAATGAACCACCGCTGAAGAAGTTCGAGCGCGGATTGGACAGGGTCCATGGATTTTGCGGAGAGCTGCCTGAGAATAGGAACAGTGCATACTTGCCGAGATTCGCCTTCGATTCGGCCCGCCAAAGGAATTCAAGGATAAAGTTGTAGTTCGTTTCCTCGGACCAGTTACCCGATCCACCCGACCAATCCACGACAGAAAACTCAGTCAGCCAGACCCGTTTACCGTTTGCTTTGTTCTGGACGTCATCAATATGAGCAAACAAATTGTCAACCGATGGACCCGAGTACCAGTGGCCACCCGCGTAATCGACTCGGTACCCTCGATTGTCAGCACGATCCATGAAGTCATTCAGCCACCAATCCTCGCCACCCTGAGCCGGCGCGGGGGACAATAACGGCACATCCATATTCAAAAGCTGCGGCCACAACTCAATTGCACGGCCGACACCCATGTTGGCCTGGTCAGGACGATCCGGCTCATTGAAGCCGAGCAGATAGGCAGGCTTCACATCGTTGTTCCAATCGGCATAGCGACGATGAAGAGTCGTCAGATCCGGCCAACCCTCTCGATGCTGCATCGGCGCATAGAATTGATCCTTGCCAAGCGAAGGATCACTTCGTGACCAGTTGTATGCCCAACCAGTGTTGTACTGCCCTACCCAGCCGCCTGTTCCCTTCTTGAAGTAGTCAGCCTGGTGATAGGGAATCCACTCCTGACGATTTACCGGATTATTCGAGACGTCACGGACCTGCTGAGTTACAACAGCCGGCGATCCACTGTCCGTCTCAAGCACCATTCCCGACCACAGATTTACGATCTGGTAGTAACCGTTCTGTGTTTGCTCAAGTTTCCAGAGCTGATGAGGCGCTGCGGAATAGTCGCCTTCGACGATTGCCGCATCGGCGAGCAATGAAGCATCTGCGACTTCGATCGCCTTTCCCGAATCCGCGTTTCTGATGCGATATGCATCCACTGAGTATGAGTACAGCAGCTGGAATCGCTTCTCGGCATCGGTCGTTGAGCCATCCGCCTGCGAGGCTCCCTGCGCTGACGAAATCAGAGAGTTGTCATTGGTTCTTGAAGCGAGACGATACCATGAATCATGAAAGTCTCTGAAATTGGTTCGCGGACGCGGACGGATTTCAACTGACGTCCCGACGTCGTATCCGGAATCACCCGCTACGGTGACGTTGGCCGGCAACACCACGACTTCCCGAATACGCCCGTATGCCTGCGTAAACGTCAGCCGGATTCTCTCTGCAGAAACGGGCTGTGAAAAATTGACGACCAGCTCGTTTGAACTGTTGCCGGTTACAGAATTGCCGTTGAGAGCTCCTGACGAAACCGCTCCGCCGGGAATTGCAGTCCATCCGCTACCGTTTGCGTAGTGAATGTCGAAATCCGCCAGCGGAGAACCGTTTTCAAACCCTGAATAGAGATGCAGTGAACCTACTTCGTGGACTGTCGGGATCTGCAGCTCAATCGTATGTGGCCCGGAAGAGTTTTCGGACAACCATCGCGAATCATCGTTAACAAATCCATCGTTCGCCCTTATGGCGTAATTCGTACTGTTGACCGACGAGACGATCGGAGCCCGTTGCGAGGCCAGATTCAAGTTCACGCCCGTCCCCAACGGATGACCGCCACCACCTGGAGCAGGTGGAAGTAGAACAAACTCTTTGACCCTCACGGTTCCAGCGGTCGAATAGAAGCGGAATCGTGTTGAATCAGTAACTGGACTGGCAAAGACAAGATTCAGATCAGTCGCCGTGTTTCCGGATACACTCGCCAGCGTCTGCCAGGAACTACCGTCATGGTGTTGTACCTCGAATGAACTGACGGCGTACGAATCGTCTTTGCCGAGGAACAACTGCGCAGATCCGATCGGATAAGGGGCAGTCAGTTCGACTTCCAGCCAGTGTGGACCTGCCTCGTTTGTCCACCAACGCGAATCATTCGAAACGATTCCATCAGTTGCTTCTTCGGGCCTGGTTCCGTCGCTGGACGAATCTGCTGTCGTGTTTTGAAAACGAGCAAGGTTAATCGCCGGATAGACTATCGATTCACCTGAGTCAAAGTGTTGAACCGGCCCTGAAGCCTCCAGCCCGTTAGTGCCGAACAATACGCCGGCGAGAAGCCTGCGCATCTCTAGAATGTCATACGCGGGCGCAGTCCGGCGGTTCTTTCTTCGCTGTTTGGTCGGCATTACGCATCTATCTCAAAATTTTTTGTAATCGGGTTCGCAGCATCGGTTGGGATGTCCCAGTCCTCAAAGTGCCCGCCTTCAATCGGGTTCTGTGAAGGAGCAGGTGCACCCTCGATGATTTCTTCCTCTCCGTCTCCCGGCGAAGGCAGAAGGTTTTCGATCTCTACACGATGCGGGCCGCCGACAACTCCACGACCACCGATATCGGTCGTGTCAAACTTTCCATCCTTGATCCGTGCAACACCCATCGGGCCCGAGTTGCCTTGTTGTGTGTCCGGCGAGAATGAAATCTTGCCGTTCCTGATCGGTTCACCGTTGAGAGTAACGGTACCGGAAATCTGTATGGTCCGCGGATCTTCATTCCCCGAGCACCCGCTCAATACTCCGAGTGGGAATACCAACGTCGCCACAAAAAGAACCGCAAGCAGTTTTTCAGAAGTTCGCTTGTTCATTTGACCCGAGCAATTTGTTAGAGCATTGAAAAAAAGACCGGCCTGGACAGGCCGGTCTCACCGTTGGAACCAGAACTATCTATTCATCACCGACTTCCACTTCGGTTCCAGCGGCACTGGCCCACGAAAGGTAGGCGCTCATGTCGATGGTTTCGCGAACGAAACGGGTCGAACCGTCTGCCAGCGCGAACGAGCAACCGCCCGGATGGTCGCTGCCCATGTTGATGTTGTTGTGCTTGGTAGTCGCAGAGTCAAAATCGTAGGCGTTAATCGGATACTTGATGTTTCGCATACCCGAGCAATACGACCATGTTCCACCACGCGACCAGGGCCGGTAGGGCCTGCCCCAGAACGTCATCAGCGACTCGTCGATTTCTCCGAACGAGCTCTCACCGATGAGAAGTGTGTTGGAAGCTCCGTCCCTGATCTGACCATGACCGCGGCTCTTCTTGCTGAGATATCCCCACTGGCCGTGAGTCCAGAAGATACCTTCGGTTGAAATCCCCCCGTGGCCGGTCGCCTTGAAGTTGTAGTCCTGACCCGTTGCAGGATTCTGCCCGATGGGACCGGAGATACAGTAATAGTGAGTCGTGTACAGCTCATTTGCCGGAATACCGATGAATTCCATACTTGAATACTGGTTCGGTCCGGATGGACAAAGAGCAATGCCGAGCTTGTTTGTTGACAGATCCCACTTGTTGGGATTTGTCAGGTCGTTCATTTCGAAGTCGCAAAGCTCGAACAGGCTCGTCTGTTCCACATGCGGCAGAATGTACGTCAGGTATCCGAGATAGTCATAGTCCTTGTTCCCGGGGTTCGTCAGGTCGGGAATGACAAACTGCGTCGCAGCTGGAAAGCGTTCGTTTGCACTTTCGAAGTTGTGACAGGCGAGTGCGATCTGCCGGATATTATTCAGACAAGTCGTTCTTCGCGCGGCTTCGCGAACCTGCTGAACAGCAGGTAGCAGCATACCGATGAGAATGCCGATGATCGCGATGACGACCAGCAATTCCACCAGCGTGAATGCTTTTCGTGAGCGGTTCATAATCGTCTCCATTGATGAAATAGATAAATACAAGCAAAGAAATTTTATTCCTGTTCACTGTCCGTCGTTCCACCCGAATCGACCTGTTGACCAACGGTCCAGATTTCGAGTGTTGCCGGAGCAAGGTCCGGATGCTCGCGTCCGGCAAATCCATGAATCGTGTGATCGTGTTTGCCGGACCGGATATCGCCACTGAGTCGTCTGAGCAGCATCGTGATGTTGCCGTCCTGATCCGAACGCAGGAAATCAACCAGCTCCTTTCCTTCGATCACGACTTCGTCTCCATAAACGCCTTCACCACGCACATAGAACTGCCCTAGCAGCATCGGTGCTCCTGAACCGATCATCTCACCGGAAATAGACTGATGATCGATTCCCGGTGTGGTATTCCAGGTCACATCCTGCTCGTTCCAGTCTTCGATTCCGTCATCCCAGACGCCATGCACAGAGAACCTCCAGAGTCGATCAGCCTCCAGAACATGGTGATCAGGCTCTTTTGATTCAGCGATCGTGTTAGGCACGACGTTTAGAACAAGACGTGCGGCAACAACCTTGTCACGGTCAACCTCACCGAGATCAAAACCCATCAACCCGATCCGGTTGAAGTTGGTGTAGACCATGTCATGTTTCACCAGCAGGCAATTGACCGCCTCCGGAAACGGCATCTTGTCACTGATTGTCTGGTGCTGGACTGTATCGGCAAACCTGCCCCCGATGACATAGGCGTCTCTGGTAGCCGGAATCGAGAAATTCGGAGACTGAAGATTGATGACCACGCCATCAAAGGAGGCGGAATCGCTGTTAATCGTGGAAAGTTCAGAATCTCCGTTAACCCGCCGCGCATCGCCCGCGTTTAACCGTGTCTTGTTCCCGGGGTCAGTGCCCGGAGCAAGGTCAACGATGCCGGAAATGACTTTGACACGCGTTTGACCATCCTCCGGCACGACAACCGCAAATTCGGTTCCCAGGTCGGTGACTTCTGCGTCGGGTGTCAGAACTTTGAACCCGATAGCCTCTTCTTTGACGTTCGCTGCCAACCTTCCGAAGAACAGTGTTGCTGCATCAATCCCATCGACGCGCATCTTGGCCGGCCCGGTAAGCACAACCATGGCTCCCTGCTCAAACTCGACTTCTACAACACCGGCACCAAAACTGACCACATCGCCAGCGGCGAGTTGATCATCCGAAGTGAGACCTGTGTGAGCCTCGAGGTCGGAACCCAGCGCTCTTGAAATCGTCGCTACCGGAATCATGGCTGGCTGATCCACAGCAGGGGCAGAGTCGCCGGGACCAAAGCCAGACATGAATTCCGGCTGGTTATTTGCACTCCAGACCATCCAGCCGGTGATGCAGGCCACAACGACACTGAACACTAGAAACGTCGGCATCTGCCATCCGCTACTACCACCGGTCACGCGTGGAAAGACACCCCCCTGCTTCTTCTCGAGCTGGCCGGCGGCGCGCAGAACTTCAGCGCGAAGCTTGTCACTGTGATCGTCGAGCCCGCCTTCGATTATCGCCTGATGCTGAACGACCAGGTCCACATACTGCTCCCGCAGCGAACCATCTTCCTCGAGCATCTTGAACAGAGTCACCGTCTCCTCAGCGCTCAAGTCTCCGTCCAGATACCGCAACATCAAAATTGCCGCATCTTCGTTCCACTCAAACGGGGTGCTATCGTTGTTCACAGAATTTTTGTCGTCCAATGTTAACTACCCTGCTGCTGTGTCTTCCTTGCAACGTAGCGCTCGATGCAATCCTTGAGCATTCGATGAGCGCGCGAAACGTACACGTAAACTGTATTAATCGGCAGGCTCAACTGATTTGCCACAACCTGCGAACCCAGCGACTGGTTGTATCTAAGCTCTACGACTCTTTTGATCTTGTCCGGAAGCTTCCCGATACACTCCCTCAAGCCCTCAACACGCAGCGAGCCGTCAAGATCACGCTGATCCCAGACCGCATCCAGAAGATCAAGAACTGCCGGATCGAGGCCCGCTGCTTTTTTCTTGCGGATCGCATTCATTGACTGCAGCCGCGCGATCTTCCGGAACCACGCGCCCGGCGAACGCAATTCAGTAACCTCCGATCGCTTTCGCAATGCGACGACGGCCACCTCCTGAAAGATGTCTTCAGCCATCTCCGCGTGCCCCACGATCGAGCGCACGTAGCCAAGAATCCTGACCCGTTCACGCATTAGCAGGCGAACCATTTCGTCTTCAGTCAGCATTCTCTCCCTGCTATCTGCCACGTTTGAAGCATCATGCCGGTCTCGATCGACCTCCACGGCCTTCTGTGTCATCAACTCCGGTTCCTTTACATCTGAAAACGTGATTCAGCAGAAATGGCTGCTGAGATGCGAAGAAGCATTGCGAAAACGCGTTACCAGCTCCTGATTTACGGCTTCGCGGAAATCGGGGCCGGAATTTCCAGTTTTTTGGTACAGATTCCCACGGCACGGCAAACCAAACAATTGTGCACGCAACAGGGCGCCCTGCTTAGCTGGGCGGCTTGAGAAGGCTGCGCACGTACTTTCTGGCCCCGGGAAGTTACATCGAAGGCATTCATATAGCCGTTCCAGATTCAACTCATGACTCAGCAGGATTTTCTTCAATGACCCGTTTTGCAAACCTATCTTTCGTCCTCTGCCTTGGCTTTATCACTTCGATCACTGCAGCTTCAGCGATGGCTGACATAGCGGTCTACTATGACTTTGCAGGGGGAAGCGCGTCCCAAACTTCAGGAAGTCTTACCGGCTCGGACCTGTCTGCGGGCGGATGGCTCGATGGCGCGGGCGTGGCATCGACCGGGATTTCGGCAGGTACAGAAACTACATTTGTCCGGACGCCCGCCACCGGAACTACAACTGCGGATGGGGACACACTTGCGGAAGCGATCGCTGCCGAATCGTACTATGGATTCACCTTGACTAACACATCTGGCAGTGACGTTGAGCTTGAGTCGGTAGGGTTCAACTACTGGTTCACGTCCGGATTTACGGGCGCCGATTTCAGAATCTACGCGATGTCAAGCCTCGCGGGTTTCACTAGTGGCAATGAACACGGCTTCGGCCAGGTCCTGGACAACAGCCGCCCGACGGCTGGAGACCAGGTATTTGAGTCTTTTGACATAACTGCTTTAGGCTCTCTCGCCAGTGGAAGCAGTGTCGATTTCCGGTTTTACTTTGTTGACAACTCAACATCAAATCCCCGTATCCATCGGCTCGATGACGTTACTATAACAACGGTCAACCAGATTCCGGAGCCGGCATCCGCAGCTCTACTCGGAATCGGAGCGATCGGATTCGTTCTGCGTCGCCGACGTTAGCGGATTGCACAGGTTGAACGCACAACAAGTCCGCTCATCTGAGCGGACTTTTTTTTCCAGGACGCACAAATCATCAACATGTACAGGACAATCCAAAACATACGCTTCTTCTTCAGCGCTGTTGCACTCGTCGCATTTGCTACATCGTTTGCCGACGCTGATGACCGACCCAATATTCTGGTAATCATGGCTGACGATATGGGTCATGGTGATTTGAGTTGTTATGGCTCAAATCAGATCGAAACCCCGAACATCGACGCGCTGGCGGACGCGGGAATCAGATGCACAAGCGGCTACGTAACGAGCACCGTATGCGCTCCATCAAGAGCTGGTCTGATGACGGGACGATATCAGAACAGGTTCGGATTTGAGCACAACATTGTGGATTCAGGCGGGCTCTATGTGCGTGAGCAGATCGGTCTGCCGCCGGAAGAGATCACGATCGCGGAGCGGCTGAAATCACTCGGATACCGGACCGCCTGCATTGGAAAGTGGCATCTGGGCGTCCATGGATTTGAAGACCGTTTTCACCCCAACAATCACGGCTTTGACTATTACTTCGGTCGCTTTAAGGGGCATGGTTATTTTCCAAAGGTGGAAGACAGACAGATCTACCGCCAGAAAGAACCTGTACAGAATATTGATGTTCCCTACACCACTGACTGGTACACCGTAGAGGCGATCAATTTCATTGACTCGGCCGCGGAAGGTGAGCCATGGTTTGTCTACCTCGCTCACGACACTCCGCACACGCCGCTGCAGGCGAAAGAATCAGACCTTGAGCGATTTGCTCATATTGAGAACAGGAACCGTCGTACGATTCTGGCGATGCAGCACTGTCTGGACGAGAACGTGGGGCGACTGACCGCGCATCTCAAAAACACCGGCCAGTTTGAAAACACCCTGATCGTTTTCCTGTCCGACAATGGCGGTGTTGTTAACGGAACGAGTCAATCGATCAATGCTCCATACAACGGACAGAAGAGTACTTTCTGGGAAGGCGGAATGCGTGTTCCGATGATCTATTGCTGGCCGGAGAAGTTACCGTCGGGGATCGTCTTTGACAGTCCGGTTTCGTCGCTGGACTTTACGCCGACGTTTATTGCGGCAGCAGGGGGAGCCATTGACGACGCGGATCAGGAGCGACTTGATGGTGCCAACTTGGTTCCGTATCTGTCCGGTGAAAACGCCGGCTCACCACATGAAACACTGTGTTGGCGCATCGCCCAACGTGGGGCCGCAATCCGTTTCGGCGACTGGAAACTTGTCCGTACGCCCCACCGAAGTCCGATGCTATACGATCTAGCCATAGACCCCGGTGAACAGAACAATCTTGCCTCCGCAAATCCTGAGTTGACAAACGAATTAATGAACCGTCTCGCGCAGTGGGAAGAGGGGCTTGCCGATACGCCTCGTTGGATCAGTTCGAATCATTGGGCCAGTAAGAACCGCGCCCTGTACGACAAGGAATACCCCGTTGAACAACCTGACTAGACTAATCGACACTACGACTGTCGCGAATATTGTTCTTGCAATTGCGCTGGTCTATTCCGTTGCTGGAAATACGACCCGATGCGTCGCAGAGGAACCTGAATCGCCAGCTTGTTTCAGCGGCATTTACCCTCACCTTGCGTATTTCAATCCGCATGGAGAGTGTGGGACCGGTGCGGTCGTGCCCTGGGCAGGAAAGCTATGGGTTATTACCTATGGGCCTCATTATCCAGAAGGTTCTCAAGACAAACTCTACGAGATAACATCGGATTTGAGCATCTCGGAGTTTGAAGACAGTGTTGGTGGAACACCTGCCAACCGCATGATTCATCGACCGACCAATCAACTGCTCATCGGTCCCTATGTCATCAATGAAGAAGGAAACGTCCGGGTGATAACACCGGAAATGATGCGAGGCAGGCTGACAGGAACTGCCGCTCATCTCTTCGAACCCGAACGCAAGGTCTACTATGCCACAATGGAGGAAGGCATTTATGCAGTCGATCTTGAAACACTTGAAGTAACCGAACACTTTGCAGATTACCAGCAACAGACCGGACACTCGCACGGGAACCGGCCGGTTGACGGCAGGGCAATCGCAAACCTCCCGGGCTATCACGGCAAAGGCCTGTTCTCCGGACAAGGCCGGTTGATTTACGCCAATAACGGTGACGCGGCTCCCGAAGCAAAACGACGGCCTGATGTTCCGTCGGGTTGCCTCGCAGAATGGGATGGTGAAAGCGAGCAATGGAAGGTCATCCTTCGCAACCAGTTCACCGACATTCGCGGCCCCGGCGGGATCTACGGAAATGACAACCCTGAGACCGATCCGGTCTGGGCAATTGGCTGGGATCACAAGTCCCTTCTGCTCCTGCTACTGGACGATGGCCAGTGGTACACCTACCGGCTACCGAAAGCCTCCCATTGCTACGATGGGGCTCATGGGTGGAACACCGAATGGCCCCGGATTCATGACATCGGCGAAGAAGACATGGTCATGAACATGCATGGCATGTTCTGGCGTTTTCCAAGAACATTTTCACGACAAGACTCCGCGGGTATCGGTCCACGTTCCACCTACCTGAAAGTCATCGGTGATTATTGTGTGTGGAATGACCGGCTCGTATTCGGCTGCGATGACACGGCAAAAAATGAATTCCTGAATACCCGGCGCGCAAAAGGCGAACTCGTCAGCCCCGGCATTTCTCATTCCAATCTCTGGTTCACCGACAGAGGCATTCTTGACGAGCTCGGGCCTCCACTGGGGCGCGGATCCGTCTGGCTGAACGAGTCCGTAGGGGCAGGCGAAGCATCCGACCCGTTCCTTCTCAGCGAATTTGATCACAAGACTCTTTTTCTGACCTGTAGCACCAACATCAGTCTCGATCTGGAAGTCGATTTTGAAGGAAACAATGAGTGGGAACTCTCGCACGAGGTGACCCTGGTTGCCGGAACGCCACAGTGGATCGATCTTTCCTCGACAGATGGAGAATGGATCCGCGTTCGGTCACGCGACGTCGGTGAAAATGTCACCGCTCAGTTTCAGTACAGCAGCAACGACGAACGCATGGTGAATGCTGACTCGATGTTTGACGGTATCGCGGGAGCTGGCTCGACGGATGTCAACGGAGGTATCGTTCGCGTCCGCGGAGCCGACCTGCGTACTCTTGCGCTGGTCACGACAAACCACTCCGGCGATTCGTCAACGGTTCACACGTTTTACGAACTTGACGCAGAAATGAATTTGAGCCAGGTGGACGATGCAGCCGGCCTGCAATGGTCGCTGGAACAATCGGCTATCCCTGAGGACATCCTTGAGGCTGATTCTGCCTCCGTGATCTACGTCGATGATGACGGCAATCGCTGGCGTCTGCCGAAAGGCGCAGCTGCATTTGATGAAGATGGAGCAATGGGGCCATGTCGAGTTGACCGCGAAGTGGTTACCGAACGCGACCTGTTCAACGCACACGGTACGTTCTACGAACTGCCCGCACGCAACGCCGGCGGCTTTCCCAAGATCCGGCCGATCTGTACACACAACCGACGCATCAAAGACTACTGCAGCTATCGTGGCATGCTGATCATCAGCGGAATTGAAAACGGCGCAAGTGCCGACAATCCTCATATTATCCGCTCCGACGATGGACAGGCGGCCCTCTGGGCAGGCGTTGTTGATGACCTGTGGAAGTTCGGCAAGCCGGTCGGCACCGGTGGTCCATGGCAAGACTCCGGCGTCTCTGCCGGCGAGGCCTCGGACCCCTATTTGATGACAGGTTACGACCAGAAGTCTCTCGAGCTTTCGCACACTAGTGACTCCACGGTTTCGATAACAGCCGAAGTCGACATTTCCGGCTCAGGAGACTGGGTGGAATACCAGACGTTTGAAGTCCCGGCCGGCGAGGTTACCAGCCACGAATTTCCAGCCGCATTCAACGCGTATTGGATTCGCTTCTCAACAGACGCAGATACTACCGCCAGCGCCATTCTCACATATCGGTAACCGGTTACAGCGGAACTCCAATCTCATCACCCCAACTGCTGGTCGAACCATGAACCTCACAGCCATATTCGCTGCTTCAACCGTCTCCGTCCTTTTCCTGACGGCGCCCTTGTCGGCTCAAAACGGAACGTTGCTTGGCAATGGCCGTGTCGGAATCGGCTTCAACAACGCCTACACCGACGGTGACAACAAACTCGACTGGTTGCGATTCAACGCTGACCCGAACAGCACGCTCGTTGAGTCGCTGGACTACATGGACAACATCGTCGATGGGGGCTTCACGACGTTCCGTTGTGGTTGGAGCCGTAACATGGCACTGGATCCGGCTGACCTTGAACAGTGGATTGATGGTGTCGAAGAGGTGATCGATCACGGCAACGAAGTCATGATCGTCTTCTGGGGAGCCTACGGGGATGGAAGCAGCAAGATTCAGGATGCCGTCGGCGACGCAGCGCTATGGCAATTCGTAATCAACCGGCTCAATGACAGGGGGCTGATGGGCTCCATATCGGGTTTTGAAATCCAGAACGAACCTGACGGTTCGGCATCCGGATGGCGTGACTACGTGCGACAGGTCTGGAAGAAAGTCGGCCCGCACGGCAACGTCGGCTGGCAGAATCTGACTCAGCAACAGCGCGATGAAACTGCGGCCGCGTGGTTTGACAAACCGATCGTTGTCCAGGGGACAACCTTCGGCCAGAAGTTCAGCTCGACTCTGGTCAACGGTCTCGACGGGCTCAACAACATCGTCTGGTCTTTGCACGCCTATTCAAAGTTTTCAGGTATCACCAGCGAAAGGGAAAACTGGACCGTCGAACAGTGGCAGGCTCACTATGTCGGAAAGTGGATGGACGATCTCGATCTGATTGGTAGCAATGTCATTATTACCGAGCTTGGAACCAACAACTCGTTTGGTCGCGACCTCGTCGGCATGGGACCGGCCGGAACAACTGCAGACGACCGGCGAGATGCCGGTTTCGTCCGCGCATCCCATCAGCGCTTCGGGCAGAACCGGGACACGACGATCTTCTGGTACACCGCTTATAACGTTGCGAGCATAGGTCTGGGCGAAAGATCCTATTCGGCCTGGCACATCTTCAACCTCCATGCCCTGAACTTCATCAACAACTCGGAATTCGAACCGTCAACGTCAGGGCTCGTCAATGTCGCGATTGGAAAACCGGTTACAACAAGTTCGGAACGCTCAGGCGACCCCGGCTTCAACGCCGTTGATGGAAACAAACTTACCGATGACAGCCGCTGGCTGACGCCCGGCAGCGCCAATACACCCCACTGGCTGGCAGTTGATTTGACTCAGCCCTATCTGCTTAGCCAGGTGCGCATCTACAACGGATACGGTGAAACACAGTATCGCCATGCCCTGAGAGAGTTTTCAATTCAACGTCGCGTTAACGGTACGTGGCAGGACATTGCCTATCGCGTTGGAAACAACAACTCGGCGATCACAATACAATTTCCACCTGTTATTGCAGATGAAGTCCGGCTGCTGATTAATGAAGCAACGGATGAAACAGTCCGCGTGTATGAATTCGAGATCTATGCAGACCCGACCTTCGTTGTCGCGCACACGATTACACCCACGCGCGGCGAATTCGTCAGTGGCGGCGTCCTCGATATCGCAGCCAGCGATAACACAGACTACACAATGCAACGCAACTCCTTCGACATTCAATCGCGCACAGAGTTTGAGGTTGAATCAGTCAGCCCTGTTGCTGATCCTTCACAAATGAGCATCACGTTTGAGGGCTCTGTGTTTGCAAGATCAGCCGTAACGCAGTCCGTGGAGCTATTTAACTACGATGCGCAGAACTGGGAGCTTGTCGACTCACGAAACGCATCGCGATTCAGTGACACGGCAACGGTCATCGGGGTTAATGGTGATCTTTCAAGATTCGTCGAACCCGGATCTCTGACTATCGAGGCACGGGTTCGTTACCGGTCGGTAAATCCACGCCAGCAATTCTCGTCAAACACGGATCAATTTATCTGGACGATCGAATAGGAATCAGCTGCCGGTGGCGGGAATCGCATGGTAGTAACCGCTTGAACTGCGCATAGAGATCCTACTGCACATAACTGCGCAATCTTGTGAAGTTCGTTGACTAGCCCCCGAAGTTATCCACCTGTCCATCGAAGAGTGGAACACCGGGAGTCCGTGCGATCAGCACTCTTCTTCCCTCAACAACGTAGTAGGCAGCGACCGGTATGTCCTGTCCGACGACATCGCTCATGACGCTGGCATACTCGTCGAAAGCCTCTTTTGTGATTCTTGCTGCTCTAGTGGGCGGCCGTAGCTGTTCCCTCTGCTCTTCAGTTGACATCTCCGCGAGCTGCACCCTGAGTGCGGCCTCAATCTGCCGGTAGCGTTCGCGGTATTCAGGAATTTCATCCGGCCTCAAATCCATCAACTCACCCTCAAGCAGGACTTTCAAGCCGGCATTGATCGAGCCGAGGGTCCGGGTGTTCGCGTCCACTTCAAGCCAGACGAAGGCACGGGCAGCATCACCTGTGAAGTACATCCGCGCCGGTTTTCTGGTTACCAGTTCAGGTGAGCAGACTGATGGAATCGAACGGTCAGGAAAATCCTTCAACTCAACAACGATCGCGCCGCTCCTTGGTAACCATGAAGCCTCCACCCGCGCCCTGACGTCCGGCAAATCGGATTCGAGCTTGAATCCCTCAACCACAACCGGCGCGCGGAGATTCACGTAGACTTCCCTGAACGTTTCGAGTTTGATTACAGCATTCCGCAGATAGTTGACATCCTGATCTGCGGCCGCGTCCTCTCTCCACTGAAAGTTCAACGTAAAGTCGTCTTTCCAGAGAACTGCGACTTCGACGGGCGCCTCGTCACCTCTATTTTGCTTTGTGATCGTCCACCGCTGGTTGTCGTTCTCATCACGTATCAGCGAGAACCGAATCGTGCCGCGCGCTGTGTCTTTGTTAGTCAGCAGAAACAACGCCGTAAGATACCCCTTGCTGTTTGCAACATCAGCAATCTTTACCGGCTCGGTTTCGTCGGGAGCCGGAAGATCAAAATGCTCCGGTAGATGCTGAAAGGGATCGAAACGGGGAACATCTGTGAGCTCTTCCGGCAGGTCACTATAAAGCTTAATGTCGTCGATCAAGACGCCGCTGTCTTCGGGCGCACGGACCACAAAACGGATCGCTGTCGTGCTGCCTTCGGGCAAGGCGAGAATGACCGGCGTTCTCAACTGGTTGCCCTTTTTCCTGACTTTGACCACAAAGTCGAGGCTGGCAACTTCCCACCAGACATCGTTCTGCTGGACCTGCACCGAAAACTCGAACGGGCGACGGCTGGTGTAGCGCCCGGCGTAGAAACTGAGTCCACGTACTGACTTTAGTGCCTCAGGTAATACAAGATTCACAGGGTGTTCAGCGTCTCCTGTGACTTGCAGACATTGAGATCCGGATTTCGCAAACTGCTGATTAATGTTGTTACATTCTCCCGTGGAAACTACGTCGACACCATCAATGCTTAGAGACTCTATCGGGCCGGCAGAAACATCTTCGAACGATGTTGCGTAAAGCACTTCCTGAGCAAGTGCACGGTGCGAATGAATGCAAAGCGCAACTCCCGCCAGCAATATCGCCAACCTCTTTGTTCTCGCCATCGAAGCTCCTTCTCAATTAAAGATCGCCTTGATCAACCGCGACACTCTGCTTCTTCCGCAGCCCGAAATCAGCAGCCTTAGCAGTCGCGCCGGATCTACACTTCGAATCCGCTTTTGATTTCAGTCGCTGCGCTGCCCTGAGCCAGCGCACGGATGTCCAGGGGCCGTATCCCCAAGCAGAACATGCAGCGAAGCCACTCTGGTTCATCGCCGCTGTGTCCATGATGCCACGTTGCGCAAGAACGGTTGCGTCATGCCCATCAACGTTCCGCAGTCGAGTACAAAAAAATCCCGCCATCGCGAGTGACGTCGATGGCGGGAAGTGTTCAAACAGCAAGGCGCTCAAGTACTCAACCTACTCAATCGTCCAGACGACCTGATCGGTGTTGGATGTGAATAGCGCCCGTTGAGCCGCTGCCACAAAGCGAATTCTTGCTTCGATGCAGTTGGTTCCCGGCTCAACAAACCTCGAAAGGTCACCACCGGGAGCAATCGTTACGACGGTGTCACCGAAACGGGATGCGTTACGTGTATCAACCTGCTCCCAGGTTCCGGTGTCATAATCGAACAGCTCGACAGTCTGTGTCACTGCCGGTCTGGCGAACACTGACCCTTCCACCGTGATTTCGAATGTTGCCGGCATCGCGACCGGGCTGACCGATTTTACCTCGTAAGTAATTCGGGCCTGGATATCCGCAGAACGTCGGGCCATGGAGAAGTCGGTGTTGTCGCTAAATGTCAGTTCAGGAACTCCGCCCGACTGTACGTTTCCATTGACGGGTGTTATCGAAGTTGGAAAGACGGTTTGCGCTCCACCGGCAATTCCAGTCACGTCTTCAAAAGCGGTTGCGGTATCGCTGACGCGGACAACATCCATGATTCCGCCGATGTTGTCAGAGCCGTAGGACTGGACTCCGACTCTGTTAAGACCAACGTCAAGAATTGACGCATCTTCAATCAAAGTATTATCCGGAGCTGGAAGTCCGGCAATGCCACCGGAGACATCGGGATTCACCCAGACTTCAAGTGTTTCATCGCCCGTCTGATTGAGTGTCAATCGACCGAGGATGAGATAGGTTTCTCCGAGGTTAATAGGAACTCCTGTACCTGCAGCCTGAAGAGATGCCAGTGCGATCCGAACCTCGTCACCTGTGGCCACAATACGCGGATTAGATGGCGCGGAGCTGTTCCGGTTGAACGTAATGCCGCTACGCGAATTGATCGTCGGGTTGTTCATCAGGTACGAGAACCAGACCGTTCCCTGCAACGGCGCCTCGGTCTCGCGAGTCGTCTGCCGACCGCCGGTATTGCTACCTTGCAGACTTTGCGGGGTTCCTGACTGAACAATGCCGTAGTTGGTTGAAACGGGAGCAACCAGGTCACCGGCGATCACATCAATTGTTCCGGTGTTGCCCCAACTGCTTGCCAGTCCCCAGCCGGTTCCACCCATCTGATTCTGTACAGCACCGGGAACCAGGTCATTGAAGTCCGCTTCAGCAAGAGGAGCTGGAAGCGGTGGAGGCAGGACATCGCTTTCAATTCTGACCGACTGAACTGAATAAGCGTCGTTGTTTGAACCGACCGCAGCTGCATAGCCCGTCGAAACGTCCTGCAGGAATCGGAAGTGAGTCCGCGATTCGTCTACGATCATCACAGCCGACGGATTGAAGACCTGCACGTTGACGCTTCCGGCAACCGGATTGTGAGTCACGACTGTTGTGTAGAAAACGTCTTCATCAAATGGCTCAGAGACAGTGGCACTACCGAGGTTTGCCTGACTTGCAGCGTCAACATCGCGAAAGCTTACGTCCTGGTTTGTCTGGTCCATCTGGCCTTTTGCATGAGCGATGTAGTTGAAGTTATCAACATCTTCGAATCCGAATGCGACAACGGTATCGAGAAACTGATCACTTGTGTCTCCAACGCCATCAAAAGCCCACACAACGGTTGTTGTCAGCAATTCTTCTCCGGCAGGTACTGCAACGGTCGGAGAAACCAGAAACGTCCCTCCCATCGGATTGTTGTTATTCGCATCGCGCGCAAAATCGTAATTAACCACGTTCTGGATCACTGTGCCCGACGCAGTTTCGTATTCAGTCTCATCGAGAGTTGCCCCGGTTTCGGCGAACGTCCAGCCCGAATCGTCCAGCGTACCGGGACCGGTTACCGCGGCACCTGCGGTGTACTGGACAGCATCCGCGAAACCTGAGAAATCTTCATCCAGCAGTACAGTCTGTGAAATGACCGTGCCCGGAAGGAACAAGAACAGGAGTGCAGCGACTCCGGGAAAACAGCGAGTTAATTTCATGATGCGATAAACCTGTATGACTGGAACCGGAACAGCCCGAATTGGACTAGATGCCACACAGTGTCAGCGCGCCTCGATTTCTTGACCGAATACGCCTCAGAAAAGCCGCTCAAAGTGTGAAAACGCGGCTTATCCGATTTTCATTATCGAATCTTCCAGATTCCGAACGATGCGATCCGAACAGCTTCCGAACCTCTGAGTAGAAGCCTTTCGTTGTTGTTGAGGCGGCTTTGGAGCGAGAGGCGAAAAAAGGGCTCTAGCAGAAGAAGGCTGGAGCGATAAGGAGGCTCACAGCAGCTGATGAAACGTATTATGTCCGCCTCGCCGCAAGAGATTTGAAGTGGGGATGACAGGAATCGAACCTGCACTCCGTTAAGGAACTAGATCCTAAATCTAGCGCGTCTGCCAGTTCCGCCACATCCCCATGATGTGCTCGTGCCGATTGGCACTTGCTGACGTCTCAAATTTTAGCTGATCACGGCTGTTTCGACTATCGGGAATCTGACAACCGGACTTCACGTTTTCAACAATGTTGTCGCGGATTCCCGTGTTTCGAAAAGCGTTACGACAAGGGCAAATTGAACCAAGCCGTTCTAATTAGCGATATACCGAATGACGATATGCCGAAGCGATCATGCTATAGATCTGACACGTTAATCCCACTCAGGTTCGCGGGACTACTGCCGAAGCTAAACGACTAGCCCTGATCTTCCCCGGTTTCCGGGGGCGGAACTGGATCTGCAGGCAGCCCCAGCGCAGTCAGCACGCTGAAGACCATCGGCGGCTCAAGTGGAAGATCACGATAGTGGAACGGGTCGGCTCCGTGCCCTGCAGGACGCCCCATGTCCATGCGATCCCGAGCATACGTGTACATGTCGTTGATCTGGATTCCCTCCTCGGCCATCACTCGCGCCGCAATCGCGTTGTACTCAGTCTCAGATTCCATTCTGAAGACCTGCGAAGTCGATGCTCGGATCGGAGTCGTGCTGGCCCAGATCAGAACTGCTTCCGTCTCCTTCAGTCGAGAAACCAGTTGGCGCAAATTGGCTTCATATTGCCCGGGCGCGGTCGCGACGACACCACCGGAATAGATCGGCATAACGCGGAAGGACTCTATGTCGGGCACTTTATGTACAAGATCGCCAAGCCCGGCGTTGAAGTGAATCACGTCCCACTTCTCTTCTCCCAGCAAAGCGTCGATCTGTTCCAGCATCGTTGTCGAATTGCAAACAACGGGACGAGGCACCGAAACAATCGAAACTTCCAAACGACCTTCGAGTGCTGCGCCGACTCCGCGCGCATGCTGCGTGTAGATACTGTCACCAAGAATGAGCACGCGCGGCAGTTGCGTTTCGGATTCATCCTGCGCATCAGTCAACGCGGGAAGAAGAAGCAGCGTGGCAAGGGCGAGCAGAAGTTGAATCAAGCTTTTCATCTGATCAGCCTCGCAGCAACTGGGAAAGGTTACCAGTGCTGTCCGCAAATCGCTCAACGGGTACGTCAACTGCATTGAGGATGGTCACAAACAGGTTGGAAAGCGGAACCTTGTCATTGCCAAGGAACTCGTGCTGGAATCCATGTGCAAAACCAAGGCGGTTGCCACCTGCAATCTGAATCGGGTAATTCTTGTTGCTGTGCGACGCATGCGGATGAGCCGAACCCCAGAGCACAACTGTGTTGTCCAGCATATTGCCATCGCCTTCTGGAGTATCACGCATGCGCTGAAGGAAATAGGCATGATTTTCCGCGCGCCAACGATCCCACTGTCCGGAAAATTCATCGGGGCGTTTGTGTGCAATGTCGTGAGTCGCGCCTTTGTAGCCCAGCGCGTACGTTGCATAGTTCCACAGTTCGCTTGTCGAAGAGTGTTCACTCTCGGTCATCAAAGTCGCAGAGCGCGTCTGATCGGTTCGAAACGCCAGATAGACCAGATCGTACATGCAGCGGATATATTCCCGCGGCTCGGTATGCACCACATCAAGATTGATCGCATCCGGACCGATCTCAGGCAGGTCGGTGTGAGTCCATTCGGTCGTCCGTTCAACCCGCTGCTCAATCTCGCGAACCGAATTGAGATACTCGTCCATCGTGCGACTGTCTTCACGGCCCAGCCGGTTTTGAAAACTCCGGCTGTGTTCCATCATCAGGTCCAGCACACTCGCGTCCCGACGCAGCCCCGCGCGCACCTGATCGACACCACGACCCGCGTACGGGTTGAACAAACGGTTAAAGATCTCCTGAGGCCGGTGCATTGATGGGATCGGCCGGCCGGGGCCTCGATGAGAAAGCGTCTTGCTCATCCCGTATGCGCCGGTGCCGCCTTCGGTTCCCAACACCAGCGAATCATATCGGGTTAGATGACCGTGCGCGTTCGCGGCAACCTGATCGATCGAAATGTTGTTCGTAGGTTCGTGCTCTGACATGTCAGCACCGGTGGCAAAAACATCACCAGCGCTGTGACCGCCCATGCTCCAGCCTCCTGCATGGTCCAAACCTCGCAGGTAGGTGACATACTCCTTCAGCGGTTCAAACGGAGCCGTCGATTGATTGAATGTCAGTTCTCCGGCATCGCGCCTCGGCCACCAGCTCCAATCGTGATGCGGCGCATCGAGACCGCCTCGTACTACGCCCGAAGGACCATCCGGCATATAAGTACCGTAGGCGATGTAGCTGACCATCATTCGTTTAGGCGTTGCTGTCGCACCAACGCTGTCTACGACGGACGCTGAAGCGCCGGGCCAGTTCATTCCATTGAGAAACGGCAACGATAATGCGACACCACATCCGCGAAGCATATCGCGCCGGTTAAGCTGCCATGATTTCTGCGCCATCTTTGATTGCTTTCCGTTGATCGCTTGCGTTTGCCGTGCGGATCGTGATTTACAACAACATCGCGTTTCCTATCCTAGCCTGACAGTCCCAGCAGCCGCAGCGCAATCGGACAGAATGAGAGGTACTTTCCGAAGCCGGCTGAGCCATTCATTGTTTGAAAATTGCGTCATGGCCCACTTTTCAATGCGCCCATGACAATAATGGCCAGGCGGGCGTTTCAATGATTTTGCCCGGCGAACCTCTATTCGCAACTCCCACCGCGACACCGACTGGTCGTAGACCAATCGACGGAACAAAACGCTGAAGTGAAAAATGATGCGCCAAACGATTGCTACGCTCCTGTTCACTGCGACCGTCCTCGGATTTGTTTTCGGCCAGGCTCACGCTCAACAGGAAATTCTTGTCAGCCAGCGGTCAGGAATCGAGTCGGAGTTGACGATCGCAATCAATCCTTCGAACTATGATGAATTGATTGTGTCCTCGATGCGGACCTTTCTACCAATACAGGTGCACCGGAGTAACGACGGCGCTGAAACATGGACACAAACTCCGTTTAATCTAGGCGTGGCCGATCCAGTCTTAAGCTATGGAGACAACGGAACTGCGTCGCTCGTATTTCTGGACTTTGTCTCCATTTTGAGACTGAACTTTGCAACATCGGGCGACAATGGCGCGACGTGGACTAACCAGGTGCTGCAACTCGATTCGATGGCCGCTGACCGCGCGTGGATTAGAAGGGACAATTCACCGGCTTCTCCTCATTACGGTAACACTTACGTTGGATATTTTCATCCTCAGCAGGGTCCGGACATTCACATCTTCACCGTCGATCCGCAAGGAAATATCGGCGAAAACCAGAGCGTATTGACCGGCTCTTATCCCTACGTTCAAAACTGCATGCTGGATGTTAAAAAGGATGGTGAAATCGTTCTCTGTTTTTTGTCTCAACACAACGACGACTCCTTCAACATCATGTCTGTTTTTTCGACGGACGGAGCAGAGACTTTTTCGCCGGAAGTTCAAGTGGCTCCAATCAGCATGTATCAGTCGAACGGCAACCCTGTTCGCGATGTTGTGGGATTCGCGCCAGGTGCTGCCAGCCGTCTCCAAAACAGTCTTCAGATGGCAATCGACAAATCCAATGGACCATTCTCTGGCAGGGCCTACCTGACCTGGACCGATTTTGTTGCCGGCAACCCCGACGAAGGGATGAATGTCTATCTGAGTTACAGCGATGACCTTGGTGTTACGTGGTCAACACCTTCAATCGTCAACGATGACAACGTTGCCAGCAGCCATCAATACTTTTCCGCGATCAGTGTGAATCCAACAGGGCAGCTTGCCGTTTCCTGGTACGACCGACGTTCTGATCCCGTTGACGATGCGTTGACGGATTTCTATCTGAGCATGTCTTCGGATGGCGGCTCGACGTTCAGCCCATCAGTCAAACTGAACTCTGCGACTGCCGACCACACTCACATTACGCAGGGACAACAGACCTTCGGAGTCGGAGAGTACACGTCGATGGCTACGTCAGAGAGCCACGCGTTTGCCGTCTGGGCAGACGGGCGAACCAATGACGGCAACATGGCGATCTACCTTTCGAAGGTTCCGTTTCCAACGATCGAAGTCGTAGAACCAGCTTCTTTCGATGTGGTTCATGGTGTGTACGCGTCGGGTGGATTGCCGGAGCTGGCCAACAGCGACGGAATGGACCTGAGTGCCAGCCGAAGCCAGTTTGATACGCAGTCGCGGATAACCGTGTCCGTAGACGCCATCAGCCCTACTGAGAACCCGTCAACTTTTTCATTCACACTTGAGTCATCAGTGTTTGCGCGCCAATCAGTAACCCAGCATCTCGAGATGTTCAACTTTGACTCGTCGTCATGGGAGACGGTCGATTCAAGGAACGCCAGTCGGCTGGCTGATTCCACGGTCACCCACGAAGCAACAGGCGACTTGTCACGGTTTGTCGAACCGGGAACGATGGAAATAGAAACCCGTGTCCGCTACGTATCGTCTACGGCTCGTCAACGTTTTTCCGCCAACATCGATCAAATGATCTGGGAAATCGGCAACTAGCTCAGCTACAACGAGGCGAACAACACGGAGTCCATTTCTATTCTTCAAGTATAGAACTCAGGCCGTCAACATCTGCCTGCGCCCGGCAGATTGAAACAATGATATCGCGAAACCTATATTCGTTTTCACCGGCTTCTTTCATCAAAGCTTCTACTGCGAAACGGTCGCGATAGGTCAACTCGCGCCCGAGGCTGTACGTCATTAAACGCCGCACTACATTTTCAACGATGTCTTCGGATCGTTCTTCGATTAGATAGGCCTTGAGCCCCTCCATTCCATTGATCTCAGGGCCGTTAGGAACCCGCGCCGTTGCTGAAACCTCAACAGTACTGATCGACGCCAGGTAGTTGCGATAAATCTCGATGCTCTCAAAGTTGTCAGAGCTGTATCCCCGGACGCGTGTGCCTTCTTCAGGAACCAAAGGCTGATAGCGACCAACGGCGTTGTAGTGTTCGAATGGGATGCCCCATGGATCCAGCCTTACATGGCATTCGTTACATGATTCAACCGTTCGATGACGTTCCAGTAGCTCGGCGATTGTCAGTGCTGTGTCTGCTGATTCGCCGGCAGAATCGGTAAGCGCGGGAACTTCTGCCGGCGGCGGCGCGACGTCGTCACCCAGGATCGCTTCGCGCAACCAGACTGCGCGGTAGATCGGATGCGGTGCTGACCCGGTACCGTTTCCAATGAGCACCGCTCCCTGCGTCAACAGACCACCAATCTTCGCGTCGTCCTTAAGCCCGACCGGTCGCAGTTCGTCACCGTAAACATCTGCAATTTCATAATGTGCGGCCAATCGCTGGTTGATGAAAGCAAAATCGGAATCGACGACTTGAAGCACACTGGCATTTCGCCGGATCAGTTCACCAACAAAGCCGACCGTCTCTTCGATCATGTAGTCCCGCACGGTCGGGCGATAAGGCACTTCGGTACCCGCGCGTTCACCTGCCGAAACGTCGTAGAGAAATCGCGGATAAAGCGACCGGTTGATCGGTACCGTCAATGTCTTGTCAATGCTCAACCACTGCCTGGTAAAATCTTCAATGAACGCTGCGGATCGTTCATCTTCAAGCATTCGCAGCGCCTGTTGTTCAAGCACGGCTGGATCGTTGAGCCGCCCCTGCTCTGCCAGTTTCAGCAACTCTTCATCGGGCATACTCGCCCAGAGAAAATACGACAGCCTCGAAGCCAGCCGGTACTGTTCCAACGATTCGGAAGAGGATTCATTGTGATAAAGAAATTGAGGTGAGATCAGCACGTGCGCCAGTGTCTCGCGCATCGCAGCTTCCATCGTTTCAAATTCCGGCTGAAGCAGACTGAAAATCTGCACGAACCGTTCGACCTCATCGCCAGTTGCCGGTCTCCGATAAGCGCGAGTCATAAACCTCGCGATAACTTCACGCACATATTTATCAGGATCCTGTTCGCGCAACGTGGAATCAAACAGGATGCGACGGTGATATTCCGGTGGCCACTGATCTGCCAGAGGTGCTTCAAATTCCATCCAGTTGAGCACGACTCGCGGCATCGCGATATTCCGCATCCGGCCATAGATGATCCGGTCATTAAGCGTCCCATCGTCAAAGAGATTTTGAGGCGTGATGTGCAGAACGCGGCGTGGCGGCTGATCAGGCTTGCGTCTGTCGCGGACCATCTCGACGGGAAAGTTCTCGATGCGGCCGGTGAATTCAAAGATCTGCGGATCATCTGGTGAGTTTGTCAGGCGCACTGTGCCGACTGGCGCAATCTGAAGAGTGCTGGAGTTGCGATTGAGCGGATAGCCCATAACCATCCGCAGCGGCACCTGCTGATATCCCTCGGGCAGAATCGACGACGCTTGAATCCTGATCCGGAACTCCCCGTGCTCAGGGAACGCACGCAAGCCCATGCCGTCGGAGGCCGCATGCCTGCGGTTACCCCAGATTCCAATTTCATCGAGCGCCATCCCTCGATCAGCGCCGAGTGCATCCCACTCTGCTCTTTGCATGTGCACTTCGGGATCGCCGGGGTCTACTATCGCGCTGTCCATTGCAAACCGAGCGACCTCAAGATAACGGTCGATCTGTTCCGGACCGATGCGCATGAACCGCGCCGAGTTGTTGAACTCATAGGGTGCTGACGGATCTTCAGTCAGCATGTCGATGATATGCAGTTCAAATCCGAGCAGGTCGCGAAGCGTATTTTGATATTCAACATTGGTCAGTCGGCGAAGCGATGACGCGGGATTGGACGACGCGTGTTGCTCCGATGCCGTACGCAGGCCATCCTCGATCCAACGCGCGATCGCATCACGTTCATCCATGGGCGGCTGAGGCTCGACCTCCGGTGGCATCTCGCCGTCCTCAAGCACCTCCAGCATCAACTCCCATTGCTCAAGCTGATCACTTTCAGAAAACTCACCGGTCAGCAGATGGAAGGACAGGCCAGCTTTGTCTTCATCCGGACCGTGACACTGAAAGCAGTAGTTGCTCAGGAATGTCTGAACGTGACTTTCAAAACCGGCGTCGCCTGACGGAACTTCCAGCTCCTGCGCTGTGCTTGAAGAAACGAGCAACAATGCTGCAACCAGCGCAACAGTGTTCCTCGTAAAGTGAATTGCAAAGCAGAAAGTACGCAACTGCCGGTACTCCAAAGAATCGGCTAAGACGCACCGCGTGATGTACGATACGTGAAGTCATTTTAGACTCAATTGAGTTTGCAACGCGAATGTGTGCGTCACGTTCTACAGATTGCTGCGCAAAAACTCTTCTGCTTCGACGTGCCGGTCCTGAGAAGCCAGAAACTCCATCAGCATCTCCCGCACAACGTCAGGATTCACTTCGTACGCTTCGCGAAGATACGATTCAGCAGTATCCACTTCTCCGCTCATCATGTGAGCGACGGTCAACCCGAGTTTGACCTCCAGTACGTCTTTGAAGCCAAGTTTGTCTGACCGCTCGAAGTTGGTAATCGCTTTTTCGAGATGCGACCTGTGATCGTCGGTAAAGCCCTCCATCTGAGTGCCGTCGATCAACTGTTGCCACGTCACGGGCACCTGAGTCAGATGCGCGCGGCCGCCATAACGGTTGTACTGCACGAGGAAACTGTGAATGGTGAACCCCAGCCAGACGAACGTGATCAGAGCCAATGCAATTCCGGCTTTTGTGAACTTGTGTTCCTTTTTGAGCCGGAAATTCTGCAGGCGAAGATCACGCTTGCGCAACATGCGCGCGAACTGAATCACAAGGTAGGCCGTGATGACTGCCAGCGCGGTCGAAAGCAGTAGCGGCATCAGGTCATAAAGCCCGCGCAGTGAATAAAGCACAAACACGACCAGCGCCAATCCAAACAACTCTTCGCCGAGCGTGAAGTCGTAGGTCTTTTTTCGTTTCGGTTTTTCAGCTGCCTTCTCCTGCGCAATCTGCGGGATGTTTTCGAATCCCTTCTTTGCCGTCAGCCCGAAATAAAGCGCGTCGTTCGGACACACGCTGACACAGTCCATACATTTCATACAGCCCGGATCGACGACCATCCCGAACTCTTTGACTTCAAGGTTGACCATGACGTTGGACGTGCAGTGCGCTGTGCACTGTCCACACTGATGACAGGCGTCAGTCACGCGTATGCGTCCGGCGGCGACTCGATCGGCAACTGAAAAGAATGCGCCATAAGGACAGCCGTACGTGCAGAAGCCTTTATTGCCAAGCAGGTAGACGATCAGCCCGCCGCACACCAGAAACGTCAGCACTGAAATCACGGGCCCCGGAAAAGTCTTCCAGAAAGTGACCGTCAGCAGATGATTCGAAAAGCCGGGGTGATGGCTGCCGATCCACAAACGATAGACCGTCGGCCACATGAACATATAAAAGGCGACAACAAACGGCACCACTATCAGCAGGCGACTGCGAAGCGGCTTCGGCTTGATGCCGATTTTGCGAAGCAGATAACTGCAGAGGTCCTGCAGCGCGACGATGTGACACGCCCAGCCACAAAAGAAGCGGCCGAATACCGCGGTGCTGAGAATTGCTGCAGCAAAAAAGATCGCGCCGGCATTCACTTTGCCGAGTTCGATCGTGTACATCGCTTCTGATGGCTCAACCGGTGACACCGTCCGGCCGCTCATCAGGTAGTGAGATATATGAATGAGAATGATGACGTGGACGCCGATCAGCACCATTGCGCGGATGTGGCCTCTGCCGGTCTTCTTCTTTGGAGGCTCGAGCGCCGTTGCCTTCAAGACGGGAAGCTCGTTGCTGTTTCCGTTTGCTTTGTTTTCAGCCATTTACTGGACGATGCAACGTTGTGAATCGGCGGGGCCCGGTTTCGAAAAAGCTGTTTGATAGAAGCTGTCGAAATCTGCCGGCGAGCGAAAGCATCCATCTTACCTGCGAAACCGCCCGGGCAGCGCGTTACTGACGTCGAGTTGCTGACAGGTAAGCCACATTTCCGTATCGAATCCCCGACCGGCTCCAAATTAGCTAGACGAATTGGCCTTCCCCAGTCAGCTCAAACCTGACAATTCACTGGGTATATCTCCGTCCGAAACGACCAAAGCCTTCAGGTCGAAGCCGGATTTGCTACCAGTTATGTCTCAATCGTGCAGTTTCCGCCATTGGACGGAGCAAATGTAAGTCAAATGCCTATAAAGAATTGACAAGAATGACGGCCACGAACGATAATTTTGCCACTTGCCTGTTTGACCGGTTCCCCGACCCGTCAGGCCATTTCTGGTCTCAGTCCCCCTATTTTTCAGAGAGGTCTCTGCATGAACAAGTCAAGAAGTATCATCCTCCTGGCTCTGGTTCTTGTCTCAAGCCTTTGGGTCTTGCGCGAAATTCAGATCCACGCGAACTACGTTGCCAGCTTTGGCTCTGGACCTGATGTGATTGTAGGGAGTATTCCCAGCATCCGTCGCTGGGGTTCGGTGGGCAACCAGACTAGCTTCTCGATCGGTACCACATCGTGCAACATCGGTGATGCCGACATGGACTGGATTTCCCAGTCAAACATTCATCCAGTCATTTCGCAGAATGTGTACCGGGTCAAAGACGGTCGTATCGAACAACTCGGTATGTCCTGGCTGAAGCACGGCTTTGCAGTCGCAGCGGGAAGCCTTTGCGGCTCATGCACCGATCCCGCCGGTAACTATCTTGCCCCGGGATGCTCAGACCCTTATGGCTCCGGCCTGAACGGTTCACAAGGTCGCCTTGGTCCGCGTAGCGAAGTCAACGCTGCAACCGGTTTCTTCCCTTGGCCCCATACTGATCTGCCTTCAACTGGAACCCTTGACGGACGAATCATCGTCGACAATGACGACATTGATCCATCACAGAATCCGAACGCTGTCTACTTCGTAGAATCTCAGTACATTCATCCTCAGGATGCAGCTGCTGGCAATGGCCTAAACAATGCTTCCTACCGTCGAGCAATCGTTGAGACGAATCCGTTTGACATCGAAGTGGATCCGACATCCGGCACCGTCCGCGAAGAGCCTGCAATCAATGCCTGGAAAGCTATTCATCCTGACGTTCAACTTTACAACGTTGATATCCCCGGTGACGGTCGCGTCATCGTCGGTGTCCGCGTCCTGCAAACTGGAAACGGATTCCACACTGAGGTTGCGATTCAGAATCTGAATTCTCATCGCTCGGTCGGCTCGATTAACGTTGATTGCGGCAGCGGAAACGTTTCCAGCCCGGGCTTTACTGATGTTGACTACCAGCACGAGCCTTACACCGGCACCAATTGGGCACCCAGCATGGCTGGTAGTGAGATTGAATGGGCGACAGATACATTCGCGAATGACGAAGACGCCAACGCAATTCGCTGGAACACGCTTTATTCATTCTGGTTCGATTCCGATGAGTGCCCACGCACTCTGACTCTTGGTGTCTTCCGTCCCGGAACACCGACTGAGATGACAATCGACCTGTGCAGCGAGATCACTCCTGACTCATATGTTGTCACCCGCGGAACATACTCCTCAGGTGGAACCACTGAGCTCGGATCGAGCGATAACATGGACTTGAGTATCCAAAGATCCTCGGTTGACGTCCAATCCCGCACAGAATTCGAGGTAAAAGGGCTAAGTCCTTCATCCGATCCGTCCTACATGCAGATTACACTGGAAGGGTCGGTATTCGCCCGTAGCACCGTGGTTCAGACGATTGAACTATTCAACTATGACTCCAGTAGCTGGGAACAGGTTAACTCGCAGAATGCGAACCGGTTCTCTGACACGACAGTCACAGTTGAGCCGGGAGGAGACCTGTCCCGATTCGTTGAACCGGGAACAGATTGCATCGAAGCACGTGTTCGTTATCAATCGCCAAGTGCTCGACAGCAATTCACGTCAAACACAGACCTGTTTACCTGGGTAATTGCCAACTGATTCAGTTGCATTTACCAGGCGGAATATAAGTTCATTATTAATCACTTCAACGAGAATTCTTTATGAACAGATCACGAGGCATAATATTGCTAGTCGTGGCGCTGGTCGCAGGCCTCTGGGGCGTGCGGGAATACCAGATCCACGCTGACGCCACCGACGGTTTCGGTGGTGGTCCCGACGTAATTGTCGGTGACATTCCCAGCATTCGTCGCTGGGGCGACACCGGTGGCTACACAAGTTTCTCGATCGGCACAACGTCGTGCAACATCGGAGACACGCGTCTTGACTGGATCTCCAGCACGAACGTTCACCCGGTAATCGCTCAGAACATGTACCGTGTTCAGAACGGTCGTATCGAGATGCTCGGCATCTCATGGTTGAAGCATGGTTTCGGCGTTGCCGCCGGCAGCCTCTGCGATACCTGCACCGATCCGGCATGGACCTATCTGGGTGTCGGCTGTTCCGACCCTTACGGCGCCGGACTCAATGGTTCGCAGAGCGGTCTTGGACCACGTAGTGAAGTCAATGCTGCTACCGGATACTTCCCGTATCCTTACACAGACCTGCCTTCCTCAGGAACTCTGGATGGACGTATCAGCGTTCCAACGTCGGATCTTGACCCGGCACAAAACGCAGCTGGCGTCCGCTACTTTGTCGAGTCGCAGTACGTGCATCCGCAAGACGCTGCATCCGGCAAAGACAACAACAACGCTTCTTATCGTGAAGCATACGTGAGCAACATGGGCGGTGGCGATTTCGATATCAACACCGGAGCTGCTCCGACTCGACGTGAACTTGCTGCAATTTACGCGTGGCAGGAAGTTTACCCTGACGTCCAAATTCACAACGTTGATGTGCCCGGCGACGGTCGCGTCCTCGTCGGTGTCCGCACAACATACGACAACGGCAGCTTCCACACAGAAGTCGCTGTTGAGAATCTGACTTCGCATCGCTGTGTCCAGTCGGTATCTGTTGACTGCGGAAACGGCGCAATCTCGAACACAGGATTCAACGACGTTGAATACCAGCACGAGCCTTACTCAGGTTCTGACTGGTCCTCGAACAACGCTAACGGTGAAGTCGAGTGGTCGACTGACACTTTTGGTACCAATGCTGATGCTAATGCGATCCGCTGGGGTACCATGTATTCCTACTGGTTCGATTCAGATTCGTGCCCTCGCACGCTGACACTCGGTTTCTTCCGTCCGGGAACGCCGACAGAGCGAACCATCGACATCTGCACTCCGGTTGTTGCGGATTCCTACACCGTTACCAAGGGGACCTATTCTTCTGGTGACGTGTCTGATTTGAGCGAAAGTGACAACTCTGACCTGTCGCTGCAGCGTTCATCGGTAGATGTTCAGTCAAGAACAGAGTTTGAGCTTGAAGCCATCAGCCCGAGTGCGGACCCGTCTTTCCTTGAAATTACAATGGAAGGTTCTGTCTTCGCAAGAAGTCAGGTTGTCCAGACAATTGAACTGTACAACTTCAACAACAATTCCTGGATTCAAGTAAGTTCACGCGACGCCAGTCGTTTCCAGGATTTCACCGTTCAGTTCCAGGTCGGTGGAAACCTTGCAAGATTCGTTGAAAACGGAACTGGCAAGGAAGTGGAGGCACCCATTGCGCGTTTGGCCCAGTTGGCAAGGGCTATTGGAATTCATTTGATAATCGCCACCCAAAGACCCTCTGTAAATGTGATTACAGG
>JBCCFB010000006.1:0-62345 GCA_039029995.1 Planctomycetota bacterium
ATCCAGCTACCACCAAATCGTATGAGTCTTTAATCATGCTGTATATATGATTATCGTCCAATGCTCCATTTGGATTAACTGTATTCCACCGCTGGACAAAACCCTGTTCCAAAGTCTTCGACCATGACTTCCCACAGTAGCGAACCTAAGACAGCAGGTCAGAAGTACGTCTACATCCTGCAGCAGTTTTCACTCCCGCTTCTCGCTGGCGTCGTTGCTGCTTTGATCGTTGCGAACCTTAATCCGCAGCTCTACGACAAACTGGTTCACGGAACCTATGCGTACTTTACGGGTGAAGACTATCACGGTCACGGACATTCCGTAGCCGGACACGATGACGATCATTCGCATGAAGATGGCGATCATTCACATGACGACGGGACCGACCATGACGATGGGTCCGAAGGTGATCATCCGGAAGATGGAGCAGGGCACGACGACTCAGATGGCGGCGACGGTTCTACCAGCAGCGAAGACGGCGACCACTCCGACGATGACCACTCGGATGATGATCATTCTGATGACGGGCACGCGGACGACGAGCATGACGAATCGGCGCACGGAGACGACCATGGCGGCCACCACAACGACTGGCGTCACTTCTGCACGCTGCACTTTATTATCAACGACCTGTTCATGGTCATCTTCTTCGGAATCGCGTGCAAGGAAATTACCGAATCCTGTTTGCCCGGCGGTGCGCTGAATCCACCTTCAAAGGCTATCAATCCCTTGCTCGGAACGATCGGTGGAGTCGTGGGTCCCGCAGGTGTCTATATATTGTTGAACCTGATAATGGGTGACGGATCGATGCCCTGGGAAGAGGGCTGGGGCCGGGGATGGGGTATTCCAACGGCGACCGATATTGCGCTAGCGTGGTTGATTGCCAGAATGGTATTCGGCGACGGTCATCCGGCGATCAGTTTTCTGCTTCTTCTGGCGGTAGCTGACGACGGGATCGGGTTGCTGATCATCGCGTTCTTCTATCCGTCGGCGGAGCCTGAGTGGTTCAACGTTCTCTGGCTGGTTCCGGGAATGATCGTGGCGTTTGTTCTACGAATGAGAAATGTCAGATCGTGGGTGCCGTATATTGTGATCGGCGGTGCGTTTTCGTGGTGGGGACTGTTCTCAGCTCACCTGCATCCGGCTCTTGCACTGGTGCCGATCGTACCGTTTTTGCCCGCCGGCAAACATGACGAGGGCTTCTTCCAGGAAGCGGCCGGTGAACCGGAAGACAATCCGCTGGACCGTTTTGAACATGATTTGAAACTGTTCGTGGATCTGGGCCTGTTCTTCTTTGCGTTTGCCAACGCAGGGGTTCAGTTCTCAAACATGAATAATCTGACCTGGATCGTTCTTCTGGCTCTGCTGGCCGGAAAAACAATCGGCATCACCGGCTTCTCATGGGTCGGTGAAAAGATGGGATTCCCGATGCCCGAAGGGATGAACATCCGGCACCTGGTTTGTGCCGGAGTTGTCGCAGGTCTCGGCCTGACGGTGGCCCTGTTCGTCGCAGGCCAGGCATTCCAGGGTGCAGATCAGGGGGCTGCCAAAATGGGAGCCTTGTTCTCAGGCGGCATCGCGATTATCGCTCTCGTGCTAGGCCGGGCTCTCGGTGTCAAAGACGGAGCGGGTGGTAAAGACGCGAGTTCCGGACACCATTAGCCGGCTAACACGTCCGGCGGTTTTTCCAGGAAGCAAATGAATCAGCGCGGCACAAACGGGTCAGCAACAACCATTGTGCCTCGAGATTCGGGTTGTTGCTTCAGACGGGAAGATCAGGACTTCCAGTGAGCAGAGTTCGCCCGAAAACTCAACTAGTGCGCCCCATCGCTGTCGACGGCGTCTGCCGCGACAGGCTCCAGTTGTTCGATCGCGGGGAGCCGCGTTCGAGCGTCTGTGTCTCTGAAGCGTTCGTACCTGAAGCTTAGCTGCGGAGTCTCGGGTTGCGCCTCGAACTGTTCTACGACATGGTCACACGACGCGAGCATGGCGTCTTTCATGAAGTCTTCGTTGCGGTCTCCCGGCGCGCGATACAGGTGGAAGTTGTTCAACTGTAGAAGAACGGCTTGCGGACCCAGTGCGTTCCAGACTGCGCGGCGAACGAGGTCGTCTGTGAAGTTCAAGTCACCTGAGCGAACCCACGGGTCACCGCCGGCGTTGGGTGGCTGGATGAAGGGGTGGAACAAATGGCCGGATTCGTACAGGGAAGTGAGCATCTCAATCCCCACTGCAGAAATCTCCCGCCCGTCGATAAAGAATAACTGCGGAAACTTGGGTCGCCAGTTCGGTGGATTCGCGGTAAACGTTTCAACATTTCGCCTGCCTCCGTAAACCTGTTCATGGCGACCGGTCATTTGATGGAACAGCTTGTAGCTTGGATTGACAACATCTATCAGGTCGGGATTGGTGTAACGAAAACCTTCCGGTGACCTCCAGTGCAGAGAGCCGAAGGCCATCTCAACACCGTTTCCGTCATAGCGACCGGGCAGCGTACCCAGAGTGCGGATGTACTCGCTTTCCGAGAAACAAGCCGGGCATCCGACCCAGTCAACGGTTACCAGAGCCAGCCGGTTGTCCTCCGCCACTCTTTTGAAGAATGGAAAGAAATATTCGATCATCGGATCCGATTCGCCAGTCGGGTTGAAATCAACGTCGATGTCCAGCTTTTGCCATGTTTCAGCCATCTTTGAACTTTCCTTCAATTGAAACCGGGTGATCGCAAAGTCTTGATAGACGCAACCGTTTTTTCGCACACAGACGATATACGACCGCACCGTCCCTGTTTGCTCGAAAAGCTCATTGGCATTCCGCCAAAAGCAAACCGGCGTGGTTTCACGATTCAGTTCACCCAAAAGCGGTAGTGTCTCAAGGTGACAATACACCTTTCAATGAGTTTGACCGATATTCTCGGCGGTGTGGAAGCCTTTGCTGCGAGTAGGTTCGGGGAAGCCTTTTTCGATTATGCTCGGTCTGTGAGAAATCAACCGTAATTGGCACCAAGTTGCGCCTATCCCACAGTACGGCAACTATGCTGTGAGACCGCAATCCTTTGATTTCCCCCAGTCATATAGGAGAACGTGATGCCTAGAAGCAGAGAGCGGGAAAATGGCTCTTCCGAAGCCAGATTTTCTCACGGTTTGATTACGTCCGTGGGCAAGTTCAAAGGCGGCGCTTCGACGGCAAGAGTTCAAATCGAAGAATTTGAGTCAGGAGATGGTCTTGATTTCGGTTTCGAACGTGGCCTTCGCCTCAGGAGTATTTTTAAGGAGATGTGTTGTCTCGGAATGCCGTTGACCGTTCGTGGAAACGTTGCCGATTCCGAAGTGAGCTTTTTCGGATCATTGCCGTTTCAGTTTACCTCTGCCATAGAACATCCAACGGAATTTAAAGTTCTTTCCCTCTCTACACAAAGGGAAACGTTTGTATCGAAATCCAATCCACACCTCGAAAGCATCCTTGAGAAGATAGCCCATTCAAGAGACTTCCGAGTGGACTACTGGTGCACCATTCTCGATCCGGGCGCCGATGGACGAATTGAGATCATCAACATTCTTTACGAAGTTGAGCCCATCAAGTGTTTCCACGAACGTCCGTTTGAAACTCAGTTTGATGAGGATTCCTACGAGCCGGTCAGCACGAAAGAGGTTGCGAAACTTCATCGGTATTTTGAAAAAATATCGACTAATCCCAACTCAGGGCCGCTTACTGGAATCCCTTTCAAATTCGTGAGCGACGGATGCCATCACCGTGCTCACGAGATGAGCCGGATTCTTCTTGAAGCGGGTATCAGCCCGATCAAAGCCTGGGCCTTCAGCAAGGACCAAAACAATCCGCTTCGATACAAGACGCCTTATCACCCGACTGGCGAGACTAGTTGGGCTTTCCATTGCGCGCCTGCCGTGCTGACGAAAAAAGGGTATCTGGTTATCGATCCTGCAACACTGAAGAAGCCGAGGCCCGTGCGGTACTGGTTCAATCAGATTCGTGCCAGAGGTAGCAAACTCTATTGTACCTCCCATCATGTTTTCAGATTGTCGGACAGCCTTTGCCGTTTCCGCAGCGACCCGGAGTATAAGAACGCGCAATTCCGTCTCAGAATCTATCGAATCAACCTTCGTTTGATGGCCTTGCGACTCGGGCCGTTACCTTTTGAACACAGCTAGAATTCAACCACTTTCTTTCTCTGTGAGGAGTCAATATGAAGAGATTTCTTTCAAAGTTCGCGATCTGCTTTGCGCTTTTAGGTCTGGCTATGGGCGGTCCGCTTCACGGCCAGATTTTTGAACAACCTGTCGCCGCGCCTGCCATCGCAATGCCGGCGAATCAGGGCGGGCAATTGATGATGTTGTTCGATTGCTCGAATTGTTATCAGAACTGCATGGACAGGATTGACGATCAGGAGGCGTGTCTGAGCTGCTGCCAGAACAACTCCTGTCGGCAGTACTGCGTAGTTTTTGAAATGCTTCAGCCTGCTGGACCGGCTTTCCTCGGCGCAATGCCTATGAACTCTCAGCCGATTGTGCTTCGCTCGTTCAATTGCTCGAATTGTTATCAGAACTGTATGGATAAGATTGACGATCAGGGGGCATGTCTGGAGTGTTGCAGTAACGGAACGTGTATCCAGTACTGCATAGAATTCGGCGCCGCAATGGGAAGCGACGAACGCGGCATAGATGCGGTCGCCGGTGGCGGAAACATTGCTATGCCTTCAGTTGTCGGCACGTATCAACAGGCTGCTGCTTATCCGGGCAACATTTATCAACCGGGAGCGGTTTACGACCAGACCTTCTCGTTCCAACCGACCAGCACGTACCAGCCTGCATATTCGTATCCAGCAGATTGCTGTCCGCCAAGATACCATCGGGCGCCGGTTCGCTACTGGAGATCAAATTGCTGGAACCCTTGCTGTCGCTGACAGACTTTTAGTACGAGCATTTAGCGAGTGTCCATCCGGGCGCTGGTCGGTCAGTTGATTACCGGTCAGCGTCCGTTTGTTTTTCATCGCGGTTGAGTACAAGTCGAAATCCATTGAAATCAAATGGATTATTTTCGTTACCTCTGACACGATACCCGGACGCGCACTGCATATCGTCTCTAATTGAGCCCCCCATCGTGAAACAGTTGTTTTCGAAACGGGACTGCGGTTCTGCCAGTTTCAAAGTGTATTCTGCAAGGTTGCCGGTCATATCCGCCAACCCCGACCGTGCCGGTATCCGCGTAAACGGGAATTCTACATCCCCTGTTTCATCCTGTGCGGAATCAAAGTCCGGTTTGCGTACCGCATACTGGCCAAGGATTCGTGTGGCTGGCTGACCACCAAAGTGAAAATAAGTCCGCGAGCCAGATCTACTGGCATACTCCCATTGATCGGACGTCGGCAAATCGAATCGAAAACCCGAATGGGTATTCAGTTCGTTCAGCCATTCGATCAGCAACTGGGCTTCAGCAAACGTCATTCCAAACGCAGGTTTACGGCGATTCTCATCGTCAAACAGTCGGCCTGTCCGCTCGTCCAGCATTCGATCCATAATTGATTGATAGGTCCCAAGGGTGACTGTTCCGAAGTCGAAAGCGCACTGGTCACATTCGACCAGCCACTCGTCAAAAACTACAAACGGCAGTTCAGTCTGTGCGATCCAGAACTCCTCACCGATCTCTACCTCGACCGCTGGAAAATCTTTGATGGTCCGTGGATTTTCCGGTGTCCCTTCACACCTTCTGAAGGACCCAGGGCTGATCCTGACCAGAGTGATGCCAATGCCGGGTACAACTTCACAATGCCACCAATTGAACCCCTCCTGTGGTGAGTCCGTAACCGGCAGCTTTTCCAGTTCCATCTGCCAGCGATTCGCAAGGTACCTACACACCGCGTGAATGCCGGGGTCCTTATTCGATCTGAACTCTCTCCTGATCAACTCTGACCATGCCGTTTGTTTATCCGCAGGCCACTCGTGAAAGTCATAACCTCCCGCGGCTGCCATTAACCAGAAAAGCATGTCGGAGTCATCGATATTCTGCGTTGCAAGATCGAGTAACCCCTCCTGGTGTGGCCAATACTCGGGCAGCAGATGCATACACAAATTGGCATCGGTTGGATCCGTCTTGTTGTTTATCAATGACTTGACGGGACCTACATCTCCCAGAAACAAAGATGAAATGGCAAGCCTGTTTCTTACGTCAGTTTCTGATGACGCCTCAAATTCGTTTCCGACGCGCTCGATAGACAGCTCAGGATACTTCGCCAGTTCGCTGATCAGGAACTTATATTCGCGCGTCGAAACATCGGTCAATGCACGGGCAATGGTTGCCGTTTCTTCTGTCGAAGGCCCGAAAAACTCATTTCGTGCGGCTGCAATTCTCGCCTCGTCGAATTCTCTTTGCTCTTCACGTTTGATTTGTAATTGAGCTTCTTCGAACACCGGTGCGTAGGGCTTTAGAGCCAGAAGATTCTCAGGTGCATCTTCGGGCAGGCTGACCCCGTATTGCACCAGCTGGATTCTTGCCCGAAGGATCCTGGAGTTCAAACTCATTTTCCATGCCATAACTCCAACAACTGTCAACAATACAGCCAGCAGAGCGAACCGCACCAGATAGAAATTGGATGCTGCAGCCAGGTAACTTTGTTGCTGTGTACTCTTGTTCCATTTATCGACGTAGACCAGCATCTTCACCCAGTCGATGACTGATGGAAAAAAGCGGTTTTCCCGTTTTGATTTCCACTGACTGGAGAGGTCATCCAGTTTCAGTTCAGCGCGCCCCCGCGGACTCTCTTTTTTCTTCCGGACCAGCCACTCGCGCGTGGCCGGTACAAGATAGTCATGAGTCAACTGGTAGTTCACGTTCGCGGCAGATGATTCGCCTGCCTCGTCCGGTTTCGCTTGATCGTCTGGCTTTGCTTGATCCGGTTCTGTCTGGACGACGATCCTAAGTTCTTTATCGAGAAGATCGATCGCTTTCTCGTATCCGCCGAGTTTTCTCTGTTCGAGCGCTCGCTTTAACGCGACTTCTGGTTGCATGTGGCCTTTGAGGATTCCACCCGCTTCGGGCAGTAACATTTCGAGTATGACTCTCACCTGTCTGCCCACGGTTTTATAGGCAGGTGTCGCTCTGTTGCCTTCGAAAATTTCCTCGAGGAACTGCGTGCCAACAGCCGACATGCCTCCGATCTTTTTCAGCTCCCTCAGGTTCCAGTCCCGATGTTTGAACATCTCGGCAAACATCGTCAGGTGGACACCGGCAACCCGCTCTTCGACGGACAGCTCGGATACAACCTGCTCAATGAACTGAACCTGTTGCCGGTTCAACTGCTCACGTTCGACGGGCAGTTTCTGGTACGCGCGTCCGATCAGAAAAAGAACATTCCGCGCATGTTCCGGATCGAACCGATCGACTCGCAGCGCGTTTTCTCTTTCCCGCAAATCAACACCGAGGCAGTCCAGCAACTGACTCGTGCGCAACCAGTATTCATCGCGGATCAGGAGAAGGCAGCTGACGTTCGATCCGTCGCAGTAGCGAAGAGCTTCCGTCAACTGGGCAGATTGAAGTTCATTGTGCCGGTGCAGCCACTGTTCGAATTGATCGAGGACGATCAGCACGCGTCGTTCGTCGTCCGACCAGTTACCGTTCCTTATCCCGTCAAGGATTTCTGGAAGGGAAGAGTCAGCAGGAATCGCGGGCAGCCCGTTACGAAGTGACTTGATCAACCGGACTTCTGTGTCTTCAGCCGTCGCTTCAACATAGTGGACGGCTACATTTTTCGGTTCGAGTCGCGGGATCAGCCCCGCTTTGACAAATGAAGATTTCCCGCTTCCACTCGGCCCGAAAATCACCCCGACGGGGACCTGCTCTTCCACATCGAAAGATTCGAGTCTTTTCTTCCAGAATTGAACACTCTCAGGGACCCCCGTGCTGGTGCGAGGACCGGGAAGCAACTCAAGAAAGGCATCGGCATCTTCTGACGTGAACGGGCTCAATCCGCGTGGCGACAAGGGCACAAATGATCCCGACTTCCACTGGTCGCTGAACTTCAGCCAGTTGTTCAGATCCAGGGCCAGTTCATCTGCTGTGTAGCGCTCGCGGATTGACTTGGAAAGACACTTTGAACAGATGCGCTGGAGTTCATGGTCGAGATCTGGCCGGTGCATTCGCAGCGGCTTTTCATTGCGAAGTTTTATCTCTTCATAAAGGTCTTCAATGGTCGGGCCACCAAATGGTCGTTGCCCTGCCAGAAGTTCGTAGAGTATGACACCAAGACTCCAGATGTCGCTGCGCCCGTCCAGTTGATGCGTGAGCCCTCTGACCTGCTCGGGCGACATGTAGGCAGGAGAACCGCTGCGTTGACCGCGCAGACGTCGCTGAAAACTCTCGTGTACCGAAAGTCCGAAATCAGCGATAAGGGGCAGGCCCTGCGGATTGATGAGAACGTTTGCCGGCTTCAGGTCACGGTGGATCAGCCCTTTCCGGTGTGCGTAATCCAGAGCATCTGCGAGATGCGCGACGAGCTCGACAATCTGCCCTGTGGTGGTCAGTTTCTCGCTGAACGACTCCAGCGAAGGTCCGTCAACAAACTGCTGAACGTGAAAAATGAATCCTTCAGCGTTTTCCAGCCCGATTGAGCGGACGATCGACTGATGTTCAAGGGAACTTGCCAGGGTTGCTTCGTTGTAGAAGTGCTCCAGCTCAAGTTCCGTTTCGACAACGCGACTGCGAGGAAATTTCAGAGCGACTTCTTCCTGAGTCTTCGTATCCACCGCGAGAAAAACGACACCGAACTTGCCGCTTCCTACTCGTCTGATAATTCTGTAATCGCCTGGCTGCTGCGGGATCTCGGATTCATCGATGAATCCGAGGACAGAACCTGACGTGGCAGCCTCCTGCTGGATCGTCAGGACACTGTCGGTGTGCCCGGAGATTTCTCTGAACGCTCTATCGATTGCACGTGAATGATCAGGAAAGCGTTCGCGATACTCATCAATGCCAACCGGCTGACCACTCGAATGCCGAAGATCGACTTCTTCGACGATCAACTCTTCGATTAGTCGATGGTCCTTGATCGAACCGGGTAAATCAAGAAACGCTTCTATCGTGAGCGCTGAATCGGAACGCCATTTCTTCCCGAACTCGTCACAGAGTTTGTCTATTTTCAGGAACGACAGCATCTCGAATCCCTCGAAAGTTACTTTCCGGAATCGTCCGGGGGTTCCTGTTTGAACGCCTCGCGAATCGCTTTGACTTTTCGTTCAACCGTTCGCAATTTGAGGCCGTGTTTGTCTGCGATTTCCTGGTTGGACAGATTGTTCATTCTGTCGATAGCGATCTCGCATAGAAGCTCGTCATCCAGCATCCCCAGGCGCTCATCCAGCGTTTCGACCAGCATCAGCTGGATATCAGGTGGATCAGAAGAATCAGGTACTCTGTTCAGTCCGGTCGAATTGTCGTCTTCGCCGGCAAAGTCTGATTCCCCGATGATCCTGCCGCCGCCGCGCCGCTCACAGGTTTCGGAACGAATCGCATCAATCGCCCGGCGCTCGGTAATCACGCACAGTATCTGCCACAGGTCATTACGATCGATGAGTTTTTCAAATCCGTCCGGCCCTCTTTCGTAGAAATCGGTGAAAGCCTGCGATGCAACGAGGTTGCCGTCTGTAATCCGGCAGCTTGTGTTCCTCAATTTTGCTTCGGCTACGCTGACCAATTGTCCTACAAAGCGATTCCAGATTTTGTTGAAAGAGTCCGGCACATCGTTGCGCAGATCTTCGATCCACTGAGTAACCGAGCCGTAGCTGCTGCCGTCTGATTGCATTGCACGCCTTTGAGTGTCGGGAAAACGAATAGATCCTTCCGGGGAAACTAACCCTATTTGCCACTGGTCTCTGGCGGTATCGGGTTTTCTGTATCGAGTACCAATTCGTCGACACAGGAAACGGATGTCCATCTTGTCAACGAGTACTCCTGCTGTCCAGCTTTTGTTCACCAATTCTCTTTTCAGCGGAGTTCACTTCATGGCTGCCTTTTCATCACAACAAATTGCTCTGGCTATGGATCCCGGGGAACAGAATTTCAGAATTCGGATGGCGAGATCGATTCGATTAATCGCTTCTACCTATCGCCTGCCCGGCTCACGAAGAAGAATCGAGCTGATCGTTGACAAAATAAACGCCCATCCGTTCGGGGAAACCGAGCAACCTGCGGTAGCTAAAAGAATTGCAGCGATTTCGAGATTCCTCGATTCCAATGAAATCGGGGCTGCTCGCCATGAGCTTGTATCTCTCGGCACTTTCCTGACCGAAAAAAGATAGTCCTGCACGCAGACAAGTTTTCCATTCCCTGGCGGTGCGGCGTTGGCGACTGCGAGTAGCCGGATGCAGGATACCTTCTTTCTATGGGACAAAATCATGGCAATTTCATACGAGAGACTTAACCGGGTCAGGACGATGTCACTAGCGGCATCCAGGCGCGCCAGGCCCGAGAAAAACGGCAGAAAAAAAAGAAGCAAAACCAGGCGGGAACAGAATGTAGCTGGTAATTGCGAAGACGACGATTTCGTCTCACCATTTCAGATTGACGTCAGGTTCAACGGAGGAATCACGGACGCGCAGAAAGAGGCTTTTGACGTCGCAGCCGCGCGCTGGTCTCAGGTTATTGTTTCTGAGTTCGCTCCGGTTGAACTCCCGAACGGCGAAGTTCTGGACAACCTTTTAATCGAGGCTTCCGGTGAGGATATCGACGGAACGGGTGGTATCCTGGGTTCTGCAGGGCCGCAGTTTCTTCGCCCCGGGTCGATGTTGCCTGTCAAAGGGATTATGAGATTTGATTCCGCTGACCTGGCCAACATGGAGGCTAACGGATCTCTCGTAGACGTCATCATTCACGAGATGGGCCACGTTCTCGGTATCGGAACGATCTGGGGAATCAAGGAACTGCTCGTCGGTTGCGACGCTCCAATGTCAGCCAATCCGGTATTTCTCGGAGAGAAGGCGATTACGGAGTTTGCTGCGCTGACAGAAGAAGGATCCGATTTGCCCGTGCCTGTTGCGAACACCGGCGGGTCGGGCACGAGGTGCGGTCACTGGCGCGAGTCAATCTTCGGCGCCGAGCTGATGACCGGTTTTATCAACACCGGTACCAATCCGCTGAGCCGTTTGACAATCGCATCGTTGGAGGATCTCGGCTACGACGTCAATTACCACGCCGCAGATCCGTACAGTATCCCGACACAGTTCGAGATGATGATGATGGGAGTCGGTTCTGATTGCAGTTCCCAGACATGCGGTATGTGTAATGGTTCCAGAAAGAAGATCGTTCCCGTCATACTCTCGGAAGACAGTCTGGTTCATTGATGCCAGCGCCCGAAAAACCTGCTCCAGACGGATGCACTCACGTTGACGTGATTTGCTGAATACCGCTTCGCGGGGAATGGATTCTCCGCAGCGGTTATCGGCGTCTGAGTCTTTCATCGCAATTTTCGACCATCGGTGTCACAAGCCGGCGGGGTGGATGTACGGGGAGGAAACCAATCCTCTTTTTGCAAAGGCCGCCGTTATGAAAAAGACCCGAAAACGGTATCGCTCATCCGTAAAATCCGAACAGCCGCAACCTGTTGGTAATGCGAAGCCGGCTCCCGGCCCCGTGGCCAGAGTTTTTACGGGCATCTGCATTGTGATTGTGGTTGGAGTCCACCTGACGAGGCTATTCCTTCATGCCCCGACTGAGCAGTATGAAATCGATCCGGCATCCGCCACTGAAATGATCCAGAGGATTCAGGACGATCAGATGTCTGACCTTTTCGAAACCTCCGACTTCCGGCATTTGTCCGACCAGGCCGGACATTCTCTCGCCAGCGAAGACACTCGATAGCAGCTGCCGCAGCAATCGGGCTGACGTCCGTCGATCACCCCGAATTCCGCCCGGCTAACAGCACCGAAAGGGCGTCCAGAACCCACCCCGGGAGACTATACCGCGTCAACCGATGGCACTTCGAAACCGGGATTATTGGGATCCTTCAAAAGCTGGTTTGCGGCTTCGGCATGCTCGCCTGTGTGACGTTCCGCTTCAGGATCGAATTCCAACCAGGGTCCGACGGTATATTCCGCAGCCGTATCCGGGATTCCCACTCCTTCGGACATGATCGAGTGCAGCCGGCCGAAGTGTTCGGCGGCATCAGGATTCTTGTCAAAGTTGACGGCATCTGCGCCGAACGGCACCTGCTGTCCCAGCCGGAATGAGTTGTTCATCAGGTGGCCGAGTACGCAGCCGTAGTGAGCATCGAGCGCGTTACCGTTCGCCATCGTTGGATCGCCGGCACGTACAGCTCGAATGAAGCTGCCCCAGTTTCCGCCGGGTGTGACTTCACCTTGTTCCAGTTCAAGCCGTTCAGGCCGATCAGCACCTGGACGGAGAATCTGATAGTTGCCTTCTCCGGTAATAATACTGCCGTCTTCCAGGTAGTACTCATTGAACACCTGGCGCTGGTATCCGTCGTAGTTGACATTTCGAACGTTGAACATCACGTATTGACCGTTCGGATACTCTGCCACGGCAAACATTGTGTTCGGAGTCTCGCCCTGATCGTCCCAATTGAAACGGCCCCCCATTCCCATCACGCGAACGGGATGAGTCTGATCTGCATCCAGGGCCCATCGAGCGACATCCAGCTGATGCGTACCCTGATTATTCATGTCACCGTTTCCGGTCGGCCAGAACCAGTGCCAGTCATAATGAACGTAGTTGGCGTGATACTGGTCGATTACCGCCGGACCCTTCCACAGATCCCAGTTCAGATTTTCCGGGGCATCGCCCGGAGTTGAAAATCCAATACCTCCGCGTGGCTTGCAGCAGTATCCGTAAGCGATCTTGAGTCTCGGCAGATCGCCGTTTTGAAGAGCTTTGTGCAGACCGGCGATTCCGGCGTTGCTTCGACGCTGTGTTCCATGCTGGATTACCACGCCGTACTTTCTCTGTGCTTCGACGACCACACGACCTTCGACAACATCGTGGCTCATCGGCTTCTCGACGTAGACATGTTTGCCGGCCTGAGCGCTATGGATAGTCATCAGGGAATGCCAGTGATTAGGCGTGGCAATCGAAATCGCATCCAGAGTCGCATCGTCCAGAGCCGTTCTGAAGTCGGGGACTCCCTGACACCTGCCTTCGTCAGCACCGTTGACCTGGTTCATCCCCTTTGCCAATGCGCCTTCTTCCGGATCGATAACGTAGATGACTTCCACGTTATCCTGACCCTGCCAGCCACCGATGTGAGCTCCACCGCGACCGTTGGTTCCGGCAACGGCAATCCGCACACGATCATTGGCTCCCAGAATGTTTCCCGATGCCCGGGTACCTGAGATGAGCACTCCTGCACCAAGTGCAGCAGAAGCTTTCAAGAAACGACGACGATTCGGGCGATTGCGGCGTGGCATGATCTTTCCTCACGGACAGGAGTTTCGAAGCGCCGACATTTTAGCTTGGCATGCCTTGCCCGTGTTGTACGATTCAACCTGATTCCGTGTTACCGCAGCCACTTTTCGGTATTCGAAGTGATCCCTGCAATTTCTGCACAGCGCCACTAATTTGCGCTTACTCGCCGTTTTCATCGAACTCGTAGTAGAAAGTGGCGCGATCGCCGCCCGGGCGTCGCGCGTAAACGCGTACGCTTTTCAAAGGGTTGTAGCGCACCTGAAATTTGGCTCCCGTGCGGCTGAGAAAACGATCGAGCCGGAACGAACGTTGAGCACCGGCAGGAATCGGCTCGACATCATAGATCTGGTAGTGGCTGTTCACCTGAATATTGAGGTGCGTCCACTCCTGATCGCTTTTGTTGGTAACGAGCAACTCGCCCGGGCCAGCCACTTCCGGACGCTCATCGTATTTTTCGTCGTAGAAAGAGGGTGGTGGAAGATTGATTCCGCGCGCTGCGGCCTCAAGCTGTCCTTCGTAAACCGGAGGCATCATCTGCCACAGCCCGAGGATGGTCACCACCGGAATCACGCACATCAGCGCGAGCATGGTTGTAAGTCCGCGCGGAGTCAGAATCGGCGCTTTGTCGAGAGCGGAGGACTGACGATCCGGAAGGCCGGGTTTCAATGGAGTGCTGTCCACTGTCACATCGGGTGAAGAAGTTGTCATGGCTTGATGTTCCGTTGTGGAAACCGTCGTCGGCCCGCGGGTTCCAGCCGGCATTTTCCGGATGGTAGTGCGAGCAGTTAATGATGCGATGGTCGGAGGGGATGTAGCCGAGGTGCCGCGTCCACACTATTGTAAACTATCGAGTTCTTTTCATCGCCCGGACTTTAGACCGATGCCGTCACCAAGAGATCGATTTGTTGTCAACGCCCAGTGGCTGATCACGCTGCGCTGGGTGGCCATTATCGGTCAGGTCGTCACCATCACAGGCGTACGGCTGATCTTCGGAATCGAGCTGCCGACGTTCTGGGCACTGGTGATCATCATTTCTCTGACCACCATCTCAAACCTGTTTTTGAACGTCTGGTTTGTACGCTGGGCCAACGGACCGCGACGGCCGCTGCCGTGGGATCTGATTCTGGGCCTCGTCATGTTGATGGACATGCTGTCGCTGACCACGCTGCTGTACGCGACCGGAGGTCCGAACAACCCGTTTGCGTTGTTCTTTTTCGTCAACCTGTCCCTCAGTGCTCTCGTTCTCAACCGCAACTGGGCCTGGGGACTTAACCTGCTGTCAGTGGCCTGTTTTGCGTGGCTGCTGTTCGATCATCACCAGCTTGAACAGCTGAACCCGGGCGTAGACATGTTGCCGATCAGTGAGCGGAAACTGCCATCTCTCGCACAGCTGGGCCTGCTTTCCGCCTTTACGACCTGTTCGGGTGTAATTGTCTATTTCATGACTCGTGTCACGGGCGAAGTCCGTAAGCAGCAACTGGAAGTCAAAGCCGCCGAAGCCCGTCAGGCTCGCGCCGAAAAGATCGAGGCCCTCGGGACTCTGGCGGCCGGAACGGCCCACGAGCTCGCAACTCCGCTCAGCACCATTGCCGTAGTCGCCCGCGATGTCGAGAAAGCTCTCGATGAGCATCCGCCGGACTTTCCCGGGGCGGAAGAAGTCATCGAGGATATCTCACTGATCCGCTCGCAGCTGGACCGGTGTCGTCACATTCTCGATCGTATGGCCAGCCATGCCGGTCAGGCTGTCGGGGAAACCTTGCAGGCGATCACAATGGACCAGTTGGTTGAAGAGGTGCTGGCCGATATGTCGCAGGAGGATTTTCAGCGCATCGATTCCGACATGACCGAAGAAGACGGTAGCACTCCGATACGGGTGCCCGTGGTCGGCCTGTCGCAAGCGCTGCGCGGGCTGGTCCAGAATGCGATCGATGCTGATCCGTCAGGAAAGAATGTCCAGTTGAAGGTTCGCGTCGAAGGTGGATTCTGGACGTGGCGAATCAGGGATTATGGAATCGGAATGCCCGATGATGTCCTCCAGAGAGTCAGCGAACCGTTTTTCACGACGAAATCACCGGGAAGCGGGATGGGCCTCGGGGTGTTTCTGGCTAAGAATGTAATTAACCGGCTGGGTGGTAAAATACGATTTCAGTCACAGGCCGGTGAGGGTACCGAAGTCACCGTCGAAATGCCTGTCGAGTAGCAGGCGGAATCGCGATGTCGATGCCTCAAACCGGTTTGCCCTTTTGAGTTCCAGCCTTCGGGCATGTACTTGGAGAATTCCCGTGGACGAAACCATTTCAATTCTCGTTGTTGATGACGACGAAGTGCTTCGTCAGCGACTGGAAAAAGCTTTCACGCGGCGTGGCTTCCGGGTCTTCGTTGCTTCTGATTTTGATTCAGCTCTTGCTGCTTCGGCGCAACATAAGCCTGATCGCGCGGTTCTCGATCTCAAGATGCCGGGACGAAGTGGAATCGAACTGCTGGAGGAAATGCTGAAAGTCTCACCAGAAACAAAGGCAGTCATCCTGACGGGATATGGAAGCATAACCAACGCCGTAGAGGCTGTAAAAATCGGAGCCGTAAACTATCTGACCAAACCTGCCGATGCCGACCAGGTTCTGGCCGCATTTTCCCCGGGTCCCAGCCCGACGCCTGAATCACCACCATCCCTTGCCGAGGCGCAATGGGAGCACATCCAGCGCGTGCTTTCGGACAGCGGTGGAAACATCTCCGAAGCCGCGCGCCGTCTTGATATTCCGAGACGAACCTTGCAACGCAAACTGAAAAAAAATGCGCCTTAAAACTCAATGACCCGCGCGCCCCTGACGCACGATGAACCGCTGAATGCCGCAACAAGCTGAACATGACGTCCTGATCGCATTCGGATCAAATCTTGGTGATCCGCTGAAGCAATATCAAAGTGCGGTTGCCCTGCTCACGCGACAGTTGCGGCTCGACCGTGAAACGCAGATTGCGGTAAGCGAGCCATTCCAGACCGAGCCGGTTGGAGGCCCATCGGGCCAACCCGCTTATGTCAACGGCGCGATTCGTTTGAGAACTTCATTGCCAGCCGTTGAGCTACACCAGATTCTGGCCGGTATCGAGACTCAGTTAGGTCGCGAACGTCGTACGCGCTGGAGTGCACGAAAGGCTGACCTGGACTTGATCCTCTTCGGCGACCTGCTGCTGGACTCTTCGACGCTGACGGTTCCGCATCCGAGGATGTCGTTCCGACGGTTTGTGCTTGAGCCGGCAATTGAGATTGCCGGTGATATGGTCCATCCACTTTCAGGAAAGACTATCCGCGAACTGGTGGATCATCTGAATAGAACACCGGACAAAATTGTTGTGACGACGCCCGATCATGCAGATCTGCACTGGAAAGTTGAAGAGCTGGCAAATGACCGGAAATCCTCTGGCTGGACGTTGGTTGCTGTCGATGATGAACAAGCGTACGACTCACATTCAACAAGCGCAAAGCTGGTTGTCTACCCGACGATGAATCCGGAAAACCGTCTGATCGCGTCGGCGAAAACGTTCGGTGGGCCGACCCTTGGAATCACCGGTCACAGCCATGAAGATTTTGCAACGGAGTTATTCGCCGCCATACAGGGCATGAGCCCGCTGATCGGGTGATTCGAAGGCCCCGAGTCGGAATTCGCCGGCAACACGGGCACTTTTTCCGATTGGTTGAAATCGCCCGATCAAATAGCATAGCACTGCTATTATCCTTATCTAAATGCCGCGGAATTCGAACAATGAATGTGATTCTTGTCAGTAGCGAAGTCGTTCCTTTCGCCAAGACCGGCGGACTGGCTGATGTTACTGGAGCCCTTCCGGGCGAGCTGAGAAAAGCGGGACATGAAGTGTCCGTTTTTATGCCCGGTTACGCCGGCTGCCTGAACGCTAATGCTGACATCGAGGCGACGGATATCAAGTTCTCGATTCCGCTGGGAAAACGACTCGTCGAGGGTTCACTCCACAAAAGCAGAATTCCGGGCACCGACGTCACGATCTATTTCGTCTGTAACGAACAGCTGTTCAACCGCCCGGGAATCTACGGCGAGAACGGCGAAGACTACAGCGACAATAGTACGCGTTTCATCTTTTTCTGCCGCGCGGTTGTAGAAGCAGTAAGGATGCTCGAACTGAGCCCGGACATTGTTCATTGCAATGACTGGCAAACCGGTTTGATTCCGGCGATCATCAAACTCGAGTGCGCTTCTGTCCCGGCTTTCGAGAATGCCGCTACGTTGATGACGATCCACAACCTGGCGTACCAGGGAACTTTCTGGCACTGGGATATGCTGATCACCGGGATCGACTGGAAGCATTTCAACTGGCAGGAAATGGAGTTTCACGGCAATCTGAATCTGCTGAAAACCGGACTCGTCTACGCCGATGGCATTACGACCGTTAGTCCGACCTACGCCCGTGAAATCCAGACAGCAGAGCAGGGGTGCGGACTTGAAGGATTACTCCAACACAGACGCAACGTCCTCAGTGGCATTCTCAATGGAATCGACCCGGGCGAATGGAATCCGGCAACCGATGAATTGATTCCGTTCAATTTTGATGCTGACAACGTCGGTACAGGCAAACCGGAATGTAAACGAGTACTGCAGGAAGAATCCGGTCTGGAGATCAACCCGGACGTACCTTTGATCGGAATCGTAGGACGACTTGCATCGCAGAAAGGCTGGTCGCTGATCCTGCCGGTAATGCGGCAATGGCTTGAGTCACATGACGCACAGTGGGTCGTGCTTGGGACCGGAGATCAGAACTACCATGCAGTGCTAACCAGCCTGCATCGCACTTTCCCGAAGAAGCTCGGTCTTACCCTCGACTTCTCCAACCGGCTGGCGCATCGAATCGAAGCCGGCTCGGATTTGTTTGTGATGCCCAGCCAATATGAACCGTGCGGCCTGAATCAGATGTACAGCATGGCCTACGGCACCGTTCCGGTAGTCAGGGCCACCGGTGGTCTCGCCGATACTGTTATCAATGCAAGTCCTGAGAATCTTGCTGCCGGCCGTGCCAATGGATTCAGCTTTGAGCCGTTTACAGCCGAGGCCCTCGATTCCACTCTCGCGCGGGCATGTGCCATGTATATCGAGAACAAGGAAGCCTGGCGTTCTCTAATTCAAAATGGAATGAATCGCGACTGGTCATGGTCCGCGAGTGCAAACCGTTACGTCGAGATTTATCAGGATGTAATCAACCGGCATCGCCAAACACGCGCGACGCAATCGACAGGGTGAGCCGACGGCGACTCCTGTTGCCGGTCTTTATTGGTGACGCTTATGCCGTCTGACAACATTGGATATTCCGCCAGAGCCGGCAAGTTCATTGAAATCTGATCAGCGAGCGGGATTTTCGTACCAGAAAACGCCAAGGCCGTCGTTTTCTTCACAGGTCAGGAGATCCAGATCCCCGTCACCGTCGAGATCAATCATTTCGATTCGATCGAACTTGTGGCCTTCATCATCGCTGATCCGATGTGCGACCCAGGCTCCTTCTTCCGTCTGTTCCATCCATGAAACCATAACATCGGGTTTCGGCTTCTGGGGTCCGCCGGTGCTTATCAGATCGGCGCGGCCATCGAGATTGATATCGGCAATTGCGATTCCTTTTCCAAGGTTCAGCCCGTAAGGAAGTTCAAATTCTGTTTCCGACCAGTCTGTCTGGTCAGTGTTCATCGTCAGCAGGCTGATTCCATTCAACCTGGTCGTCACTACGATTTCCGGAACCTGATCACCGTTGACGTCACCAGCATCCAGAAACATGGCTTCCTTACCTCCTGCTCCTATCAGTCGTCGCTCCCAGTTTCCCGTCAGTTCTCCTTCTCCTGGATGAACGAAACAGTACACCCCCGACTCTGCCCCTTTGCGGTCGGAAACCAGCACATCACGGCATCCGTCTCCATCAATGTCTATGTATCTGATGGACATTATCCAGCTCGCCGACTGGATGACATGCAATTCCCACGCGTCTGCCTGCCTTTCCAGACCGGAGCCCGGATTGCGCAGCCATGCTACGACCGCGTTTTCACCCTTTGAACCAAGGATGATGTCAAGGCAGCCATCGACATCAACGTCAGCCGCAATTGCAAACATCCACTGACGTCCGGCAGCATCTGAAAACTCAGAAGTCTGCCAGGCTGCTGCGTCGAGAACTCCTTCGAAACCCGGTGACCAGTGAACGTAGACGCCGCGCGCCCTGCCTTCGGCACAGGAAAACACATCCGGATACCCGTCTCCATCCAGATCCGCCATTGCTGCGTCTTCTACATCGGAAACCGTGCCGACGGTAACTGCCTGCCAGGCATCAGTGACTCGATCGGGCCCGGGATTCATGCAGACCCGAACTGCGCCTCCCTGCTCCCAGCCTGTCGCCACATCCGGCAGCCCGTCACCGTTGGCGTCTCCAATTCGCACACCATCGGCACCAACTTTGCCGGCCTCTCGATCAGCTCCATCGATCGTATGACGTGCCCATGCTACGTCGGATTCGCGCTCATCAATCGCATTATTCAAAGGACTGTTCGGTACATAGACGCCGGCGGCGACCAACAGAAGCGCAATGTTGAAGATGATCCATCGCATGACTGCGTTTGTCCTTTGTCAAAACAGTCCGTTTCGCTCGTGTTCGAGCAACCATCGCTTGCGCCAGATGCCTCCGCCATAGCCGCTTAAGGATCCGTCGCTTCGGATTACCCGGTGACAGGGAATAATGATTGCCAGCCGGTTGTCCCCGTTGGCGCGGCCGACGGCACGTTGAGCGCCCGGACGATTGATGTTTCGTGCCAGTCGTTCGTAGGAACGTGTTTCACCAGCAGGAATTTTCAACAGTTCTGACCATACTTCCATCTGGAAGGGCGTGCCGGTGGAATCAAGTGGTACTGAGAACCCGGTACGATCTCCGTCGAAATACTGATTCAACTCCTGCTCGGTTTGAGCGATCAAATCATTCATGCCCGGTGCGAAGACAGTGCGATGAATCTTTTGAACCCGTTTGAGCTGAGTCTCGAGCATTCTCCGATCGGCAAACTCAAGCAGGCACAATGCAGATTCTGATGCAACCGCGATCATGGGACCCAATGGTGTAAGGATCCGGTTCATCATCAAAGGTCTCGATGAGTCCTTTGATCGGGCTGGCGGTTGCCCGAACCAGTTTTTGAATGCTTCGCGAAATCCGCTGAGCGACTGATACCCGTTAGCCAGGGCGGCTCCGGTTGCATCTTCATTTCCCGTATGGATCTGGCCCATGGCTTTGGACAGCCTGCGCGCCCGTTGATAAGCATGAAACGTCATGCCGTGATTCTGCTTGAACCATCGTCTGACTCTTGCCGGTTCGATACCCCGAGCACGGACATCGTCGTCGGTCATTCTGCGGCCGGGCGCAGACTCGATTCCCGCCAGCAGTCCGCGAAGCCATTCGGGAGTGGTGCCGGCGACTTCCATCGGCCGGCATCTTTTGCAAGGCCGGAATCCGGCAGACAGAGCTTCCGAAGCGTTCGGGTAGAAGTCAATATTCTCTCGTTTCGGTTTGCGGGCAGGGCAGGTCGGGCGACAGAAAATTCCCGTCGTTTTGACACCGACAAAAAATACGCCTTCGTATTCGGGATCGCGGTCGCACAATGCCAGATACATCTCTTCAAACGGCGGCAACGACTGGCTGGCGAGTATTGTTTTTGTTTCCATGCGGAACATTCTAGATTTGTGCAGAGAGGCCGCGACCGGAAAATGAACACGGAATCCGGATTTATCCACCGGTGTCACTGCTTCCTGCCTGAAGTTATTCTGAAAGTACCACCCGCAACTTTTCAAACCCGAAAAGCGCTGATGTCCGACCTGAGATATGATCCTGTAACCGGAGTCTGGGTTACCATTGCGCGCAATCGGCTGGACCGGCCATCGGAATACGTTCCGCTGGAACAGGTCAGACAGCAACTGATCTGTCCGTTCTGCCGGGGTAACGAAGAGGAAACCCCGACGACCATCATCGCCTACTTTCCCGATGGAAAAACGCTTGGTCCGTCAGATGATAAATCAGACTGGGCGGTACGAGTTGTCCCGAACAAATTTCCATCCTTTACCGATTCGATTCACCGTCTGGCTGATACGGGCCCGTGGCAGATCAGCTCAGGAACCGGCGCTCAGGAACTGATCATCCCGTCTTCGCGACACCTGACAAGCTTTTCCGAGTTGAGTGACGACGAGGTTCGTGTCACGTTTCAGGCAGCGCAACAGCGCATCAGCGCGATGAACGCGGACGACAGTATTCAACATGCGATGCTGTTCCAGAATTGCAGAGCAGCAGCCGGTGCTTCACTGGGACATGTTCATCTGCAGTTGATCGGGTCACCCATTGTCAGCGGTCACCTGATGCGACGCGTCGACCGCGACCTCAACAGTCGCCTCGAACTTGGTTCCGGGCTACTGGATCGCATAACCCGATGGGAACTGGAGCAGGATCAACGGGTGATCCTGCGAACGGAGAACTTCGCGGCATACTGTCCGTTTGCAAGCAGGTTCGCGTTTCAGGTCTGGATCGTGCCCGACTCGAGTGAAGGCGGTTTTGCAAGGTGTGATTCTGCTCGACGTGACGAACTGGCTGAACTCTGCCGCGAGGTGATTTCCCGTTTCGAGAATCAGCTGGACAATCCGTCTTATAACTGGCTCCTTCACATCCCGCCCTTCAAAGAGGAAACGAACGAGCGGGCGGATTACTGGTATCTGGAGCTATTCCCCCGGCTGACTTCTGCGGCAGGGTACGAAATGGGGACCAACACCTGGGTAAACCCTGTTACACCGGAGGCCGCTGCACGACGTCTTAGATAAGCGACGTCCTAGGTAAGCGACGTCCTAGATAAGCGGGCGATTCAGACAGGCGGCGACTTAGTTAGGGCGACCAGTCAATCCGCGTGTGATAACAAACCTTCATGCCGGAGTTTTCGAGCAGTCCTGTGCAGTGTTAATCTTTTTCGGTCATGCGGATCACGTTGCCACGTGAATCGAATCCTTTCCTGCCGGTCATCAGGAATGATCTGTTTCCAACGGCGAAAACTTGCAAGAATACCGATGCGCAAGAAGCGGTCGTTTGTCAGCCGCAATGACACCGTCGCAATGACACCGCCGCAATGACCTGGAACAGTTCTTTTGATCAGGCCCTGAATCAAGCATGATTTCTCCCCGGATTCAACTCTGTCTCGTTCTGCACAATCATCAACCTGTTGGCAATTTTGACAACGTTTTTGAAGCCGCCTATCAGGACAGCTACCTTCCGTTTCTGGAAGTATTCGAGCCGTTTGAGCATCTGAACATTTCGCTGCACACCAGCGGTCCGCTCATGAAATGGCTTGACGAACGTCATCCGGAATATCTGGACCGGCTTGCTCAACTGGTGGCTCACGGCCGCGTAGAAATTGTCGGCGGAGCATTCTACGAGCCGATCATGGCGATGATTCCCCGTCGCGATCGAGTGGGACAGATTTCACGGTTCTCGGACTGGCTTACCCGCCGCCTTCAGGCGCAGGTGGGTGGAATGTGGATTCCGGAACGAGTCTGGGAATCCAACATGGCCAGCGACATTGCCGAGGCTGGAATCCGCTACACCGTTCTTGATGACTTTCATTTCCGCCGCGCCGGTCTGACCGATGACCAGCTCGATGGATCATTTATTGTTGAAGACGAAGGCAGCACGCTACGTGTCTTTCCCGGTAGTGAACAGCTTCGTTACCTGATCCCGTTCGCAGAACCGTCCGCCACGATCGAACATTGCCGCACCATTGCCGACCGGCGTCCGGGATCTGTGATCGTTTTCGGTGATGACGGTGAGAAATTCGGAACATGGCCTGACACGAAAGCTCACGTCTACGAGCGCGGCTGGTTACAGAGTTTCTTTCAGGCTTTGACGGACAACCGTGACTGGTTGAAAACCTCGACGCTTGCCGAAGCCGTTCAGTCCAGTGCGCCTCGAGGAAAGATCTATCTGCCTGACGCCAGCTATCGCGAAATGACAGAATGGGCTCAACCTGTAACAAAGCAGCGGGAATTCGACTCGCTAAGTCACGAAATGGAAAATGATGGACGCTGGTCGAAAATCATGCCGTTCGTCAGTGGAGGATACTGGCGCAACTTTAAAGTGAAATATCCTGAAACCAACTATATGTACTCGCGCATGATGTATGTCAGCGGTCTGCTCGAGCAGGCTAAGGCGATTGTGCCCGACAGCGAGCTACTGGCTAAAGCTCGCGATCACCTTTATCAGGGTCAATGCAATTGCAGCTACTGGCACGGAGCATTCGGAGGCATCTATCTCCCGCATCTGCGCAATGCTGTGTACCAGCATCTGCTGGCTGCTGAAAACACATTGAATGAAGCAACCGGAAGGCCAGCCAACTGGATTGAGGCTACCGCTTCCGATTATGACTTTGACGGGCGTCAGGAAATACGTCTCGCCAACGAGCAGGTTTCCGCATGGATCTCAGCGAGCCGCGGCGGTCAGATCTATGAGCTTGATGTCCATGATCTTCAGCACAACCTCGGTGCAACGATGATGCGCCGACCCGAGGTTTACCATCAGAAAGTTCTTGCCGGCCAGAATCAGGGAGATGATGGAACCTCGAGTATCCATGACAGGGTCGTCTTCAAACAGGAAGGCCTCGACAAGTGCCTTCAGTACGATCGCCGGCTGCGCACGAGCCTTATCGATCACTTCTGGGATAGCCAGGTCGAAGTCCGTTCCATTGCGGACAATGAAGCAGAGGAACTCGGCGATTTTGCGGACGGTCAATATTCGGCTCGTATTCGCCGCAACCCCGATCGCATTCAAGTCGTCCTCCAGCGCGACGGCAATGCAGCCGGATTGCCTTTGAAGATGACCAAAGGAATCACCCTTGCCCAGGCAAGCAATGAGCTGGAGATCGCCTACATGATTGAAGGCCTTCCCGCTGATCGGGAACTGCACTTCGGCGTCGAATTCAATTTCGCAGGTCTGCCCGACGGACAGGACGACCGTTTTTTCAGCGACGCAACAGGGAACAACCTGGGGCAGCTCGGTAACACGCTGAACCTGTCCGAGACAGCATTCCTGGCACTGACGGACCAGTGGCTGGGCATCAAAATCGGACTGGAAATGGAGCAAACGGGCGGAATATGGGCATTTCCGGTGCAATCGGTATCACAGAGCGAATCCGGGTTCGAGCTGGTCCACCAGGCGGTATCCGTTCAGCCTCACTGGATCGTCCGGGGAGATCAGAACGGTCGCTGGTCAACCAGAATCCGGCTTTCTTTAGCGATGGCTGGCAACGATAATCAAATTAGCGAAGACGACATGATCACCGCAAACGGCTGATCTGCCGGAACCGCTGTCCGGTCACACCGATTACCAATCATCGGGTCCGGACAGCCCATGTTGATTCGCTCTGAGCAAGACCCCTCCTCGGCCTGTCCTAGTCCAATGGCGATACGGCGACAAAAGTCGTATCTGCGCGCGCTCAATGAGTGATCCCAGTCTGTTTGAAGAATTCGAACCGATAGAAACTTCCGAATCCGGCTGGTTTGACGGATTGTTCGATATCGACGTGCGCTCCCTGGCAGTACTCAGGGTGTTTCTGGGCTTGCTCGTGATTTATGAAGTCTGGGGCTGCCTCGCGAACCAGGACTGCTTCTTCTCGGAATCAGGGATTGCCACGATTGATCAGATTCAAACGTGGCTGGGCGATGGATGGTGGTCCCTCTACTTCATCGATGGCTCTCCCAGCCTTGCTCGAATGCTGATGATTCTCACGCTGATTACCGCAGCATGCATGACCGTCGGTCTGCGAACGCGAGTCATGACGTTTATCTGTCTGGTTTTGATCTGGTCGCTGCAGGTACGCGATCCACTCATTCTCAACGGCGGACATATCCTTTTGAGAATGCTTTTGTTCTGGTCACTCTTTCTCCCCATGAGTGCGGTATGGTCGCTTGATGAACGACTGGGGGAATACGCCGATCCGGAACGATGGCGCGAAAGGTCGGTTTGCACGGCTGCCATTATGTTGCAAATGGCATTCATGTACTACTTTTCCGGACTGGCAAAATGCAATCCGGCCTGGACGAGTGGTGAAGCCGTCGGACAGGTCTTCGAAATGGACATGTACGTCAAACCGATGGGTGCGTGGCTCAACAACAGTCACCCGTGGGTAACAAAGATCGTAACCTGGGTTGTACTCGGTGCTGAAACCCTGGGCCCGGTATTGCTGTTCGGGCCGAAGATTCATCAGGCGGCCCGCGGCTTTTTCATGGCCCTGTTCCTGCTGATGCATCTGGGAATCTGGTTGACACTGGACGCTGGAATTTTTCCGCTCGTTGCGGCAGCCGGGTGGGTGATCTTTATCCCGACTCAAGTCTGGGACCTTGTGCATTTCCGTCCATCGGATTGCCAGGATCCGTATGAGAAGAGATTCACTGTCACCAATGTGCTGTGCACTACCGCGTTACTCTATGTCGCGGCATCGCACATCCTCACCTCAGGCCCGATGGCGGCGCAATGGCAATCAAGTGGAGCTGAATATCCAGGGCGTGTTGCGATGATCACACAGGAATTCAAACTGTTCGGTGAACCGCCGGTATTTAACCCGTCGTATCAGTATCAGGCGACGTTGGCTGACAATTCCAAAGTGGAGATTTTCAGCGCAATGTATTCCAGCCGGCCTGAGAACCCGAGTCCGTATGAGTATTTCGGCAGTCAGCAATGGCGGCGAATACACTCCAACCTTTCAACAGCCCCTGATGCACCTGTCAGTCCTGAAATTCAGGAGTTGAGAGAACAATTGCTCCAGTCTGTTGTCGACCAATGGAACAACACCCACGGTAGCAATCAATTCGTAAAATCTGCCGAGCTGACCTGCGTCATTGAAACAATCAATGATGAGGACGCTGAACCCGTGGTCCAGAAATGGGCCAACTGGACCGATGCTCAGCCGTGATGCTCACTGACAAACGGTAATTTTTCTGAATCTGCAAAATTTCTCCCCAAAAGCTGCCATGGGGAGCATCTATTCAGGTGATCCATGTTCAAGGTCACCTATGAGCTCTGATCCGCCTGCTGCCGGTTTCAAATGGGAAACCGAATGGGATACACACTCCAGATGGTTACGGACCATTCTGCTGGCCAGGTTGCGCGATGACGAATCGGCCGACGAGATGCTTCAGGAGATCGCGGTCATCGCGTGGCAGAAACAGGATCAGCTGTCGGATTCCAACAAAGCCGCCCCCTGGCTCTACAGGATTGCCGTCAGGAAGGTTCAGGAGTTCTGGAGGAAAAAACTCACCCGAGATCGCCGCTGGCGGCAACTTGGTGATGAAGAGGATGCCGGTCAGGACGTCAGACAGATTGATCCTCTTGTCTGGATGACCGACCGCGAAGCCTGCACCAATATCCGTGAAGCTCTGGCAACGTTGAACGATCAGGACAGGGAAATCCTGATGTTGAAGCATACCGAAGGATGGACCTATTCGCAGATCTCCACGCGGCTTGGAATCTCGATGGACAAAGTAATCTACCGGTTGAACCGCGCAAAAAAGAGGCTTCGACTCAGCCTCACCCGCTGAATTGCGGAACGACCATAACCCCGCGACGTAACGATGAATAACGATCAGATTCAATTGCTTGTAGACGGTCAACTGGATCATGACGAGCGAAGTAGACTCCTGCGATCGCTCGCCGATGACTCTTCGCAATGGCGTGAAGTCGCCCTTGCGTTTATAGAAAGCCAGATTCTTAACGAAGCACTGAACTTTGATGACATGAGTGCAATGGTGCGCGCAGAAAAGCAGCCCGTTCAGGATGACGTAAGGCTGCCGTCTTCCAGGCGGACGCCATGGATTGCAATCGCAGTCAGCCTCGCGGCAGGACTGCTCTGTGGGTTCCTTATGTTTCGTGGACCAGCGCCGGAGGCTGTCACGCAATCGGACCCGGCTCCTGTCGTAAACAACACTGAGTCAAACGCTGATCCTGACAGTATTCCTCTGGAAGAAGCCCTCGCGCGCAGCGCGCGGCCGGTTTCGCTTGATGCCCGTCGTGAGCTATTGCGAGCAGGATATTTCATCGATGAAATCCGCGAGGTCGCGGATGTGGAACTGCCGACGGGCAAGCTAATCAAGATGCCGGTTCGGGAGTTCAAAGTTCATTACCTCGGAAACGCCGCTTATCAATAAGCGGGTAAACAACAGATCTTGTCAACAAACGGGCTCACAGCCCATTTTTACGGAGACTTTCATGGTGACTTCAATGTTTAGATTGATTGCTGTATCGACGATCGTTTTCGCTGTTTCATTTTTCAGCCACGCCGGAATCGCGCAGGCTCAGGATCAGGCAGATGAAGAGCGGCAACGGTTGATCGCGGTTCTGACAGAAACACTCGATCGCTTGCAATCGCTGGAAGTGGAGCCGAGGCCTGAAGCTTACAGCAGACTGGTTGCCGAATTACTCTCGCGTGATCCCGCGGGTCGTTACTACTACAACGCCAGTGAGAACCAGATGCGCTGGCTGCAGGTGCGCGACTATCTTGCCGAAGACTACGAGGTCAGCCCTTACTGGATCGGGGTTCAGTGCGAACCTGTGGAAGAGGTCCAGTTGCTGGTCAACGAAGACACAACGATTACCGCAACAGGAGGCCTGCTCGTTTCCTCGGTCGTCGATGACAGCCCGGCACAGGCCGCGGGCCTTCAAGCCGAAGACGTGATTCTCTTCTTCAACGGGAATTCGACTACCACGCTTCCGCAGCTCGTAAATGCGATCAACAGTGCCGAAGGCAACGAGTCACAACTGTCCGTTATTCGCGAGATGGCACTACTGAAAATCGAGCTGGAACCCGCACTGCGCGAAACAGCAGAAGACACTGAGCCGGAATTCCAACAGGCACTGATTCTTAATACGTGGGGCAATCAGTTGCCCGAGGGTTACAGCGCTGATATCAGGCTCCGCTTGACAGCCGATAACGGCAATTGGTGGGAAGCCAACTCAAGTGAAATCGATACGCTTCCAGCCGAAGCCAGAGAATATGCGACCTATCTGTTCCAACGTTCGGACGAAGTGTTGACCCCCGCACTTCAGTACCGTGAACTGTATGATCTTTCCGAACGCCTGCCGAGCGCAACCTACTGGCATTCGGCCACTGACGCCGGGGAGGAAGATGGTTCAGCAGACCGCCTTGCCGCGATCGAACAAAAACTCGACGAACTGACTCAGATGCTTCACGAGCTGAAGTCTGATCAGTAGTCTGGCACTCATCTCAATGTACAGAACGTCGCTTCCCTTTCGGGGAGCGGCGTTTTTTCACTTTATGATCTATCGAAAACGGCAGAATACAGAGTTCACTGGTCGACGCAGCTCGAAACATCATCTCGAACATCTTCCGACCCGGGCGCCTACGGACAAATTCCGTTGGTGGAGCAACAACTAAGTGCTAACATGAATTTCGTTATCCTCGATCGTTCGTGTTAAAAAGCAAACTGGATATCTGATTGTGAATTCCTCAATTGCCAGCCGACATCAGGTGAACAAAAAAGCCTTTCACATTATTCTCTCATTTTCGGCACTTGCATTCGTGCTATTGGTCAGCGATGGAAATGGGTTCTGCTTCGGGCAGTTCGAGCATCAAGTAGAAGACACGGCGATTGAGAATGCCGCGAGGCAAGCCGTGAGCTTTCTGGAAGATCAGGGACATCTGGATGGCGACAAGGATCTTTTGCGCGCATTAGTTATCAACGCGGTATCAAGGAGGTTCGACGACTGCACGGCACACGAACATCCACTCGTTATCCAGGCCATCGAAAACATTACAGATAATATTGAAGCAGGCCTGGATAGCGGCTCTGAGTCGATTCAATTGTCCCCAATTGATCCAACGCTCGCCTTTGTGGTGTTGTGTGATGTTGATAGCGTAGAGTTGCGCACGGCCACGGTCGAAGAGTACCTCCGCTCCTTTCGACCTTTCACCAATGACTCTTCCGAGGAGAACTGGCTGCATACCTACTACGCGGCCTTGTCATTGCCGATTGCAAAGCGCCACGGCTTTTTGCCGCGCAGACAGATAATCAGGAACGATTTAGTCCGCAACATGAATATAGTTGACGACAGTCAGTGGCCCGTTAATAAACAAAACTCTTCAGATCATGAATACGGCGGTGTGTTTTCGAGACGTTGCCTTTTGCTTTCGCAAATTTATCTGGCTGCCGACAAACTCCGACTGTATCCGGCACCGGATGGACGCGAGGGCCTCGGCCCGGAAGTTCCATCTGCGGTTTCCCGATACTTCCGTCCGGTAGAGCCATTGGTTGACGACGTAAGCATCCCTCGTATCGAAGAACTTAAGCGGAGAGGTTCCGAGTGGATCAGTAGCGAATTTCCAGAAGCACAACGTTCCGATGCTTTTACATGGCTGAATGCCATTGAGTCATATGCCTACCATCGGAATACCGCAGACGGGTCTTTTGCCGAGTTACCTGACTGGTACGACCGGGGAGTCGAAGTGCTCCTGAACGTCCAGGACAACGATGGCAGTTTCTCGGTGAATGATCACGCTGCTGACCCGGTCCTGGACACCTGCCTTGCGACGCTTTTTCTTGTCAAAGTGACCGAAACTATTTCAGATTGTGGACCACACTCCAGCCGGATAACGAGACTCGGAAGCGTGCAGGTTTTTCGCACCCGCGGAACTCGGGAAGAATTACTCGATGTTCTTTACTTGACTGAAAGGGAGAATAATTCAAATCCGGTGCATGACCTGGTACGACGGATGGAATCCTACGGGGCTTCTGATTACGCAATGCAATCGCTCTTCTCCCGTCTTGTTCGCGAAAGAGGTTATTACCAACGTCTTGCCGCCGTCGAGCTTCTTGCCGCCGATCCTGATATGGAACGCGTTCCATTCTTACTGTACGCCCTGGGCGACCCTGATTCGACCATTGGTGGAGTTGCGCATAACGGCCTTCGATTGGTCAGCCGAAAAATCGATACAATTTCATTGCCTGTCAACGCAACGCGGGAAGATTTCGAGCGTGTTCGCCGGCAATGGACGGATTGGTACCTCGGTCTTCGACCGGATGCAAAATTGATTGAGGAATAGAACGTTTTATTCCCTTTCGGGAGCGGCGTTTCTTTTTTGGCAGCCACGGTTACGACATCACAGTGATCGTTTACTACCTATGGACTATTGCCCGGCCCCTGACGGCGCGGCCAGCTCAAGAACGCGGAACTCAATCCGACTGCTGTTTTCCGGATCATGGAAAATCCGGTGATTGGCAGCCTGAAAATCAGCTGCGTTTGCTTCGTAGATGTTCTCCACGAACGTCTGAGGGTTCCGGTCAATAAGTGGAAACCATGTACTCTGAACATGAATCATCAACCGGTGCCCCGCTTTGAATGTGTGGTTCACGTCCTGTAGAGTCACGTTGACCTCGGCCACTTCTCCCCCAACAAACGGTACCGAACTCTCAAAACCATTGCGGTAACGACCACGCAGAGCTTCACTGCGCACCATCTGCTGACAACCTGCAAGACGCACGTCGCCGGATGTACCCGGTAGTTGCGGATGCGTGTCCGGATAGACATCGATCAGCTTTACGATGAAGTCGGCGTCAGTTCCCGTCGTGCTGACTTTCAGATTTGCGATGACTTCACCCGTTAGCGTGATGTCTTTATCGAGCACCGGTGTCTGGAACACGAGCACGTCAGCTCGACCGGCCGCAAAACGCTGATCCTCGGCCATGTATTGCCGCGGAGTAAAGCCGAAGTCAATCTTATCCATCCGGCGATAAGGCACCGGGTTGTCCGGATCGCTTACATATTCAGTAAACGGCTGCTCCCCCGCGGCCGGTGCAGCTCCGGTAAGACTACCATCGGCCCTCAGGAACATCTGAGCGACTTGCGATTCAGCCGGCGGCCATTGCGTAAACGCCCGCCATTCGCGCTTGCCGGTATCAAAAACCAGTGCTTCGAAGTTCGGTGGATTCCCTTCACCCTTGAGAAAGTGGCGGAAGAACGGCGCTTCGATGTTTGTCTGATACCAGCTTGAAAGATCACGACCGAACGGTACGCCACCAACGGTTTGAAACGCGATCCTTTCGTTGGCCCAGTCGCCGTGGCTCCATGGACCCATTACGAGAATATTGAACGCATCAGGGTTCTTTTGTTCCAGGCTGCGATAGATTTTCAACGGACCGTAAAGATCCTCGGCGTCGAACCAGCCGCCGACCGTCATGACATTTGTTTTTACGTCTGACAAATGAGGCAGGATGTCGCGCGCCTGCCAGAACTCGTCATAGTCCGGGTGCCCCGAAAGCTGCTCCCAGAAAAAGTTATTCTGCCCGTAGTATGGATCGGCATTGGAAAGCGGACCTAGCGCTTTGTAGAAGTTCCACGCAGGTGTCGTCGGCGCGCCCGGCGGCATGCCCGCCTGACCGGCGCTGACCGGGTTAGGACGAACCTCCGGATACCATTGCCGGGCTGTCGGACCCTGCGATTGAAAGCCGAATGTGTTGGTGGCCATAAAATAGCCAAGCGTAAACGCGCCGCCGTGATGGAAATCATCGAAATAGAAGTCTGCAATCGGTGCCTGCGGGGATGCAGCCACCAGAGCCGGATGGTGCTCTGCGAGGGCGGCGGCCGTATAAAAACCGGGATACGAAATTCCCCACATGCCGACTTTGCCGTTGTTGTTCGGCACATTCTGCAGCAGCCATTCGATCGTGTCGTAAGTGTCTGAACTTTCGTCAATCGGCAGATCACCATCAACATGCGGACGCATGTTGTCATACTGGCCTTCGGACATCCATCGACCGCGGACATCCTGTTTCACAAAGATGTAACCTTCCTGCTCCATCAACGCTGAGGGGCCAACACGCCCCGGATATTGATTCGCTCCGTAAGGCTGGCACGAATAGGGAGTCCGGTTGATCATGATCGGCCACGGCCGTGACATATCTCTCGGTTGATAGACTACCGTGAACAGTGTCGTTCCGTCCCGCATAGGAATGCGGACTTCCGATTTGGCATACCGGGCGGCAACCGGATTGATCTGCGCCGAAACGGAAGAGCAGGGGAGCAGGGCCACAACAAAGCAAACAGCCAGTTGCAGCCATAGCGAATTTACATCGAACGAAGGTCGGAACATCGGACTTCCTTGAATAGTCAGTTTCTGTCCCGATATTCTAGCGCAGTTTTATGCGCGGTGTATACGATCGGTGCGGGCTTCCACAGCAGCTTTGATATCAGTGAAGCAAGACACCGGGCCGGTGTACTGCGCGCAGATTCTGCGCGACACTTGAAGTGAACTGCGCGAATCAGAATCAGCGGACGAAGATTCGCGAGTTGTCAGTCAAAATCCCGAAAACATCATCCGAATCATCCGGATGAAGTCCGATGCAGTCTGCCGGTAGCTGCTCACCTGGAACCAGTGTCCTGATGCAGGCTCCGTTATCGAGCACGATCGTCCAGCTTTCGCCGGCAGGATCTCTCGATTTGTTCGCAACGGAATAGGCACCTGGCTGAAGATCGGGTGCTTGTGCAAACTGAATCTGAAAACGACCGGCGTAAAGATTGCTCACAAACAAAGTCATGATATTTTTGTCGAGATTAACCTCTGCGTGGAATGGTCCTGAAAGCATCTTCAGTTCAGTTCCGGGAAGCAGTTCGGTCGGATTATCAATCATTGAGCGATTGACGTTGTAAATGAGTTGCGGAGTCACTTTCCAACGGGCCGCAAGATCGTTGATCGTCTCGCCCGCCTTAACGGTGTAGGCATTTCTGAACAGGTTGTGTTCCGGTGAGTAGATTACTTTCCCGGCCAGCGAATCCAGCCACTCCATCAACTGATCGTTTTCTGCCGGGGTCAATGTTGGGTCTGTGTAGAACCGCGAAAGCGTACCGAGAGCACCGCGGAAGTTTCCTTCGTCGATCATTCGCTGAACCGCAGGCCACGAAGTGGTGAGTGTCTTCTGGCCCTCGGCGGACGGCGGCATGGCCGGTTCTGCCGGTGCAGCAACAGATGGTGCGGTCGAATCTACGAAACTGTTTGAATTCGAAAGCGGCTCAACAGCAGGCGGATTGAATGACGGCTGACGAGGTGCCGGTGAACTGACGGCCGGAGCATTCACCGGGCCGGTCGTTCGCGGGGCCGCGGAGACGAACTGGTTTTCAATGAACTGTCCACCGCTGCTTTGCGGCTGTTCCGGACCGTTGTGAACTCGCGTTGATGATCCATCGAAGGATCCACCGAATTGACCTCCGCCGAAGGTACCGCCATTGGCTGGCGGAGCGACGTCGGGGACATCCGGCCTTTCATCTGGAAGAAAGACATTCACTCCTGAATTCACCTCTTCTCTGATCGCATCGATCAAAATCTGATCGTGTGGTTCGGTAGAGTCGAAGTCAGGCTCAACCGGTTCACTTCCACCAACGAGTTGGTTGGAAGAGTCGCCGCCGAGATCATATTGAGGTTGTCTCTGGAGAATTTCGTCGGGAATCAGCTGGCCTCTTCCTGAAGGTGGCTGTGTAGCCATCGCAATCGGAGGTGGGTCTTGTGAAAATCCACCACCGCTGGCTTCAATCCGGGGTGGAGTCGGTTGAAACCCGCCATCACCCCCGACCAGCCCGTCATTGATCGGCGGTACATCGAGGCGATCTGCAAACCCTGTGGAATCGCCGGCACGGTTTCCGGGATCACGTGGAAATGAAGGAGCATCTGTTTCAAGACCCGGCAATTCGATATCCGAGCCTTCGGCTTCCCGGAACATCTCTGCTACTTCGTCTTCCTTCACCTTTGCCGGATCAGGCGTCATCAGGACGTAATAGACTCCGTAGGAAACTCCCAGCAGAAGTACTGCAACTACCGTGTTTTTTAACGAGTGCACAACAGTCCTCCATGACCGTTTGGAATTCGCCCGAATCGAGGGCAATCTGCAGATATTTCGCGCGGGAGAATAAATGAATGAAAAAGCGGATTCCAGACCAATCAACGGGTCTCAACTACCAACTCGGGCGTGCTAGCTTGCAAAAAAGACGCTATGCTGACCTTCGAGCCGCGGATTTGCATCTCCGCCCAAGGTCCATTTTGTTAACGAAGGTGCCTCAAATGCCGACAAGCGACCCTGTTCAGATCCTGGTAACGACCAATCGCTGGGCGACTGAAAACGTAATCGAATCCTGCCAGACATTGTCTGAGGAACAATTCCACCAGCGTTTTGAAATGGGCCCGGGTAATCTGCACGACACAATTCTGCATATTATCGGCGCTATGCGAGGCTGGTGTGATCTTCTAAGCCAGCGTGATGAACCGAGACCGCGTCTGGAGGCTGACACAAAACGGTCTCCCGATGAACTTCTCGAGTTGCTTGCTGAAGTCTCCGACGAATTCGAATCGCTCGCGCTGGCTCATCCGGTTGAAGAAGACGTAGACGGCAAGCGCGGCAAACGAACCTATACCTTTAATCGAGGTACCGTGATTACTCATGTAACGACTCACGGTATGCACCATCGCGCCCAGTGTCTGAACATGCTGCGCCATCTAGGAGCGGAAACCCAGCCGAAGTCTTCGGTTGCTGACTGGGCGATGACGGTTGATGGTCAGGGCAGAAAGTAGTTCGGAGTCGATAGCTGTATTGAATCGCCGATCTCATTTGGCGAGAAGAAATTCCGCTTACTTCGCGGGTTTGGATTCGCGGAGCCGCTGCCGAATCGATTCCAGCCGCGTGCCAAGTTCAGATTCAAAGCCACGATCTACCGGCTGATAATATTCGGCATCGATGCCGAGGTAGTCCTGAGCCGCAACTCCATCCTGTTCATTGTGCGAGTAGACGTAACCTTCGCCATGATCGAGTTCCTTCGATCCCGCGTAATGAGAATCGCGCAGATGCCTCGGTACCGGTAGAATTCTGCCCTCGCGTATGTCACGTCGTGCCTGACCGATGGCTGTGGTAGCTGCATTCGATTTCGGCGCCAGCGCGAGATAGGCGACGGTTTGAGAAAGCGTCAGCTGGCATTCGGGCAATCCGATCTGCTCGCAAGCCTGGAAACAGGCGACGGCCATGGGTAGAGCCTGTGGATCTGCATTGCCGATATCCTCGCTCGCCAGAATCACAAGTCGGCGACACAGGAATCGAACATCCTCGCCACCTTCAAGCATACGCGCCAGCCAGTAGATCCCCGCATCAACGTCGCTGCCACGGATACTCTTGATCAGCGCGCTGGCGCAGTCATAGTGCTCGTCGCCGGTCGGATCGTATTGAATAGCGCGGGTCGATACGGATTGTCGCATGACTTCAGGAGTCAGATGTATTTCGCCGTCCACTTCCTGTGTCGATAGTACTGCGACCTCGAGAACCGACAGCGCCTGCCGGGCATCGCCATCGCAAACAGCTGCCAGATAGTCGAACGCCTCGTCGTCGGCGACCACGGTGCGGGCACCAAATCCTTTGTCCGGATCGCTGATCGCTCTTTGCAACAACGAATTTATATCCTCAGGCGACAGCGGTTCGAACTGGAAAATCTGGCTGCGACTGACCAGCGCGCCGTTGACGGCAAAAAACGGATTGGAAGTCGTGGCGCCGATAAGCGTGACCACGCCTTCTTCGACATCGGCCAGCAGCGCATCCTGTTGTGCACGATTGAAGCGATGAATCTCATCGATAAACAACAGCGTCTGCGGACCGCCGGTGGCGAGCGTATCTCTTGCCCGGGTCAGGACTGAACGCAGATCTTTGACTCCATGCATGATCGCGCTGAGCTGTTCGAACTGTCTACTGGTCTCACTGGCCAGAATCCGTGCGAGTGTTGTTTTGCCGGTACCCGGAGGCCCGAAAAAAAGTACTGAGCCCAATCGATCGGCTTCTACCAGGCGACGCAGAAGTTTTCCCGGCCCCAGAATATGAGTCTGACCCGCAAATTCATCGAGCGACTCCGGTCGCATGCGCGCGGCAAGCGGTTGAGCTCGACGTAGATTTTCAGCTTCAGCTTTTTCAAAGAGTGACATAACAGCTCATGCCCGGCGGTCGGCGGAGGAAGTTCGCGTGATGAACACACGAAATATAACAGATGGGCATGCGGCCTGACGAAGCAGACCAGCCGGGTGAACCCGCTATTCAGTTTTCGCGGGAGAATGACTCACTGTGTCAGCGCGTCAGAACAAACATGATCAACATCGAAATCCACACGACATCCAGAAAATGCCAGTAGCTCGCGCAATGGTCCACCGCCCAATGTCGCTCGTGATCGTATCGATTGCGGAACGCCTGGCAGATGACGAATCCGAGGAATACGATACCGCCAATCACATGCAGGGCGTGCAACAGAGCGAGTGTGAATGACATGCCATAGACTTTGGTCGATCCATCAGTTTTTGTGAAATGCTCATTGAGCAGTTCATTCATTCCGAAAGCCTGGATCGCAACGAACACGATGGCACAGAACCAGGCGTACGTCAGATAACGTCTGAATTCCGTCAATCTTTCGCGGTGGACCAGCCAGCACGACCTTTGCAGAAAGACGCTTGTCAGCAACATCAAAGCCGTACTCACCCAGAACGTCATTGGAACGTTCAGGCGCTTGTACTGAATCATCGAAGGAGTCGCAGAACCCATTCCATCCTGGTTGAGAACGAGCGTCGGCTCTGCGTAACCTTCGGGGACAACGGGCTGGAACGAGTGAGTCCGGACAATGATGTAGGTTGCCAGAGACGCGGCGAAGAACATGCCGAGCGAGGCGATGAAGAGGTAGAAAACCATCTTCGCCTGATAGAGGTCCCGTCGTGCGGGAATCAGAGTTAGCGACTGTTTCAACATGGCTCTGCCCGAATTCACACCGGTCGTTACTCCCTTACGACGGGTCCGGCTGAAAGCAAATTCTATGGATCAGGCAGCGGGCAGGAAAACGCCTAGCCACCGGAATCTGTAGTTGTCACGGGTACGGGATCCTCACCGCGCGGAAAGGAATCCTGATCGACTTTATAGTGACTCGAATCCATGAGGGTCATACCGATGAACAGCGCGACGAATAACAGGCTCGACATGAATGCCAGGATGTTAAACGGCTTATCCCAGAACATATGCATGAAAAACAGCATAACCAGAGCGGCTTTGGCGGTCGCGAAGGCCATCGCTATCCACAGCCCGAACGGCTTGGGAAACTGACCTGCAGTGACTACGGTCAGAATGGTGAGAACGATCAGCGCGAAAAAGACTCCCAGCAGCAGCTTTACCGGTGCCGGATGTCCAATGCCGTGTTCATGATCGTGGTCGTGTGCGTTGTCAGCCATCTTATTTATTCGCGTTAGTCGTTGTGTTTATTACGTCCGCCGATTGTCCGATCCAGTCGATCAGCCCGATCTAGTCGATCAGATAGAGCATCGGGAAGAGGAAAATCCAGATCAAGTCAACGAGGTGCCAGTACAGACCTACGTACTCAACCGGGCCGAAGTAGTCCTTGCGCCAGTGGCCCAGCAACGATCTCCACAGGATCCAGGCCAGAGCAATGATGCCCGCGATGATGTGGATCGCGTGCAGCCCTGTCATGCAGTAGTAGATGCTGAAGAACACGCCGACATCACGGTGGAACTTCGTTGGATCAGGCCCGTGGTGAACATGGCTCTCATCGTGTGCATGATCTCCTTCGGCATGAGATTCATCACCGGCGTGACTGTGTGCGTCACCCTCTTCGTGCGAGTGGCCGTCATCCTCGTGACCTTCATCTTCATCGCCGGCTTCTGCATCGTCGCCTTCTTCAGCCGCTGGTGGTTCCGGAGATTCATGCGGAACCGTTCCATCCGGAGCTGTAACAGGACCATCATCCTGTTCGGCCTCCTGAGCGTACAAGACAACCGGTGCGTTCTGTGCGTGGCCGCCCACACCGCCGTCTGTCACGTCCATATAAATGTGGCCGCCGACAACGCCGAGGAAATAGCCTCCGACGGTAATCGCCATGCATCCCCAGAAAGCATACTGGTGCTGATTGCCCATGACTTTGAACGCTACGGATGCAACGGCGAACCCTACGAGAAGGATTGTCGGTATCACACTCAGGTAGACAAGGTAGTCGGAGATATGCAGTGACTGGCCGATGGCCGTCTGCGGTTCCGGATGACCTTCGTGGAAATCAAATGCACTGCGAACGAGGATACCCATATCCCACTTGTGCGAATATTCAATAGCTTTAACGCCAAGGAACATCGCGGCGCAGATCATGGTGATCAGAACAAAGAACGACACTGCTTTGTTTCGTTCCAGCTGCGAGCAGCGCACGGCCCATGCCATCGTGAGACTGCTGAACAGAAGAACAACGGTGTTCAAACCGCCGAGCCACTTATCCAGAAATACGTGTGCCTGCTCAAAGATCTCCGGATGGAGACTGCGATAAAGAACGTAGGCGACGAACAGCCCGCTGAAGAATAAAACCTCGGTTACAAGGAACAGCCAGATCCCCAGCTTGCCGGAATCGAACTGCTGTTCAGCGCCGCCATCGAAATGGTGAGCAATGAACTCGCCATGATCGTGGTGGTGATGATCGTCGTGATGGTCGTCGGTGGAATGAGTGTCTGCAACGGCCATTGAAGGCTCCGTTATTTCTTAAATCGTCTGTTTTGGTTTGCCTTGAAGAGCGGCATCAGTGATGGACTGGCTCTTTTCGAGGCGGAACTTTGTCAGGATCCGCGAATTCCCGTTGAATGTAGGTATCGAGTTCCTCGTCATAGACCATCGCGTCGAAGTCGTACGGGTCATTCATGACAGGATCGTGCACGAAGTTATGGAAGTCAGGGGGAGAGCTTGACTGCCACTCGAGCGAAGCAGCTTTGAACGGGTTGGCACCGACTTTCGGTCCGCGGTAAGCGGCGTAGGCCAGTACACCGAATGAAAGCAGAATTCCGATTCCCAGAACGAACGCACCGATCGTCGACCACTGATGGAAGATCTGGAATTCCGGATCGTACGAAGCGTAGCGACGTGGCATTCCGCGGGCACCCATTACAAACTGCGGGAAGAATGTCAGATTGAATCCGCTGAACACGAGGAAGCATCCAACGCGTCCGAGGAAGTCGTTGTACATTCGACCGAAGATTTTCGGCCACCAGTGATAAAGACCACCAAGCAGAGCTGTCAGCGTTCCACCCACCATTACGAAGTGGAAGTGGGCGACAACAAAGTAGGTGTCGTGCAGGTGAATGTCAGTAGAAAGAGCTCCCAGGAACAGACCGGTCAGTCCACCGATACCGAACAGGAAGATAAACGATAGAGCGTAGCACATCGGCGTCGCCAGAGAGATCGAGCCCTTGTACATCGTCGCCAGCCAGTTGAACACTTTCACCGCGGAAGGAATCGCAACCGAGAAGGTGATCGCACTGAAGATCAAAGTCACAACCATCGACTGGCCGGATGTGAACATGTGGTGACCCCACACGAGGAATCCGAGCAGAGCGATCGCGACGCTTGAAAACGCGATAAAGGAGTAACCGAAAATCCGCTTCTGGCTGTAGACCGAAATAAGTTCACTGATCACGCCCATCGCAGGCAGAATCATGATGTAAACGGCAGGATGCGAGTAGAACCAGAAGAAGTGCTGGAACAGAACCGGGTCACCACCATAGGCCGGATCGAAAATACCGATGTTCATTGTCCGCTCAGCGATAAGCAGAAGCAGAGTGATACCCAGAACCGGAGTGGCCAGAATCTGGATGATTGAAGTCGCATAAAGCGACCAGAGGAACAAAGGCAGTTTGAACCACGTCTGGCCCGGCGCACGCATCGTGTTGACCGTTACCAGAAAGTTAAGTCCGGTGAAGATCGAACTGAAGCCGAGGATGAACGCACCGAACGTCGCCCAGATCACTCCGGTTTCAGTCTCGATACTGTACGGCGTATAGAACGTCCATCCGGTGTCCAGTCCACCGTTGATAATTGCCAGAAACAGGAACCCCGTACCCGCTATCCAGAGATAGAAAGACATCAGGTTCAATCGCGGAAAGGCGACATCTTTTGCCCCCAGCATCATCGGCAGGACAATATTCCCAAGGGCTGCAGGAACACTGGGGATGATGAATGCGAATACCATCACCGCACCGTGCAGCGTAAACATCTGGTTGTAGGTTGCGTTGTCCAGCAACGTCGAGTTGTATGTCCAGAGGTGCGTCCTCAAAACAATCGCGAAGAAACCGGCGAGAAACAGGGCGAATGTGACCCCGATCAGGTACATGATGCCGATCCGTTTGTGGTCGAGAGTAAATGCCCACGACTTCCAACCGGATGTGCAATTCAAGAAGTTGTTCTCGGCATGGCCGAAAAGTTCTTTTTTACGTTCAGGCTTAATCATGTTCTTGTGCCTTTTTCGCTGATCTCCGCACGCAGGGACAACAGCAGGTAGTAACTCAGTATGTTTATGTATGAACTCTGGAAAGAGATTATTTTCTAGCCGTCGGATTCGTCCTCAGACGTATCGTCGTCGCCTTCGGCAGTCGGATCCTCTTCGCGGGCAGCGTCTCCGCTGTTATCCACGTCGTCACCGGACTCTTCTTCATCGCCTTCAGCCGGCTCTTCGTCTCCTGATTCGCCGTCTTCAGTTTCTCCGTCTGCGGACTCGCCTTCACCCGCTTCGTCGTCGCCTTCTCCAGCCTCCGCGGCTGCGGCTGCTTCCGGATCAAGAATTCCGTCGTCCTCGGGATCACCGATTTTCAGATGTTTGATGTATGCGATCAGCTGGTCGATCTGAGCATCGCTCAGCTTGCCCTCGAATGAATTCATCTTCGGAGAATAGCCTTCGACGATCATTGCATTCGGATAGAGAATCGATTCGCGAATGTAGTTTTCATCAACAGTCAGCGAGTCGGCATTTGAGAAGTTTTCCGTCTCACCCCAGATCAGGTTCAGCGCCGGTCCGGTTTTGGCAACGCCTTCGACATCGTGGCAACCGGAGCAGTTAATCTTGAACAGACGCTCTCCGTTTTTCCACGGTTTGTAGATTGCTTCCTGCCATTCGGTTGTGCTTTTGCGATCCTCTTCGCTGATGTGAACTTCGCACATGGTTCTCATGTTCGAGTGTTCATCACCGCAGTACTCGGTACAGGCCAGACGATACTGGCCGACGCGGGTCGGCATCAGGTAGGCGTACGTGTAACGTCCGGGGACGACGTCAACCTTCTGGCGGAAAGCAGGGATAAACATACTGTGCAGAACGTCATCCGAACGCATCACGAGCTTCACCGGCCGGTCGAGGACCAGATGCAGTTCGTTTGAGATGTCGCCATCCGGATAGGTGAACTGCCAGTTCCACTTGCGTGCTGTAACGTGAATTTCCTCTGCGTCTTCAGGAGCGATTCGCATATCGAACCAGCCATTGGCACCTTCCCAGAAGATGTAGACCAGAAGAATACTCGGCAGAACCGACCAGGCGATTTCGAGCCAGGTGTTGTGTGATGTGCTTGGTTCCGGATTGATCTCGTTACCGACACGGCGGTAGCGGATAACCAGATAGACCATGGCTGCAACGATGCCCGCGAAGAAGAAGACGCAGATCCAGAAAATGATCATGTACAGGCTGTCCACAGCCGGCGCAAAGCTGGACGCCGACTCGGGGAACCAGTAGGTGCCCGCATGCTCGATCGCCGACTCGGGGACACTGGTGTCCTGAGTCTGCTTGCTGACTGTTTCGATCATCTCTTCGCGAGTCTGCTGACCGAGAAGCATTAATTGGTTAAGCATTGAATCTTCTTTTCAATGTTACAGTTGTGATCTACGACTGCGTTGCAGCAGCCATATTTCCTTTGTCCTGTGATTTGTCCTGCGTCTTGTTTCCGCGCTTGAAGAACCAGTAGGGAACCAGCGCTCCGACAAGAGCTATGACCGTTAACGCACCGCCGATCCGCATCAGGGCCATCACCTGAAACGTGTACTGACCGGTCGATTCGTCAAACAAAAAACAACCGAGTCCGTAACTGATCCGGTTGATAGGTGATCCGATTTTTCCCTCTGCCGCTTCGATCAATGCCCGCTCGATGGTTACCGGATCGTAATCCAGGCCGTGGATGTAGCGGACAATCTTGCCTTCAGGTGAAAGCAGAATGAAAACAGGAAGGTGCGAATACAGCTTCTGCTCGGGCACATACTTGTATCCGAAACCGCATTCTTCAGCCATGAATTCAATCTCATCACGATTGCCCGTCATGAAATGAAAACCGTCTTCGGTACCCGGCTTGTTGTAAAGTTTTGTGTATTTTTCTTTTGTTTCAAACGCCCGCGAAGACTGCTCCAGCGGATCAATCGAAATTGAAACCATCTGGAAATCATCACCGACTTTGAAGTCAACATCGCGAAGCGCGAGAATCATGTTCTCGAGCTGAACGCTGCATAGCTTCGGGCAGTTCGAATAGTTGAAAGAAAGCATCACCGGCTGACCTTCGCTGAAGTATCGCTTCAGCGGAACATGGTGATTGTTCTCGTCGTAAAAGAACGAATCCAGGTCAACGGTGTATCCGGTCCGCTGATTGATCTGGATATCCTGAGCTGCTTCAGGGAGCTTATCCTGATCCAGTTCCGGGAGTGCGTTGATCTCATCGAGATCAACCGTTTCTTCACCAACCATTTCTCCGGTGGCATTCTCCGCTGGTTCGTTTTCCGGAGTCGAACTGTCCTGAGCGGAAAGTGTTACCGCAGCCTGTGCGAAAAGCATCCACACCAACGCGAAGCAAATCGCGCGGCCGGACGACTTTCGAACTGACTGTATCAACATCATCAGGTTAGTTCTCTTCGTTGTTCTCTGTTCCAGCGTTCTCTGTTCCAGCCCCGTAGGCCGCCACGACTTTTTCCATGGCGTCTTCGATCGAAATGGTGTCCTCGCCTCCGTCCAGCATTGCCTTCTGTTCAGCGACCTGTTGAGCCGCCGGCCAGTTAACGACTGACTTCTCGTTCAGCTCCGAGCTTTCCCACTGGTAGCACAGGCCCTGAACGGCGGCGATGATTGCAATGGTGACAATCGTGCTAAGCACGCCCACCAGAACTACAACCGGAGTATTGATATCGTCGTAACGGGGCTTGCCGTGTCCGTCGTCGCCGGACTCGTGTTCTGTCGTTGTTGTGTTTTCAGCCATGGTAACTGAGCCCCGCAGGGCTTCTATCGAATAATTCTGATTCGTGTTGAATCGGAAATGCAGGTCTTATGGATTCTTAAAATTCAGTGATTCGCCAAGTCGCGGATCCTTCAGTGGTACCAGCGATTTACGTCCTGCGATCAGGCAGAACATCGTGATGAACAAACCGACCATACCGACCACACATGGAATGTCCACGAGCGGATTGAACGTAAAGGTGTGTTCGGGATACAGCTGTGGCATGATCACCCAGTAGTGGTCAATCCAGTGCATCACCAGGATGTAGATCGAAGCAAAGAACAGGAATGTCTTGTTGCGACGCACTGTCCGTGCCATCAACCCGAGAAACGGAATGAACAAGTGACCGACCAGCAGCAGCAGTGAAAACTTCTGCCATCCGTACGGTGAGTTGATGCGCCAGTCGAACCAGAACGTTTCCTCGGGAATGTTTGCGTACCAGATCAGCATGAACTGACTGAATCCGATGTAGCCCCAGAAGAATACGAACGCGAACATCAGCTTCGCGAGGTCGTGGTAATGATCAACCGTGATCTCATCTGTAACACGACCACTCCGTTGAAGAAGAAGTCCTGTCAGACAGATCAGGGCAGTCGCACTCAGAAACGAACCGGCAAAAAAGTAAACCGGGAACATCGTGCTGAACCAGAGCGGCGCGAGCGACATCTCAAAGTCAAAAGACGAGAAGACAATCGTCACCGCAAACAGAATCGTAAGCGGTGCACTGAGCCCCTGCATTTTCAACGAGAGCTTTTTCTCACCGGTCTCATCCTGCTTGAGTGAATTTCTCAGGAAGAACCAGGCCATCGCAGCCCAGATCGCGAAATAGATAACCACTCGAGCGGTGAAGAACCACGGGTTGAGATATCCGGCTTTGCCCGACTCAATCGGCGGAATCGCTCCACTGGCCTGAATCGCCGCCTGATCTTCTGCAGTGTGTGCGGAATACCCTTCAGCGACCCACGGATACAGAACATCCTGACCGATGACGACCGGAAGAATGATCGGCAGCGCCAGAATAAACAGAGGCGCGACACACATTGCGAACAGTTCGGCAATCCGGCGGACCGTTACACCCCAACCTGCGCGGGTCAGATGCATCATCAATACAAAGAACAGACAGCCGATCGACATCGTCAACAGGAAGCAGAAGCTCACGAGATATGTGAACGAAAACTGCCGGAAGCCGCCTTCAGAAAAGATACTGAAAGCAGCCGCGATACCCAGTCCGATCGCGCCCAGAACAAGACCGATCATCATCGTTCTGTTGTAGCTGTCGCTCAAAGTCGTAATGGGCGACGTGATTTTTGCCGGTCGTATGTTATGCATATTTCAAATTCCTCTCAGCTCAATCGAGCTTCCCCGTTCGTCCCGGGTCGAGGCAGTAAAAACTGGAAAGTGTTTCTGGTTGTTACGGCGTGAGCCGTTTGTCCTACTCTTCGGTTGCTGCTCCATCGGCTGCTGCTGCTTCCTCGGCTGCCGGCGGCTCGATTCCCGTTTCCTGAAGCGCCTTCACATAGGCGACGATCGCCCAGCGATCTTCCACAGGAATCTGGTCGCGATAAGGACCCATCGTTCCACGACCATTTGAGATCGTGTCAAAAATTCTGCCGACAGGATTGGTTTCGCTGTTCTTGACCTCCGGATCGTGCAACGACTTTGCAGCCGTCCATGCCGCTGATCCAGAGAGGTTCAGGGCCACCGCTCGCTGATTGACCAGACCGTCACCGTTTCCGGAATAGCCATGGCAGGCAGAGCAGTAGATGTTGAATCGTTCCCGGCCTCGCGTGAGCAGGTCTTCATCGACGGTCACACCTTCAGGGAATCCGGTTATCCAGTCCGGCTCAGCCGGCGCGTCTTCGTCCTGTGCAGCCAATCCTGTATAGACCTCGCCGCTCAGGTACGCCGCAATCGAGTCTTCCTGAACACCCGTTTCGTATTCACCGAGAGATGTCGAATCGCCGCGGGCGATCGTTCCGGGAATCTGCGCACGCATCGCACGCAAGTCCATGAACAGGTAGTCCTTGCCACCTTCGTTGGAAAGGTTCGGACTCATGACCTGGGTTTTGAATTTATCCTGCCAGTCCATATCCGGCATGAAGTGCATGCGCGGTTGTTCGTTGGTCATTCCGACAGCGCGGTAGATCAGCACCGGCGGAAGGATCAACATGAAAGCTGCGATCAATGCGGCCACCCAGACAAATTGAGGCAGCTTCTGATCCGTGAGGTCTTCACGACACTCTTCAATCGCCGTCGCACCCCAGCTGTTGAACTGTCCGCGGATCTGTTCTTCGTCGAATTTGCCGTCGGCCGATTCGATCATCAGGAAGAACTTATCGTTGGTCGCCCGCCGGAAGCGTGAAATACGATGCAGCGGATTGGCAAACATCGGCAGCTTGTTCAGCCCCCACATTCCGAAGAACGTAGCGAAGGCACTCGACAGAACGATGACCTCGAACGTAACCGGGATGTTAGCCGGGAGACTGAAGATCGGCTTTCCACTGATCTTGAATGCGTAGCCGGGAAATATCGGAGACCAGTCTGCAGCGTTCGTGTAGTACTGCATTCCGAGACCGATCGCGACAGCTCCCAGTCCGATCGCAAGCACGATGAACGGAAGCTTAGTCCGACTGATCCCAAGCGCCGGATCAATTCCGTGGACCGGAAACGGCGAATAGGCATCCATCTTCTCGTAGCCGAACTGACGCGCGTTATCGCAAGCCGCCACAAGTGTGTGCGGATCGTCGAACTGCGCTAGCATGCCGACCAGTCTGGTTTCGTTCGTGTTTTGTTCTTCAGCCATATTCAATCTCAATTTCCGCTTACAACCATCCGGCAAAAGCGGATGTTTGAATTTGCGACAACTCTTATTCTGTGCCTCTAGTGCGCCGGAGCGACTTCAGCATCGTCACCGTTTTCGTGATCCCCGTCTCCGTGGTCGTGATGACCATGATCAGGATGATGACTTTCCGGCATCACGTTTTTCACTTCGGAAATCGCGATCACCGGCAGGAACCTGCAGAACAGCAGGAACAATGTGGTAAACAGACCGAAGCTGCCGATCAGCATCATGATGTCGACCGGAGTCGGAGTGAAATACGCCCAGCTTGACGGCAGGAAGTCACTACAAAGCGACGTAATCGTGATCACGAACCGCTCGAACCACATGCCGATGTTCACAAAGATGCAGACCACCACCATCATCCACGGTGTTGTTCTGATCTTCTTGAACCAGAACAGCTGCGGAATCACCACATTACAGGTGACCATGATCCAGTACGCCCACCAGTACTTACCGAACGCACGGTTGATGAACGCAAACTGCTCGTTGGCCACGCCGGAATACCAGGCAATAAAGAACTCGACACCATAGGCGGTACCGACCATCAAGCCGGTTGCGATGATGATCTTGTTCATGTTTTCGAGGTGGCGGATCGTGATCAGGTTTTCCAGCTTGAGTATCTTTCGAACCGGAACCAGCAGCGTGACCACCATTGCGAACCCGCTGAAGATAGCACCGGCAACGAAGTACGGCGGGAAGATCGTTGTGTGCCAGCCTGGAAGCTGCGAGACCGCAAAGTCGAAACTAACGATCGTATGAACACTCAAAACCAGCGGTGTCGCCAGTGCTGCAAGGATGGTGTAGGCCATCTCGTAACGATGCCAGTGTCTGGCTGAACCGGTCCAGCCCAGCGAAAGCAGGCCATAGGCCATTTTCTTCCATTTGTTTTTGCAGCGATCACGGAAGGTCGCAATGTCCGGAACCATTCCCATGTACCAGAACAACAGCGAAACTGTAGCGTAGGTCGAAACCGCAAAAACGTCCCACAACAGGGGAGAGCGGAAGTTCGGCCACATCGCAAGGTGCTCTGTCGGGATCGGGAACAGCCAGTAAAACGCCCAGACCCGGCCGATGTGAATCCCGGGGAACATACCCGCACACACAACCGCGAAAATCGTCATCGCTTCGGCAGCACGGTTGATACTTGTACGCCAGTCCTGACGGAACAGGAACAGAATCGCGGAAATCAGCGTTCCGGCGTGACCGATACCGACCCAGAAAACGAAGTTCACAATCGGCCAGCCCCAGTAGGCCGGGTTGTTGTTACCCCAGACACCGACACCTTTCATTAACAGGTGACCGATGCATCCACCGAGCATCACCAGCAGAGAAAGCGCGACGCCAAGAATCAGAAAGCCGATCTTCGGCGGCTTTTCAGACTCCCAGATAGCCGTTACCGATTCGGTTACGCCGTTGTAATCCAGATCTCCAAGAACCAGTGGCGCGCGTGCACCCGGATCTTCCGTCGAAAAATTGTCGAGGTTGGGATCAATCGTTGCTGACATTTATCCGTCCGCTTCTACCCCTCTCCAGCGGAGAGGGCTAAGGGAAAGTTGTTAATTTGTATCTGATGTTGTTCCGGGCAGCGAACCTACTCGTGCGTCTGATCGCCGCCTTCGCTGTCGCCGCCACCGTGGTTCTCGTCGCTGTGACTTTCATCACGATGGTTATCGTCCGCATGACTCTCTTCACCGTGGTGCTCATCGTCATGGCTGTCACCACCATGACCTCCGTGGCCACCGCCGACCGAATCACGATCATCATGATCAGTCAGCTCAGGATGAACGTTTCTCACGCGAGCCAGGTATTTGGTCCGCGGGCGGTTGTTCAACTCCTCGAGCAGCACGTAGGCACGTGAACTGTTATGAGCTTGAGCGGCTGTGTTTTCCGGGTTGTGAAGGTTGCCGAATTGAATCGCACTGGTCGCACATGCATCCTGACAGGCGACAGTGATTTCATTGGCACCAATCTCCCGACCTTCTGCCCTGGACTTGATCCGGGCAGCTGAAATACGCTGTGTGCAGTAGGTGCACTTTTCCATTACCCCGCGGCTGCGGATTGTGACTTCCGGATTCATCATCAGATTCTGAAGAGCCCGGTCACCCGCAGGAAGCTTGTCTGCCCCGGGATACTTGATCAGTGTCACCGCGTCGGAATAGTTGAAATAGTTGAAGCGCCGCACTTTGTAAGGACAGTTATTTCCGCAGTAACGGGTACCGATACAGCGGTTGTAAACCATGTCGTTGAGACCTTCGTGACTGTGGACCGTCGCCGCAACGGGACAGACAGTTTCGCACGGAGCATTCTCGCAGTGGTGGCAGGTCATCGGTTGAATTGCAACCTGCTGATCATCTGTTTCCGATGCTTCATCGTTGTACAGATTGCTGCCGAAATAACGATCGATTCGCAACCAGTGAAGTTCGCGGCCTTTCATAACCTGCGACTTGCCGACAACGGGAATATTATTTTCCGCCTGACACGCAATAACACATGCATTGCATCCGGTGCACTTGTTCAAGTCGATCGACATGCCCCAGGCGGCTATGTTCGGATCACCCTCATCGAATTTGTACATCTCACGCGCACCGGGCGTGATATCAAACAACGCGTGGTGCATATGAAATGCTTCAGGCCACGAGTGCTTTTCAGCATGGCCGTGGCCGCCGTCCTCCTCACTGGCAAGCGGGGTCACCAGTGCAACGTTGTTTAGAACAGGAAGAGCGCCTGTCTCGCGATCGAACTGGAAAGATGGACGGGTACTTGAATGACCGTCTGCACCTTCGTCATCGTGACCATGATTGCCATCGCCCTCATGATCGTGATCACCATGATCATGATTTGCCTTGTACTCGCTGTAGCTTGCAAAGCTTCCTTCACGAATCAGCGAACTACGATCAGTTTCGCTCTTGGCAGGATTGCGGAACATCCGGTTTTGAATTTCGGAGGTCCCGAGTTCGTCGAAATTCCATCTTTCCTGAGTCGTTGCCAGCCGGTAAGTCGTTCCCGACGGGTCAACGTCCACGTCGTCTGCCACATACCACGCGTCTGCGGAACGAACCTCACCCGCATCAACACCGACAACGTCCGCGCCCTCGAGATTTCCGCCGACACGACCGGCGACCATTCGCCCGTATCCGAGTGCGATACCCACCGAACCGTCGGCCATACCGGGAATTACGCAGACGGGCAATTGAATCGAGTTGTCGCCGACTTTTACCGTCGCCAGTTTCTCGCCAACACATCCGAGTGCCGACGCAGTCTTCGGATTCATTAACGCGGCGTTGCCCCAGGTGATCTTCGTAAAGAAGTCCGGCAGCTCCTGCAGCCAGGCATTGTTTGCAAAACGACCATCCCACAATGAGCTGCTTGGCGTGAAGACCACTTCGAGCGAAGAACTGTCCCACTCAACATTCCAGTCGGTGCCACATTCAAGCGAAGCAACTTCACCGCAGGAAGCAGTCACAAGATCAGCTGCACTGTCGGCAACAAAACCATCCTGTACCGACTGTCCCCATGCGTCGCCGTCCACTCCGATTGTTTCCTTAACCAGGTCCATACCCGGAACAGGAATGCGACCTCGCTTGAGATCTGTTTCGCTGACTTCAATTTCCTGTCCGGCGATACCGGCCAGCAGTTCGATGACCGAAGGCGAACCGAACAGCGGTCGGACCAGCGGTTGCGAGACGCAAACCGTTCCGTCGTAGGCCTGACCATCACCCCATGCTTCCAGTCCGTGAGCGACATCGGTCAACATCTGGCAGCACATCGATGTTTCGTTCTTTGACAGAGTCAGGTGAACGGCATCGCTCAGCGACTTGATCGCCTCCTCAAGTCCCAGCTCACGAGGCGCGTCATAAACGGGATTACCTTCAACGATAACCAGCGACTTGATTGCGCCGCTTTCCACCTGATCGGCAAAAGTCGTGATCGCTTCAAGCATTGGCGCGCGATCGGCGTCGATCGGCTCGGTGAAGACGATCGTCTCTCCGTGATTGCCCAGCATCTCGTTCAACTTGTGAACCGTCGCATGAACTTCCGGAGGCTGTCGTTCGCCGCAGACAATTACGCTGTGACCACGGTTTTCATCTTTCAGAAGATCATCAACCATCGCCTGAAAGAACTTTTCACGGTACGGACTGCCCGAATCGATTCCGCCTTCTCCGGCTTCCACAGCCTCCGAAAGTGCCGCGACGAATTTAGGAATATCCGAACTACGAAGAGACATCCGGTGATCAGCCATTCCACCGGTTGTCGAATACTGACTTTCAACCGTGTACATACGGCTCATATGATCGCTGTGATCCACATCGCGACCACGCACGAACCTCGCACTGTTGGCATCTCCAGCCGGATCCGCATGAAGCAAATCTGAATCAATGGTGATGATCACATTTGCTTTTTCGAGCAAATAATGAGGACGCAGAGTCCGGCCGAATGCGAGCCGAGAGCCCGCACGTGAATTGTCATCGCTGATTGATGCAAACGTAAACCACGAACCACCGCGGCCCTCAATCTCCTGCTTCAACCGGTGAACCGTCGGCGACGACGAAGGACCACTCAGAACGGCAACGCCATCCAGGGACCCGCGACGCAGAAATTCAAGAGACTGATCAGCCTCCTCGCGGGTCGCAGGAACGAGAACACCGTCCTCCATTCGCATTGGCTCGCGCAGCCGATCCGGATCGTAAAGCTCAAGAATCCTCGCCTGCGTATAAGACGTGGAAGCTACCGGCGGAAGCTCATCACCACCTTCGAGCAGAGGCTTCGCATCGGGATTGGCGGTAAACGGGTGATAGGGATTTCCATCCAGCTTGATCGGGCGACCGTCATAGCAGTTGGCCAGAATCGGCTGAGCAACCCCGTCGAAGTCGAGCATCGTTGCAAACTTCTGCGGCACACCGGGAATCCGGTTCTGCGGACGGAAGGCAAACGGTGCGATCGTCTCTTCCTGGTAACGGCAACCTGCAGCGCCTCCGAGGGCGAGCGAGGCACCCATCAGCTGCAGCCAGCGGCGACGCGAGACGCCGTCAGCAAGTGCATCGGTTGCTGCACCGAAATCACGATCAACAGACTCCTTTAAGCTGGAGTCGTTATCGACAGTTTCAGGTCGCGAGAAATCAAATGTTTTATTGTTCGGTTTGTTCATCGGTGACACGTTGAACAGCTGATGTTGGTATTGATATTCAGAGTTTCCGCCCACTCGGCGCCGTAGGCCTCCCAGTCAGGCTCCCCGTCGCCGTCAGCATCTTCCGGCTCGAAGTCCAACTGAGTCACTAACTCAGGATCACGAATATGCGGCTCCGGATTGCGATGGCAATCAAGACACCACTTCATTGACAGAGGCTCCATCTGACGAACGACCTCCATCTTGTCGACGCGGCCGTGACAGGAAACACAACTCACACCGCGGGCGATGTGAACACTGTGATTGAAGTAGACAAAATCAGGCAGGTCATGGACGCGATCCCACTCGATCGGATCACCTGTCTCAAGACTCAGGCGGACCGGCTCAAGGTTGGAACTATCCGGCCAGATCACCCCGAGGGTTTCACCCGGCTTTACGCGATCACCACCATGACAATTGCCACAGGTGGCAGTCGGAGGAATCGCAGCATGCCCGGCACGCTCCACAGTATTGTGGCAGTAGCGACAATCCAGCTTTAGCTGGCCTGCATGCAACTTGTGACTGAAAGGAACCGGCTGGGTCGGCATATGACCCACGTTCACCACGGTCGGATGAATCGCAGCAAACAGGCACGTCGCCAGATAGCCGCCGATCGCTGCTCCACCACCGAGTAACAAAAGAGTGAACCGGTTGACCCAATTCGGAAAATGAAATTCTTGCATTTGCCTGTACCGACGAGTTTCTCATACCCCGCAATTGGCGGGATCTGCAGCCAATCAGCCCCGCGAAAAGCACGGAAATCGACTGATCAGCACGTTTGAGCTCGGAAACGCGGGAAAAACGGTCTTTTCCCGCTATTTAGTCCCGCAAAATCTAATTCAATTTATCGGCATGGTCGAGATGGTAATTAGTCGCATACTTTTGGGGGGTTTTAAATCGCAAAGACGCGGTAAATCGCGAGTGAAATTCAACCGCGATTTCGTCTCCAATTTCGCTGCGGCCTGCCCGTTATAAGCTGTGCTTCTGGATTGCTAGCACCCTCGAATTTCGGTCCGGTTCTTACCCCAATACCGGTAGATTGCCTGCTCGCAACAACGACCAGATCGACCATCTCGCAGCAGAACCCGCAAGTCCCGCATTTCTACCAGCAAGAGCGAAAACCAGCTTTCAACAACCGATAACCAACACATGGCAACGAGCACAACTGCAACCGCTTTGAATCCGGCGAATGCGATGACTATGGCTCCGGTTCTCACTGAGAATCGGAAACAAGTCGTACGCATCTGGCAGCGCGTGTTTGGCAGCATGCCGATAGACCTGCGAAAGATTGGCGCGACGAACAACGACGTCTTTGCGATAAGACACCGGGGTGAGGACTTCTTTTTAAAGCTCGCCACAATCGGACAACAGCAATTGCTCGATATCGAGCTGCGTGTAATCAAGTTCCTTCACAGGAACAAGTTGCCTGCACCTGAAATCGTCAGCAGCTCTATCGAACCGGTTGAAAGATCGTGGATGGTACTGAGACATGCCGGTTTTCCCGTCGCCTCGGTTATTCACAAGCGTCCTGATCTTCTACGTGGCGCCGGCAGCCTTCTCGCGGTATATCACCAGGCCGATACCTTCGGCTTACAGAAGGCCTTACTCTCCGGTGCTGTTGACCGCAGGCGATCATTTCGTGACAGGCTCAACAGGCTTGTCACTCGCGCGATGCAGATCGCCGGCACCGGGCTGCTTGAAAAATCATTGATCAGCAAAGTTGTCAGATGCCTCGAGAATTATCAGCCGTCCGGAACACCGGTTCTCTGCCACGGTGAGTTTTCATTACCTCATGTTCTTGCCGGAAAACATGGAGTGACGACGGCTGTTGACTGGCCCTACTGTGAGCCACTGCCCGCGGCCGCTGATATCGCGCTGATTGAGATCTTCTGCCGTTTGCGCGACTTGAACTTTCTCGATTTCCTCGACGGCTATGGACGCAGCGCGTCTTCCTATTTTGCCGATCCTGACCGGATCCCCATGCTGATGGCTCACATTGTTCGTCAACTCGTCCCGGGACGGCGAAATTTCGAGGCTTGCCGTAATGTTTTGAACGAATTCGCAGATCGGATTTAACGGGGTTGCTTCAAAGCAAAACACACATCAGGGCCCTGGATTATTCACATTTGGGGCTCGAGGTTGGCAATTCGTTGTGTGCCGGTCGCGTCAGTCTCTTTCCCGGCAAGAGCTCTATCGAAAGGGAGGGAACAGAGTTGCTGGGAATATCAATATTTCGCCGTTGCGGGAAAGCGTGTAACGTTCGCACGCAAGTCCACTTGTTCAACCTTCCCGCGCCCCCGCTATGATCACCACGAACATAGAATCCCGAGAATGCTGCGAAAACTGCGGCTGCGACCAGTTACAGACTTTTGTTATCAGCGAACAGCACGATTTGCTGTTCTGCCCCGAGTGCCTTCTCTATCAAAAGGGCACCCCGCCGGAAAACGAGCATTACGAAAGCTTCTATCACACCGGCTATGCGCGAAGGCGCAACAATAAAATCATTACTGCACGTGTTCGCCTCGGAGCTTTGACAAAATACGTCAACGTAGAAAAGCCGCGCATGCTTGATATCGGTTGTTCCATCGGAGCAACGGTCGAAGCAGGAACACTTCTCGGCTGGCGCGCTTCGGGGGTGGACGTCAGTTCTGCGGCAGTAAATTTCTGCTCGAGCCTCGGACTCGATTGCCACAAGATTGATGGAACAGAGTTGCCGTTTGCTGACGATACTTTTGATGTTGTCACCTCATGGCATGTGATCGAACACGTCAGCGACGTCAAGGAAACTCTCGCTGAATGGAACCGCGTTCTTAAGCCGGGCGGAATCATGGTTCTGGAGACTCCGGACTCCCAGTGCCTCAAAGCCCGGACTCAGGGAGCCAGGTACGCCAAGTTCTGGCCACAGGGTCACCTCTATACTTTCACCCGGTCGAACATGTCATCGCTGCTCGAACAATCCGGGTTCGAAGTCCTGCCTTCACGTATAATCGGCTCACTCACCGCGTTGCCGCCGCACATGACTATGTACGCCGCGGCCTACCGGACACTTCGCAAAGCCTACCGCGGACTTGGACTCTGTAAGTCCATCGAAGTCTGCAGTCGCAAAATCTCAACTCCTGCCGAAGCGACCAAACCACAGCGCGCTGCTGCCTGATATTCACGGCATTCCTGATCGCCGGAATCATCACTGCGGTTCGCCGCTTCGGTCAATTGTCATGATCATTGGTGACGCGGCCCGACGGACGAATTCCGCTGCCCGTCTGACCGGTCAGCTTGTCTCCCAGTTCTTCGCGCGCCGTTGCCGCATGACGTTGCAGTCGCTCTACAACCTCGGGGTTGGCATCCGCAACGTTTGTCGTTTCGCCGACATCGGACTTCAAGTCATATAACGCCAGCTCTGCCGTTAACTGCTCGTAGTTGACCGGACTGCCTCCGGTTCCACCTTCACGGCCGTTCAGGGAACGGTACTGATGTTCAAAAACAAGCTTCCACTGGCGATCACGAACAGCCTGCAACTGCCCGCCTTTGTAATAGCAATAGTAAGCCTCATGAGGTGAAACAGCTCCCTCCCGGGCATGCATCAACGGAAGGATGTTGTGCCCATCGATCCGGTGCGCCGGAAGTTCGCCGCCGATCATCTCTGCAATTGTGGGAAACAGGTCGATCGTCGAACACAATTCGTCGCACCTGGATCCGGCAGGAATCTGTCCCGCCCATTGCATGATCGTTGGAACGCGATAACCGCCTTCCCACATCGTGCCTTTACCTTCGCGAAGCGGTGCCGCCGAACCTGCGCGGTCTCCATAGCTGAGCCACGGTCCGTTGTCCGAAGTAAAGACGATCAGCGTGTTGTCCTCGATCCCGTTGCGACGGACCGCTTCCACGATCTGGCCAACCGACCAGTCCACTTCCATCATCACGTCGCCGAACATACCCGCGTCGCTTTTGCCCGCAAACTTTTCGGACACATAGAGCGGGACGTGAACCATCGAATGTGGAACGTAAAGAAAGAAGTTTTCATCCGCAAAGCGATCAATGAAATCCACCGCTCGTAACGTGTAGTCGGTCGTCAACTGAGTCTGGTCTTCGGCCGTCACCTCCGCGTCCACGATTTCGTTGCCTTCGTAGATAGGCAGAGGCGGGTGGTTTCGTTTGCGACGGGCAGTTCCCTCGGGAAACTCCACCGTGTCCGGATGCAGCGGCCACATGTCGTTGGAATAGGGCAGGCCGTAGTATTCATCGAACCCCTGCTGCAACGGCATGAAGTCCGGTGACGCGGTTCCAAGATGCCACTTGCCGTAACAAGCCGTCCTGTAGCCTTTTGTCTTACACATCTCGGCAATCGTGACTTCCGATGCAGCCAGACCGTTTCTTGACTGCGGCCCGAGTGCTCCGGAGATCCCGACACGACGGTGATAACAGCCCGTTAGCAGGGCCGCGCGCGATGCCGAACAAACCGCCGTAGACGTAACAAAGTCCGTGAACACCATTCCGTCAGCAGCCATCTGATCGAGAAACGGAGTTTCGTACCCGACCGCTCCGAAGGCTCCGATGTCTGCGTAACCGAGGTCATCGATGAAGATGACAATTACATTAGGCGTTTGTTCAGCTCTATCTGAATGGCTTTGGGCAAACAAAGCCTGTTGTGACATGATCGTCATCAGGGCAATGGCAGATATTGATCGCAGCAACCAATACAACATGGCTGTATCTCCAATCGGCAGACCATAACGAGTCAGGAAACGGCGCGTCTGAAAAATCGTGTTTCGACGGACAAACCGAAACGGTCCAGCCCAAGCTGGATCAGACGTTTGCGCGTAACCAGTATAGATTGTCTGCCAGCGGATTCAGGAACTACTGCACTTGAATCTTCTGCCATTAGAGCCCGTCGACTGATCAGGTAGACGGGTTATGACGGCGCAAGAGTAGAAGGGGATATGACGGCATAAAAAAAGACGGGCGGCTTCCTTGTCCGCCCGTCCGTCGAATGAGCCATTAATAATCCGTAAGCAAATTCGAGATATGAAATCGGTGTTCGGTTTTGCCACCATCCTGGCAGCTGACAACGCGTTTAAAAAAGACTATCGGCTCCTCACGATAATCTTCCGGTATCCGGTTACTTGTTTCGTTAACCATCCATTACCGGCTGAATCTAAACCGGGCATCCATTCCTACGTCATCCCGAGCACGTAAATCCGGGTGGGCATCCCTTCAGTGCAAGCACCGGCGGTCGGGTCCTTCAGTCGCCACTCACCCGTAAATCTCCGTGTTACCAACGCGACCGGTTCCATTCCGGAAGTCGTCGAAACACTTGTACGAATCTGTGAACGATCCACTGATGATTTGTGTATCCATCCGACAATCACCCGCCTGATCCTTAGCGGAATCGATTGTGTTTGTCATTGACCGGCCGGTTCCCATACGAATCGTTCGTACTGTCTTGTCACATCCGTGTCACACACCCGAACGAGATCCGCAGTTAAGCAAATCAGTAGAACCCGGTGTGCTGTCTGCAAATGCGCAGCGGCTGGACCAGCGCTTGTGTCCAGTTTTGTCTACGCGATCTGCTGAATGAACAGCAAGCAGGCTCTATCGCAAGGAAGGATTTAATGGCGGGCACAAAAGCCGGATCATCATCGAGGTTGATCTGCTTCCGCGTTAGCCACCTCTCTTCATCCGGTCCATGTCAATGGCATAAGAATCATTCAGTGAGTCTGATCCCCAAGTTCGTGGAGGCCCATTTTGGGACTCGCTCGAAATCTGTCAAGCAATTGAAAAACAAATTTTGATTTTGAATCACAACGTCATAACTCGCGCGCGACCCGGCGCGCTGCGGGCTGTGCTGAGTGCAATCGCGCAGAAATTTTTCTTTCATTTCGCTTGACAGCCTGTGCGCCGGAAAAAATTGATCGATGCGATCGACTCGTTGTTTGTCAACAACCCGATGCGGATTTTTTTTGCGCTGATTTTCATAGGCAGGATTATTTTTTGACTCACCATTGCCATAACAGAATTTTATAATCGCATCGAAGAAATTTTTTTCCGGGAGTATGACAGCATTGCAAATTGTTTCTTATCCACATCCGACTCTGCGTTACAAATCAAAGACGATCAAACGTGTTGATGCAGGCCTGAAGAAGATCGTCGCTGAAATGTTTCAGCTCATGTACGAAGCGCGCGGAATCGGACTCGCCGCTAATCAGGTCGGCCTGCCGATACAACTGTTCGTCATCAACGTTTCCGGTGATCCTGATTCGGGGGAAGAGTTGGTTTTCATCAATCCCGTCATCAGTTCGCCTAAAGGCAGTTCAGAAGCCGAAGAGGGATGCCTGAGCATCGTCGGAGTGAATGCCGATGTTACCCGACCCGCCCAGATTCACGTGTCGGCTTACGATCTAACCGGAAATCAACTCGATTTCACCGCAGACGGACTACTTGCCAGAGCGATTCAACACGAGTTTGACCACCTTCAGGGAGTACTGTTCATCGACAGAATCAGCGAGTCCGCCAAGAGGCAACTGTCCGGAGAACTGGATTCGTTCGAACTCGAATTCCGCGGCTTTCAGGCCTCAGGAAAAGTTCCGGATGAACAGACGATTATCCGTGACCGGGATGAATTCGAAAAACGATACTGTTGATTGTGATCCGGAGCACCGTCCGGATTTACGGTGCAATTCCTTCTTGTTTTCCAGACCGAATATTCCGGGAACGACTTGTTCGTAGCCCGGCCTGTTACCTATGCGAATCATCATGTTCGGCACCGGTCCGTTTGCGGTACCGACTTTCAAAGCGTTGCTGGAATCAGAGCACGAAGTTCCGCTACTTGTGACGCGGCCGATTTCGGACCCCGGCAAGCGAAGAAAGTCTGCTGCCAATCCGACGCGCGATGCCGGTGAAAAAGCGGGCGTCAGGATTCTTGATCCGGACAGCTGTAACGATGAAGCGATCGTTGCCGAACTGGCAGCTCTTCAAGCAGATCTTTTTGTTGTCTGTGACTACGGGCAGATTCTGTCGCGAGAATGTCTGGCTGCCGCTCGACTGGGCGGAATCAACCTGCATGGTTCTCTTCTTCCGAAGTATCGTGGCGCCGCGCCTATCAACTGGGCGATCTACAACGGCGACACAGTTACCGGAGTAACCGTGATCCATATGTCAGCCAGACTTGACGCAGGCAACTGCCTGACCCGCGCGGAAATGCCGATCGGTCCGGATCAGACAACCGGCGAAATTGAACCGCTTCTTTCCGAACTGGGAGTTAAGCCGGTTCTCGATGCGATCGGAATTCTCGACAACTGGGATGGCGATTCGACCGTCGGTCAACCGCAGGATAAATCGCTCGCCACAAAGGCTCCTCGCTTGAAAAAGTCCGATGGCGCAATCGACTGGACGAAATCCGCGGTACAAATCAGGAATCAAATACGCGCCTTTCAACCCTGGCCGGGTTGTTTTGCTCTCTGGCATTACGAGCAGCGCGGCAAGCAGAAACAATTGCGATTGATCGTTCACCGCGCGACCGTGCTTCAATCCGGAGAAATGAACATCGAAGTTGCTGATGTCGCTCCGGGTCAGGTCGCTGCCTGCTCACCCGAGCGTTTGATCATTCAAACAGGTGAGCAACTTCTTTCACTTGATATAGTCCAACCGGCGGGTAAGAGCGCGATGCCGGTTGCTGACTTTCTGAGGGGACGACAACCTGCAAAAGGGGATTGGTTCATGTCGCCGGAACAGGCTGCGATGTAGCGCTGTCCAGGGCTTATGTAGTTCCCGGTGAGTGTCGCTTTCGCGCCTCCGAAGGTCGAGGGGGCGCGATTCTTTCCCCATTGGGGTCTGTTCTTCGATTGTGTTTCGCACCATTTGCGACGGCGGTTATGATCCTCACGCCGCATCGGAAGCGCACTACTTTCTTAGTCCCGCAGCAACAGACCGGTTGGAACCGGGTCATTGCGCTGCACATTGGAGCCCCTGATGATTCGACCTCGATCCAGACATATGTCTGCCTGCCTCATTCCCTTCCTCTGTTTGCTGGTTACGTCAAACCTCTATGCACTTCAGAATCCGCAAGGTGTCGGTGTTGCGCCCACGCCGCCTCCGCCAGGTCCGCAAATGCAATATGGTGAGCTACGACCGGGAGACGAAACACTGGATTCCGGTGAATACGTCGACAGCTATGACCTGTACGGCAATCAGGGTGAGGTGCTCACCATCGAGATGAGATCGGACGTCTTCGACCCGTACCTGATCTTCACATTTCCCAACGGTGAACAGGAGGACAATGACGACGTCAATGAAGGTGACACCACTGCGGTAATTTCAATGACACTTCCTCAAACCGGCAACTACCGGATCCTCGCGACTTCCTACGAGCCGAACATGGCGGGGAACTATGCCCTGAAGATCACACGCGGTGCACGGGCTCCCATGCCACCCAACCCGCCGATGCCGATCGATCCATGGGCAGGAACAGAGTTTAGAAACGAAACCGGGCAGGCCGTGAACGTATTTACCAGAGCGGTACAACCAGGAGCTCAGGAACAATACAACTCGACTATGAATCCGGGAGAATCCTATACAGCGCCGCAGGCCGATGGCGTTGACTACGTATTCCGAATAGCCGGAAGCAATCAGGAAGCCAGTCTGGAACAACGGACATTCACCGGTCCACAAGGCGAGTACACTGCTACGGTTCTGGTTCCACCGCGTAACGCACCGATGCCGCCGAATCCTCCGGTTCCCCCGCAGCCTGTCGATCCGAGTGGGATGATGAGCATCACGGTCAAGAACAATACCGGTCAGGATGTAATTCCGTTTACGCTGGAAAGTCCCGACGGCTGGCGTCCGATCGGGCGCGATTCCGAATTGAACCTGTCGGTCAACAGAAACGACTATCCGATGTTCCGTCTGGCCGACGGCCGGATGTTGTTTCCTGTTCCCATGGTTCCCGCAATAGGCGGCGGGATGCAATCTGCCAGTCCACAGCAAATCATGGAAATGAAGCAACGAGGGGAAAAGCCGCAGTCGATTTCGCTTTACTGCCTCGCATGCCTGAACAATTCAGACCGTCGAGTGAATGTCTTCCGTCAGACCGTCGGTCCTCAACCCGGCCAGCCTCAATTTGTGGAGACGATTGAACCAGGGCATCCGTACCTCGGAATGAGTGTGGTTTCCATGAACGGAAGCACAGCAGTCTTCCGTTTTGCTGATGACAATTCAGACGCCGTCATTCGTCAGGAGATGATAGAGAACGGAGTGATCGTTCATGAAATCGTAGCGGCTTCGGGTCAGACTCCGATGCCGCCGGTTCCGGTTCCACCCGTTCCAGAACCCCAGCCGAATCCCGGGGTGTCACGCTATATCAACCAGACCGGTGGGCAGGTTCTTGTATACGGCACTCCCGGCGGCGTTCCCGGTACCACCACCCCGGAATACGTTCAGACCCTCGAGCCGAACCAGACTTTCGAAGTCGGTGTTCGACCGGGAATGCCGAACTACTCGTTCCGGTCGCTTGCAACCGGCCAGCCGATTCAGCCGACCACCGATGCAGCGGGCAATTACATCCTGAACTAGGCTTCTGCTTCCCTCGAGAATTGTTAACCAGGAAGATTTCACCCGGCGTTGGGCTTCACGCCTGACGCCGACTTTCTTTTTTTCACCGAACTCAACTCGCAACCGCTTGATCATCGGGCAGGTCAGAAGTGTTGCGATGCCACTGAAGCGGCAGGTTGCACTTTTTATTCACCGGCGGTCATTCCGTGATACTGCCACTCGTAGACTCCGCCCGTCGTACGATATGCGCTGTCGAAAACTCCGCCATTTTTCTTCCAGTCGTCGACTGCGGCACCCTTGATACTGCGCAGGGTCAACGGCTGGTAAATCGTGTCATCTTTGAGGAGGTCCACTTTTGTCAGACGGTCACCGTGACGTGATGGACCGTAGCTCTTGACGCCCTTACTGATAAAAGCTGCAAAGCTCTTTACGTCGAAAACGGCCGACTCATCATTATCAGAGATTTCAAACTCAGCGGAACAAAGCAGGTCGCCGTTTTCTGCCTCGATCACGAGTTCCGTTATTCCCGAGTTGCATGAAACAACAGCTTTTGCGTAGGGGTGCGGTGCTGAAAAACCAAGTTTCGTGAACCAGGAACCGAAAGCGGAGTTCGTATATCTGTCGGCAACGAAAACAGCGGGTTCAGCAGGCTGGAAGGTGGAATCCAGAACTGCATACCGCTGGGCACAACTCACACTCGAAAAACCTGCTACCGCTGGCAACGGTGAGACAGTAATGTTGCTCAAATCCAGAACACAAAACGTTGCAATTGCATGACCGCGGACTTCATCGGGTTTCAGCCAGTCAACCGGAAGATAGTCCTGCATGACATCCGGATGGAGTCGGAAATTGAAGATGAAGCGCTCTTTCAACCTGGCTCGCACGGAAGGAAGAATGGACGTCATATCTGAGGGCTCCCCCGAAAAACGAAGCGCGGACTGCAGAACGCAGTGCAGTGCCGGCAGGCATGCACCGACGGATCGACGGGCAACTTTATTACAAATACACCCGTGAAAACCAACGACAGCTAACGCGGACGGACCACCCGAATCCCGGAAAGTCTGGAACGGTTTTCATCGTTAACACTCAATGCAATTGCCTAGAACAAAAAAGGACGGCACAAGTTGCGAAAAGTCTGGCGACAGGAGAAGCAGACGTGAGTCGATTTGGTCACAAACCCAAACCTCTGTGTTGGAAGGAGACTTTTTGAATAATACGATGAAGTGGGAACGGCCAGGGCAGGAAAA
>JBCCFB010000007.1:0-61400 GCA_039029995.1 Planctomycetota bacterium
GCTCTTTGCCCTTTTGCATACGAGTCCTACCAGTTTCTTTAAGGGTGGCGAAGCTGCCTTGGATAATTTGGTCCTTTTGGTCCTTCAATTTGTGAATGGGTCCATCTTCGCTCTACTCTTTCTGGCGACCGGAGGAAATCTGGCAGCGATCGATCGAAAATGTATCGCAGGCGCTTCCGGTTGCAGCGCGACACGGAATCAACATTGTTGTCGAGAACGTCTGGAATCGTTTCATGTACGACCACGGCGGCGACTCCACTCAGACCGCCGAAGCCTATTTGCGCTTCGTCGACGAATTAAATTCGCCGCTGGTTGGAATGCAGTTTGATGTGGGGAACCACTGGAAATACGGAAGCATGGGCGACTGGATCCGTCAGCTTGGCCGGCGCATCTTCAAACTTGATCTGAAAGGATTTTCACGAGCCAAAGACCAGGAAACCGGCAACGGCTGGACACGAATCGGAGAAGGGGATGTCGACTGGCGCGATGTTCGCCTGGCTCTTGATGAGATCGGATTTCATGGCTGGGCGGCGGCAGAGGTCGGGGGCGGTGATCTGGAACACCTTAAAGGTGTTGCTTCGCGAGTGGACAGCGTGCTTGGCCTCTAACTCCACAGCTTGAGCAATTCCGCCGCGGAAGTTCAAACAAGCCTGATACATTGCACTGTAAATCCAGTCGCATTCCACTGTTTTCCGGAATCTCTTCAGACCTGCAGCCAACTGATTACGTAACAATGGTCCGAATGTTTCGTGGGTTTTATTGAAGCTCCCGGACAGATACGACATACTTGAATTGCGCCTCGCCGGCTAATTGGCGACGCAACTCCTCCTGACTGGCCAGCATGAATCAGCCCGCGCGTAACCCTGACCTCGAAAACGACCTGACTGGGCGGACTATCGGCGACTATATGCTGATCCGCCGCCTGGGCCGTGGCGGGATGGCCGATGTCTATCTGGCAGAACAGCTTTCTTTAAAACGAAACGTCGCGCTCAAGGTCCTGTTTGCGGATCTTGCAAAGGACGATTCCTACGTAAAACGCTTCCAGCGCGAGGCGCAAGCGGCAGCGGCGCTCGTTCAGGACAACATCGTCCAGATCTATGAAATCGGCGAGGTGGATGGAGTCCATTTCATCGCTCAGGAATACGTGCCCGGCAGAAATCTCAAGCAGTACCTGACGCGGTTCGGAGCGGTAGAGCCGGTGATGGCCGTAAATGTGATCAGCCAGGTAAGCATGGCATTGCAGAAGGCAAGTGAGCCTCCGAACACGATCGTGCATCGTGATATCAAGCCGGAGAACATCATGATTTCGACCAACGGCAAGGTGAAGGTCACCGACTTCGGTCTGGCCCGACTTCACACGCCGCAGGCGAAAGACCTGACTCAGGTCGGCATCACGATGGGTACTCCGCTGTACATGAGCCCTGAACAGGTCCAGGGCGAGCCAGTCGATCCGCGCAGCGACATCTATTCGCTGGGAGTCACCGCATGGCACATGCTGGCTGGCAGACCTCCGTTCGAAGCTGAAAACGCTATTGGCGTCGCACTTCAGCATGTCAATGAAACAGCCGAGCCTTTGAATGAACTGCGCCCTGATCTTCCCCGGGAATTATGCAGCCTGATCGAAAAAATGATGGCCAAGTCCCCGGATGACCGACCCGCCGGTGCATCCGAATTGCTTCGCGAGGTCCGGGCTATCCATCTGGATGCTGACCAGGACTGGGATACACTGATCGAAAAGCTTGCTCTCAATGAAACCGGCCGTCACTCCATTCAAATCACATCGCCGGAACAAACACTTGCCGTCACGCGTCAACTTCAAGCGGTGATGAGCGGGAACCTCAAACCGTGGTGGCAACGAACGCGTACAATCGGCCTCGTCGCGATTGCAACGCTTGTTGCAACGCTGATCGGTATAGTCACCTCAACGGCGAATCCTCCGGCTGATCCGCTGGACGTCGAATTCCAGACCATTGAGCAGCCGGTCCGTCAGGAAAGCGTACTCGAACAATACCGGCTGGCGCAACGATGGTTCAGTGACTCCGAAGCTCACTGGCTGGCCGTTGAAGATTATTTTCCACTGGAGGATGCAGAAGCACCCAACACGACTCACGAGTACATCTGCCTTTCCAAGGTCCGTCTTGGCGAGCTTTATCTTACCAATGGTCAGTTTGAAAAATCGTTGCCTGTCTACGACTATCTGGTAGACGTGCAGGGAACCGATGACGACGAGATGTACAATCTGATCGGTTGGGCAGGTCGAGCCGTGTCACACGACGGCTTGAATGCAGATGGAGAATACGATCAGCAGATCAGGACAGCGCTGTCGAGAATTTCTGCTGACCTGGAGAAACTCTCAGGACAGACTGCACTTCTGGATGCAGTGGAACAGTTGATCAACAAGTACCGCGGCGACTCGAATCTTTCCTGAGTCCGGAAATGCCACATACTACATACGGAATGTCTGGTTGACCCACCACATCAAACGGGCGCCCAGGGATCTCGGTTGGGCGATTACCCGCGCCTGTCCCCCGATGCCGATTTTTAATTCTTCAAGTGCCGCCCCGGTCTCTCCGCCGACCTCGATCGGTACACGAGCGTAGTACTGTATATCCTGCTGCTGATGGGCTGCGACCATTTCGGCAACGAGGTCGGGAAGTGTCGCACGGACAGCATTGGGATCAGCAGGAATCACGTAATCGTCGCGATGAATCGAGCGATCACTGACTCCGATTGATTCAATGGTCGATTCGATAATCCGGTCAGGGTTTGAATATAGCTTGATCCGGACTTTGTCACCTTCTTTGGCGAACATCAGCTGATCTTCTGTCAGAAGAATGACTGCATCCCACGAGTTGAAGTCCGCAACCTCACAGAATCGCTGACCAAACACTGCCGAGACGTTCTCATTGTTGCGCGACAGGAAAGGGCGGGGGTCCAGTAACGGCACATCCGGAGACTGCTCGACCGTATGCTGATAGGGAACCTCCAGAACGGTGCCGCCTATGGTCGATTTCAACGTGAGCTTCTTTGCACGATCTTCAAGGTGAACGATCAGTTTTTGCAACTGTTCAATTTCCTTTTCCGTCGACGAGAGTCGTTGAAGGTCGTCCGGAGCGGCTGACGAAAGAGACTTGAGTCTTACCAGCTGATCTCGCTCCTGAATTTTCAGCTCGAGGTTCTGACGCGCCTCGACGAGTGTCCTCTCAATATCGATATTCCGCAGAACGGCGATCGTGGCTCCGGCTTCGATAACCTGCCCGGGTTCAACACGGATGTCTTCGACGTTTCCATCCTGAAGCACATAAACCGTTTCAAAATTGGCCGGCACGATGATCAGCGACGAACGCAACTTGTGCGGCACCGGAATCATCAGTAACAGAGAGATGGCTGCGACTAGAATTCCCAGCACAACAAAGAATCGTAGTTTTTTCACTTGATGCATCCGCCCCGGAACCGACATGTACCGGAATAGTTTGTAACCCGGCATCACCACAATTCCGATCAAAGCGAAACTGGCGATACCTTTACCGAGAGACTCCAGTCCGTATGGCTCCAGCCAGCGGATCAGGAACGTGAAAATCGCAAACAGAATAAAGATGCGGTAGAAAAATGCCGCAACGGTGTAGCTCGCAAATGCCAGCGGACGATTAGCAGGCATCAGCTGGTCATCTGGAATCTCCAGCCCCAGCCAGTGGCGTCCCAGAAGTGTTGTAAGGGCTTTGTTCGACTTCTGCATGAGGTTGGGAATCTCCAGCAGGTCGCTCGTAATGTAATAGCCGTCAAAACGCAGCAGCGGGTTGCCATTGAAAAGAACCGTGCTTACGGAACTGATCAACATCACCTGAAGACAGATGTCCTGTATGATCCCCGGCTGCACAAACCACCAGATAAAGGTTGCGATGGTGGCCAGGATCGCTTCGATATACATCCCCGCAGCGCCGATGGCTGCGCGATGCCATTTATTGGGCAGTCTCCAGCTGTCGGATACGTTGCAATACAGACAGGGCGTTAGAACAAGCAGCATGAAGCCGATCTCATGGCACTCACCTCCCATTCGCTTGCACGCCAGCCCGTGACCGAATTCGTGACAGACCTTCGTGACACAAAGTACACCAACGAACATGTACCATTGTCTCGGGTCGAAAAACGCCTGAAAGCCGGGAAGCCTGGCTGAGAATTCCCCGAAATTGACAATCACCGACAGCAAGGCAATCGATGCTGCAATCAGCGTGATCACAACCGCCGTCTGCGTAAACAGCCACCAGGTGTATTTGTACATCCAGTTGAGAAGGCGCTCGGGATCAAAACCGCGGTAGCGGACGGCCAGAATGTTTGCCATCTGGCCGAATCGTTCCATGGCTTCGTTTTTCCGGCCGCGCTTGAGAAGTTCGCTTCCCTGGCCGGGCATATCCGATATCACCAGCCCGTCTCGATGAAACCGCATCAACAATTGCTGAAGTTCTGAACGAGTGATACGTTTGGGAGCGTGGTCCCGATGATAATTGTCTTGAATCTCGTCGATCGTCTTGTTGCCATCCAGTTGCCTCAGGATGGAAAAAACGTGTGGCGGAAACTGGTAGTATTTCTGACCGAGCGGTTCTTTGATGACCCAGTACTCAACTCCCTGATACGTCATCCTGTCAAAAGTCAGATCAGCGCGCATCGTCATTTTGACGGGCGGACCTGCGGGGACGGACGGTGGTGAGGGAGCGATTGACAAGAATGAGCCTTTTGATGAACCGGCCGGTCACGGACGAAGGGACGTTTAGAAGAAGACGTTTGTTTTCAACCAGTCCAGAACCTGATGTGTCCACACCTTACCCAGCGAAGCGCGGCCGCACACAATCTTGGCGGTAACACCGGCCCCCGGACGCAGGTCTTCGGGATCAATGTCGCTGGTATCCGCTGAGACGACGGCACGGAATTCAGGAATTCCGGCGTCCGACATTTCAGCGCGTTCAGCGACTCGAATCAGCTTGCCGGTAAATTTCGAGTTGGCATCGAGTCCCAGTATGAACTCGACATCCAGTTGTTCACCACGGCGCTCTGCTTCGGCCATCGCGGCCATCACATAGCCGACTTTCATCTGCGGAATTTTGAGTTCGAGTTCCCACGGCCCTTCGGTTTGTTCAATCGACATGACGAACTGATTGAACTTTACCGGCAGGTCTTTCAGGCGACGGTTTGCATCCCATGTGATGACTTCCCCGTCTATCGGACTGTAGATCTGCAGAAAATCCCGCTTTTCGTCGAGCAGCTTTTTCCGCTCGGTCAGTGAGGTCAATTGAATGTTGTACGAGTTGATCTGGGCGGCCAGCTTGAGCCGTTCAGTTTCATTCTCCGGATCAACGAAGGTCCGCATTCTCCGGGCCGCAGCAATATCCTCACTGATAGTCGCCATCTGCAGTTCGACTTCGGAAATCTGCATTTCAAGCTCAGGGTCGGTAATCTCCAGCAATGGATCACCCACCTTTACCTGAGCATGATCCTCCACGTAAACCTGTGAGATCGTGCCCTGGTCAGCCTTCGTGAATATGTTCCTGCGAATCGTTGGATGAAGGACTCCGTCAACACGCATCTTCATCTGAGCCTGATAGAAGATCATGGCCAGTGTCAGAATCAACAGCGCTGCCAGCACTGTCATCGTCTTGGCGAAATGATTGGCAAACAACCATTTTTGAACTGATCCCAGCTTCTGCCATAGCGGAAGCAGGAATACTTCGCTGTGCTGGCGGGCGTTGTCAAAGGCCTGCTCCGCCTGTGTGACAATCAGCTTTTTCGTTTCCAGAATCTGCGTCTCCGGAACGTCGGTGTCAAAGTACTCAAGTATCAGGGCACCAAGTTTGCGCGTTTTCAGTTTCGCCCGTTTGTTCATTTCAAGATCGGGCTGTTCCGGTGGTCGATCAGCAAGCGGAATTACCGCGAGAGTCCGGCAATGTGATTCATCGAGATAGTCGTTGATCTGATCAGCAACTTCGGGCGCAAGTCCTTCGGTATCACCGATAACCCAGAAGGTCGTGTCGGCGCTTACGCTGGAGGTTGCGACGTTTCCAAGTTTGCGCACCACGTTTGCGCGATTGTCAAACCTGTCCTGTGAACTGATCGCAATGACTTTGCACCGGCGACCGTCCCATCGACCGACGCTTACCCGATCGCAGCCAAGAAGTCGGCGTGCTTCGTTGGCGATTGAGTATGCAGTTTCTTTGAGGTCAAGCGAGTTATGAACCTCGTTGATGTATTCAAGCTTGTTGGACCACTTGGTCTCGCTTTGAGTCAGTCGCGCCAGATCCTGCTGCTCATGCCAGCGGGGAAACAGCTGAGCGATTTGCGACAGGAATCGAAGGTAGCCTTCCTGGGCCGATTTCGTTATTTCGTTTCTCTGCAAGAGTTCCAGCGAGCCGCAACACTGCTTGTTCCGGTTGAAGACCGGTGAGAAGAGCATCAGGTAAGGAACAGATTCGTTTTCTGTGTTTGCCTCATCCAGTGATTCGGAAGTAATACCCAGCGCCTGTTCATTTCCAATCACTTCCAGCACAACGCGTGAATGAGTCTGAGCGTTAGGAGCAATCTGTTCCGCCGACTTGCTTGCAGCGCGATGAGTCACTGAAGGCTGGTTGTTTCCGTTGACCTGCCAGAGCAGGGCACCGTGAGCGCCGGTCAGCTGAACGACTTTGTTCAGCACCACCTGACAGAACTGATCAAAGTCATGTTCCGTTCGCGTCATTTCACTCAACTGCCGGATCGTATCGCGAACCTCGGCCTTGATTTCATCCGCGGAATAGTTCGTTCTCTGTTCGCCGGACGCCATTCAATATCCACGTGGCAGCATGATTAATAAAAAACACCCCGAAGACCGCGTTCGGGGCATAATCCCGATTATAGAAAACGATAGGCAGCGGGGGAAACAGATCGCGAAAGTTGCCGGATTATTCAAGGTCCAGGCCGATCCGAACTGTTTCCTGTAACGGTCAGGCAGTTCAGGCGGGCTACAAGCCAGCCAGGGAAGGCCTGATTACGCCTTGAAGGCAAAGTCCGGATGAACCCTAAGGCAATCCCGTCAGTTCAGGGGGAACCCGCGTCCGGATCTGACGCGGAAACAAAATCTGCATTTCGCGAGCATATTTTGAGTCCTGCCGTCAGAAAACTCGCGTGACAGTTAGCGAGGATCGCCTCTCAAGATGCTACACCCCGAAAACGTAGCACCATGTGGGCAACCTGGTTAACACGATCGAAGTCGCTGTCATCGGATCCGCCTCTTTATCCAACAAGCCACGAACGGAGAACCCCTGAGTCATGAAACGATCTAAGAGCTATTTTGCCACGGCAAACTTGATTTTGATATTTGCCTTATGTATCACCTGGGTCTCCCCGACATTCGGGCAACCTGCGTTTACCGAGGGAGCGAATGTGCTCTTTGCCGGCCATAGTTTCTTCGGCCCGGTGTCACGCAATTTTGACTACGTGGCCGCGCAAAACAACTTTCCGGACCATGTATTTAATTCCGTACAGCGCGGAGGAGCTAACGGCTCACCGGCTAGCCTCTGGGATGACACCGATGGCAGCCGGACAGATATCGAAGCCGTACTGGCAACGGGACAAGTCGAGCTCTTCGGCCTGACCGCTTACTCGGAGAATGACAGCACAGTTCAAGACTACGTAAGGTGGTTTAACCTCGCGAAATCCTACAACCCTGAAACCAGCTTCTTTATCGGTATCCCCTGGGTGACTCACGGCCCAGGCACGGATTCGATGATTTTTGAAGATTTGATCGTGCAAACAGGTGAGAAGATGTTCGAGACCATATCAATTCTTCGCAACATCTATCCCGACACGCCGATCTACTTTCTCAACTACGGACGGACTTCGTCGATCATGAAGTACCAGTTCGAGGCAGGGCAGCTTCCGGACATTGACGACCTTGTCGGCTCAGACGAACGCGCGTTGTTCACAGATAATTTCGGGCACGCCGGGCCGATGATGGTTGAGCTTTCAGCCCTTGCCTGGATGGAGATTCTTTACGGTGCCGATGTAACTGAACTGGACTTTACGCCTTACCAGTCGGACGCGGTCGGAATCGTTCAGGACGTCGTTGCTTTTAATGCACCGTATCAATCGGCGCGGTTATCAGTCGGCGCCGATTCAATTGACGTTCTGCGGGGCAACCTGATTTCCGGTGGCTTGCAGGAATTGGATCGGTCAGACAACCAAGATGTTTCACTGCGAAGATCAAATTCTGATGTCGTCGGAACGATTGAAGTTGAAATTTCCGGCACCAGTCCCTATCTGAATCCTGCGGCTGCAGCCCTGACCGTTGAGAGCTCAGGGTTTTTCAGATCCGAGATACTCCAGACCGTCGAAGCGTGGAACTTCGAAAACGAAACGTGGGTCCATCTCGATACGCGACCACTCACGCAATTTGGAGACATGGAGGTAACGCTTGCTTCCTCTGGAAACGTCTCGAAATATGTTGATCAGAACACCGGGGAATTTCTGACCCGCGTGCGTTACACAACTGCGTCCAGCCGCCAGTCCTATGGCATCGGAATTGACCGTCTGACGTGGACTTTCGAGTAACTGCAAAGCCGGCTTCGGCGCACCCTTGCGACGCCCAATCGCAGGCCAGGCCTAATCGTAGTTGTCGAGAATCGGGTCCAGTCCCATCTCGCGCTGCGATTTGGCCAGTTCTTTTTCGTTGAACATCAGGATCCGGCGTGCGCGGTAGTGCTGGTTTTCAACTTTGCGTTGAGCCTGAATCATCTTCTTGATCCACCATACGTCGGTGCGCCCCTTGCTGCGCCGGCGCATTTTGTCCGCCGGAATCTTCCCGAAAGCCAGATCAAGCAGCTCGTCTTCCGCGGACACGAACTGTTGAACCGATCCCGGGTCACCCTGGCGACCACAACGGCCGAATAGCTGACGATCGATTCGACTGGATGTATGCAACTCGGTTCCGATCACATGCAAACCGCCCAGCTCAATCACATCCGGGTCAATTTTGATATCGGTACCACGACCAGCCATGTTCGTCGCAACGGTGACGCGGCCGCGTTTGCCGGCCATCGCAACGATGTCTGCTTCACGCTCGACCTGCCGAGCATTGAGCACTTCATGCTCAACTCCAGCTGCTCGCAGTCGCCTCGCCAGCAGGTCCGACTTGGCAATCGATCTCGTACCAACAAGGATCGGTCGCCCCGTTGCGTGAATTTCGACGATCTCATCAACGATCGCCTGCCATTTGTCGTCTTCGTTGAAGGCGAACTTGTACGGCATTTCGTTTCGCTGGCTGGGGCGGTTGGGAGGAATCACCGTCACCGGCATCTTGTAGATCTTCTTGAATTCTTTTCGCGAACTGACGGCGGTACCCGTCATTCCGGCAATCGTCGGAAAACGACTGACGAAGGCCTGGACTGTGATCTTCGCCTGAGTGTTGGTATCCATCGTGATTTCAACACCCTCTTTGGATTCAATCGCCTGATGAATTCCGCGGCTCCAGCGACGACCTTCGGAAATCCGGCCTGTGGACTCGTCAACGATCACAATCTCACCGTCACGAATTACGAAATCCCGATCCAGTTTGTAATCGCGATCCACCTGGATGGCGCGTTCGACGAAGTCGTACATTTCCAGCAGACCGACACCGGCCAGTTCGTCCGGCTTACCAATCGTTCTGACAAGCGCGGTTCCCTCCGGTGAAAGGTCAACTTTCCGCTTTTCGCGGTCGTACCAGAAGTGCTCGTCTTCTTCAAAATGCTCGACCGCAGCACTTGACCAGCGATAAAGGGAACGCTGCTGATTGTGCGCAGATTCATCTTGCGGTGAGCTGATGATCAACGGAGTCCTCGCCTCGTCGATCAGAATACTGTCGGCCTCGTCGATAAGGAGGAAATGCGGCGAACGGTGTACGGGCAGTTCGACAGGCATATTGGCAGCCGAGGCTCCGTACCACAACTGCCGTTGCTGTTGTTCCCGCTGCATTGAGTGGTCCCGCAGGAAGTCGAAACCGAACTCTTTCATTGTTCCATAGGTAATATCACATGCGTACGAAGCCCGTCGTTGCTCCCGTGACATCTCGGTCTGGATAACGCCTACTGACAATCCGAGTGCCTGGTACACCGGCTGCATCCATTTGGCGTCACGACGTGCAAGATAATCGTTCGATGTGGCAAGTAGCGCGCCACGCCCTTTGAGGGCATGAATGAACATGGGCAGGGTTGCCGTGAGCGTTTTACCTTCGCCGGTTCTCATTTCAGCGACATGCCCCTGACACATCGCAAGACCTCCGCGCAACTGCACATCGTAGTGGCGCATTTCCAGTTTTCTGGCGGCCACCGTCTGCACAAGCGCAAACCCGCGCACAAGCAAACCCCGGATCTTTTCCGACTTGCGGGATTCAAATCCGAGGTTCAGCGAGATGTCATGCAGCTTTTCATCATCCAGCGAATCGTATTCAGCCGCCGTCGATCTCACCTCGGCAATGAAGGTCGCTGGATTGACAGGAAAGTAGTTCATCGGGAGCCAAATGAATCCGGTGGGCAGCCCGGGCATTCCGGATCGGCCCTGCCACTCATTCCGGAAATGTATCAGAAACACAATTGCGGATCAGGAACAGATGCCTGGCTGCGTAGGTTTTTATGCACGACTGATTCATTATGGTATCAGCACGAATCTCCGGACGCACCGGACGCCGCTTCCACTCCCATGTTACGGCTTAATCTGCCGTGGACTAGCGGTTTTCGCAATATTGCCGGTCATATCACCGGCTGCTATGCCTAGCAGCCGCTGGTGACCGACTCTTCACCACCGGCATTTACAAATACATTCGCGTCACCGCCAAGCATAACTTCAAAGCAATCAAGATCGGAATCCCCGATGATCACGTCCATCCCCGTAAAGTTCGCCTGATTTACAGCAACGGTTTCTGCTTCATCGTCATCCAGAATATCGCCAGTGCTTTCAAGGATCAGTTTGTCTCCGGCAAGACTGTTTCCAACCAGCGTCAGTCCCGACAAACCCGCGAAAGCATCCTGGACGATGTTTGTATTGCCAGTGGACCTGAACGTCAGCGAGCTGAACGAAAGGAAGTCGGTCTCACCGACTCCGAGGTTGATCAGATTGCCGCTGACATCCAGCAGAAATTCAACATAAGTCTGTGCGTCGGCTGCATCGAGCAGATTTCCGCTGGCGTTCAGTGTCAGACTGTTCGCGCGGCTGGTGCCCGAAAGCACAATGTCACTGCCTTCATTCACGAATACATTCCCGGGTGAGTCGATATTCAAAGTGCCGCTATTAAAGGATGAGGTATCACCCAGAGTGATCGCATCAGCGGTGAATCTCGCGAGGCCGGTGACAAACGTCTCCGCAATGTCAGAATCGGCGATTGTTCCGTCGCTGGTCAATTCCAGCCGCCGAACGAGACTTGCGCCGGTGAGTATGGTGTCACTGTTTTCAATGACTCTGGCTTCTCCGGTTCCGCCGGGCGTGTTGACCGTAAGCGAACCGAAATTGATGGAATCAACTTCAGGGATCCCGAGGAATATATCCGTGCCAGTGAAGCTTGCGGTGCCCGCGATATTCAATCGCAGGCCGGGCATATTGTTGATCAAGCCTGCCGACGAAATATCGGCAGCCGGCGACGCGGTTATTTCACTGAATTCATTGATCAGAGTTGTGTCACTGTCTTCATGAATCAATGCTCTCTGGCCGCTCGACCACTGGATCGCTCCAGCGTTGAAATCATCCTGCAAAGTGTCACCAATCGTTATCTCATCGGTCGCCACCAACCACGCCGTTCCGTTGACGGTGACTGAAGCATCATCTGCATCGGTAATCGAACCGATTGCATTCAGGTGCAGCGTTCCAGCTTGATTTTTCGAATCAACGATACGGATATCCGATTCGGAATTCAGAAACAGATCGCCGTCGGAATGAAAATAGAAGCTGCCCAGCGTGAGCGAATCGTCGGCCGAATCACCGAGGTATATATTGTCAGCTTCAAGTCCGGCTCCGAATTGAACCGCGATCGTTGTATCGGGACTATCGGTAAGATCGCCCTGAGAAGTAATGTCCAGCGTCCTGGCCGTATTTGTTCCGACGATGTGGGTCGAGTCGTCTTCAAAGAAGTCTACATGCCCTGTCGAGTCAAAAGTGATCGACCCTGCTGTGAACGTGTCCGAAATATGCTCGCCGATACGAATTCGGTCGGCGCGAAATTCCGCGTTGCCGTCGACGACCAGAGAAGTCGACCGCCCATCAAAAATGCCGCCTGCCTCCGACTCGATCATCAGTGATCCGACGTAGGACGAGCCACCGAAGATAACATTGTCGTCCTCGTGAACTTCTACATGGCCGGCTGCGTTGACAATCAACCTGAAGAAGTCAGTCTGATCGTCAACATGTTCGCCAAGGGTCATCGAGTCCACATCAAACGTCGCATCTCCTGCCACGGAAAACTGAGTCACAGGCAAGTCGCTGACCGAACCGTTTGGCGCCGACACTTTCAAGTTGCCCCAGATTGCAGCACGCGAAAACAAAATATCGTTGGCGTCGCTGATTTCAAAATTGCTCCAGTCAACCGGTGTACCAGTCAGCGTTCGGGCCGACGTTCGAATCGAGACCTCGCCCTGAAAATCATGGGTACCGTTATCGAGTGAGACTTCGCTTTCGCCCGAGTTGATGGTCGTAACACCTTCGACAATCAGCTGCCCCGAGTCTGCATCGTTAATCCCTCCCGCTTGCCCCACCAGATGCAGCCGCAAATCGCCCGCCACAACGTAAGAACCGGGAATCGAAATCGAACCGACATTGATGACCTCCAGGTTTTCCAGGTCACCTGTGGAGTATTCGCCATCCAGCGTTACGGACTGATTCAACATCCCGGGGTTGCCGTTGATGACAAGACTGCTCAATTCCTCCAGTTGATATTCCTGCACGCCGGCCGTTGTTGAATCCAGATCACGGCTTCCGTTGACCGTCACATACCCGCCATCGGTGGACACCCATGCAGAGTCATTGTCTTCTGTCAGTGAAATCGAGAGTTCTCCCGAATCGAACCCGGATATCGCGGCTAGAACCCGCCGTTCTTCAAGAGGCGTGTACGAACAAAAGCAGCCTCTGCTTTTTCTTCGAAGTTTGTAACTGCGAACACGTGACTGGGGGCGGAAGGATCGATTCATCTGCTGCTCCGATACGTGACGAAGGCATGGCACACCGGTAATCCAGCGCGCATCCTGCGAACAAGACTGTTGAAACGAATGCCAGAGCGACTACTCCGGCAGGTGGGTGGGCACGTAACTAGAGAACTATCTTCAGCTGCTCAATACCGCCTGTATCTGCAGGCGTCGGAGATGGCTGCTAGCTGATACTGGCGCGCCCGATGCCTGCAGAAGAGCGAACCATTGCACGATCCGGCAGATGATGAGCCCAGAGTCCACAAGGTTACGTTCCGAAGATTCCTGCAGCGCGGCCCGATATCTATTGAGACCAAACCGATGTTGACCTAACATTCGCCGCCCATTGAATTACCGAAACCATTGGTGCGTCGAGGCAAACAGTCGCTGAGCCCCAACGGCCTGAATATGTCCAAGTTTGATATCAAAAGAACCTCTCGAAAGTGTTCCACAAGCGGTCGCACATTCGAGCCTTCCGAAGAGTTCTACTCGGCCTTGATAGAAGACGAAGATGCCAACTTCATCCGGGAGGATTTTTCCAGTGAAGTGTGGACTGACGAGCCCGAAGGCTGTATCGGTTGGTGGAAATCGAGGATGCCTGACAATCGGGGTGGTCGCGTCTACTGGGCTCCTACACCTGTACTGCTCAGCTACTTCCAGGCGTTGCTTGAGAAACCTGGCAGCCGTGACATCGCCTATGTAATGTCGATCGTCCTTATCCGGAACCGGACGTTGAAAATGATCGATACCGAAAGTGAAAACGGCGTCGAGATAATGAACTGTTACCACAGGCCCACCAAGACGACTTATCAGGTACCGGTGCTGGATATCCCTCAACAGCGAGTACAGGAAATTCAAGACGAACTTGCTGACCAGCTGTTCACCGACTATCGCGAAGATGACTCCGGAAGCGAAACAGACGGACAGCAACCGGAGTCCGGACCTTGACGGAACGATCACGTGATACCAATGCAGACGAATCGCAACCAGCATCCGAACTAAACTGACTGACTCAAGGAAGAATCAACGTGCGAAGTCACATCCTCATCCTTTTCCTTCTGGGCCTCATGGTCACCCAGTCCGGATGCCAGATATTCCAGCGGTTTCGTTCATCGCAACCACGGATTCCCGTTGCCTTCGAACAGGCGCCCTCAGGTGAGCAACTTGTTTCGCATCTTAACAGTCGCGCCGCGCAGGTTCGTCAGCTCAAAACGAATGTACGAGTATCCATGGACGGTATCCCGACGCTTCGCGGCACACTTGCTGTCGAACGGCCGAACCGGCTGCGCTTGAAAGCCGGCTTGATGGGCGTTTCGGAAATGGGCGTCGATGTCGGCAGCAACGATGATGTTTTCTGGATCTGGACGCGCGCAAGTCTCCCCGGCGAAACGCCTGCGTTATACTATTCGACCCATGAAGGCTATCGCCGCAGCGCGATTCAGAATGCTCTACCGATCGAACCTGCATGGCTTATCGACTCGCTTGGCCTGGTCGAGTTTCTACCCGGCGACCGACACGAAGGACCTTTCCCGAGAGAGGACGGTCGTGTTGAAATCAGGACCTATCGCAATTCGTCCTCCGGCTCTGGAATTCGAACCTGCGTTATCGATCCACGGACAGGGGTTGTTGTCCAGCAGTCCATCTATGACGCCTCCGGACGTAGAATCGCGTACGTAAATTCCACCAGCTATAAACCGTATCCGGAACTCGGCATCAGCCTTCCGCATCAGATGGTCCTGAACGTTGATCAACCCGGGACAGGGCAGACGCTGAGCCTGGTTGTGGATGCAGAGGATTTCGAGTTGAACGCACTGTATGGTGATTCGGCTCGATTGTTTGGAATGCCTCAGCCGTCAGATATTCCACTAATCGACATCTCAAAGGCGGTTGCTCCGGATTCCGGGACGACTCGCCCGGTTGCGGTTCAGCCTCAACAAGGATACCTGCCACCGGCTTCGCGTTCGTTTGCGCGGGGCACGTACGCTCCGGTCAATAACGATCCAGCCAATCAAGGACCGGCCAATCGCGGTCCGGTCGTAGCTCAGTGGCAGCCGGTCAGTTCACCGGCCCCGCAGCAGAGATAACGGACGAACAGACGTGAATGAATCCCGGCATTTCCGGTTGATCGGAATGAACCGGGAACCGTGTGAATTCATGATTGAACCGGTTTGCATTTGCTTGACACACCATTTTTAGAAAACTAGGATTCACGAGGCCGGCATGACCGGTCTCGCGAAAAAATTCTGCAGCACCTCTGACTCAGAGGAAGACGAGAGGAGAAATTCATGACGCATGTCGTGACCAAACCATGTGATGGATGCCGGTATACGGACTGTGTGGTTGTCTGTCCCGTAGAATGTTTCTACGAAGGCGAAACGATGCTTTACATCCATCCGGATGAATGCATTGATTGCGAAGCATGTGTTCCTGAATGTCCGGTAGAAGCCATCTTCCATGAAGACGATGTGCCTGAAGATCAGCAGGAATACATTCAGATAAACGCTGAAAAGTCCGAGGAAGGCGAAAACATCACCGAACGCAAAGAACCACTGACGGACGAGCGGCCGTAGCCTCTGTTCAAACTGCGAATCAAATTACGCTCACGTGAATTTCTGTTAACGCCATTCAGAATTTCCGGTAACGACGCATCTCACGCCACGGCTATCCGGCCGTGGCGTTTTTTGTTTCTGATCAGGCATGAAATCTTGTGCGCTTTGCTGCTGCCCTGATGACACGGCTGCCCGAATGACAAGGCTGCCCGGATGACAAGGCTGCCCGGATGACAACGTCGCAAAGCCGCCTCAAAAGCGAATCTGATTTGTCTGCTGGTTCCTCCATAAGCAAATGAAGTGTGACAGCTTATTGTGGAAGCGTCGGGGAAACATTCTGCACAAGAGTTTTTAATTTTCTTGCATACTGCTTCGGCACGGCATTAGGATGATTGGTCAATCGCCGGTCAGCAATTGACGGTTCCCGCAACCTGGACGCCCGCAACCTGGACGCCCGCAACCAGGACGCGCGCAAACAGGACGGAAGACCGGCAGGTCATTTACTCAGGAAGGATTTCTATGATTCATCACAGCTGCGACCGGTGCCGCCGCGCAATCGACTCACGTAACGAAATCCGCTACGTCGTAAAGATTGAAGCGCATGCCGCAGTCGACTCAATGGATCTCGAGTTTGACGGCCAGCAACATATGGATGAATTGAAAATGCTGCTGGAAAATCTTGACGATGAGCAGTGCGACGAACTTCGCAGTGAAGCATTCCAGAGTCGGCACTATGATCTCTGCCACGAGTGCTATGCCGACTACATCCGTGATCCGCTACAGTGCGGTCGCCCCGTACAAATGGGATTCAGCCGGAACTAGTCGCATTCAGGTGCTGCCGGCAACACCCGTCTTCGTACACGAATACTCACCTTAAGCAGTTTCGACCTTTGCGTTGATCGCTTCGATGACGGCATCTCCCATTGCGGTGGTACCGATCGCGTCGGTGCCACGCGCGATGTCAGCGGTACGTTTTCCAGAAGCAAGCACGCTACGTACCGCGTCCTCGACTGCCTTCGCCTCGTCCTCAAGTCCGAGGGAATGACGAAGCAACATTGCTCCTGCAAGAATCGTTGCCAGGGGATTGGCAACTCCCTGTCCGGCAATATCCGGAGCGGAGCCGTGAATCGGTTCAAAAAGACCGGCAACCTCAACACCGAGCGATGCTGACGGCAAAAGCCCCAGCGAACCTGGCAGCATCGAAGCAGCGTCGGTCAGAATGTCGCCGAACATGTTTCCCGTGACAACAACATCAAAATCGCGAGGACGGTTGATCAAATGCATGGCCATCGCGTCAACGAGTTCGATGTCAAACGTCACATCACTGAACTCTTCTTCCATCACACGGGTCGCCACCTCACGCCATAGGCGACTCGGCTCCAGCACGTTTGCCTTATCGACGCTCGTCACACGACCACCACGCTTGCGCGCAGCGTTTCCAGCTATTCTGACAATACGCTCAACCTCGGGAACGCTGTAGACCATTGTCGAAAATGCAGTATCGACTCCATCCACATCCTTGCGTTCCGAGGGTCCGAAATAGATTCCGCCGGTCAGCTCGCGGACGAATAGAATATCAGTGCCGTCGACAATTTCACGACGCAAAGGTGATGCATCCACCAATTCGGAAAATGTATTGATCGGACGCAGGTTCGCAAACAGCCCAAGCTCTTTGCGGATTCTCAACAACCCCTGCTCTGGACGAACGGCTGCTGTGGGGTCATCCCATTTCGGACCACCGACAGCCCCCAGCAGAATCGCCTGTGAAGCACGACAAACCGAAAGCGTCGATTCCGGCAGCGGATCGCCGCCGTCGTCGATGGCTGCGCCGCCGATCAAGGCCGTTTCGAACTTGAAGTCATGACCGAATCTCGCGGAAACCGCTTCCAGCGCCCGACGGGCCTCAGCAACAATTTCAGGTCCGATCCCGTCACCGGGCAACAAGGCAATTCCAGCTTTCACGACATTCCCCGAATCAATCTGCACTAGTTTGCGATTTAGAAAAGTTCCAGTCGCCAGTTTAACGCTCGCCTCCTGTTTGCAATAGTCGCGCTTCGTGACGTTGCGTGATTGCTGCGTGTCTGCAGTAGACGGTCACAGATGCGAAAGTCGCAAATGCGAACTTCACAAATCCGGGTTGGCTCCGCAAAAACGCTACCGGCTGTATTTCAAGAGCTCATTCCGGGCTTCGACAAAGGCCTGAGTGTCGGCCAGCAGGGCAGGGGGCAGCCTGTCCTCAAATCGGAGGAAATAGTCGTCAGTGCCGGACTGTATCAGTACGGCGGCCCAATCGACGGGCAGTCGCTCGTTCTGCCGACTGGAAGACTGAAACAGCCCTGAGAAAACTGCGCTGCTTGGGGACTCGCGATCCATCTCCCACCTCTGCTGAAGGCTCAGTTCACGGCGGACGAACTCAGTAGCCGCCAGCCGCGCCTGGTCGTTGCCGTCGAGGTAGACTGCAACTACAAACGAGCGCGCCGTCTCGACGGGCTCAGTCCACGCCCCGAGGATTTCCTTCTGTCCATGTGCCCGGCATTCGACTGTTAACAGGCCGCCCTGCCATGTTCGCGGAACACGGTAGGCGACTACCAGGTCGCGCCCTCCCTCCAGAGTGGTCGTCGTCGAAGGATGAAATCTGAAAAAAGCGCCGGTGCCGCGCTGAATGGTCCCGCTGGCAACCAGCACCTCGTGTTGCGGAATCTCGTTGTAACGCTGGCTGCTGCCTCTTCTGCTGTCGATCAATGTCTTGAGACTTCCAGTCGCGACACCGGACGGGTTGACCGATACGTTGACTCCGAAATCAGAGTTCAGGCTGTCATGTCTCTCGACAGCAATCGTGCCTTCAATGCTTGTCACCGTCTGCGTTCTCGGACCGTACTCCACCAGCGGATAGACCATACGGTTCCAACGCACATCGAAGCGGAATTCATCGATATCATTCCGGTTGGCAAACTGGATCTGAGTTGAAACGGGAAGGACAACCTCGATCATCTTTTCGTCAGAGAGAATCGGAGTCGCCGGAATGACTTCCCGCGCGATGGCGAGAGCAGGCGCGTCAAAATAGACAGGATCACCGGCGCGCAGTGTTGACGGGAAAAGAAGAAAAGCGGCCGCGATCAACGCGGCCGGAATGGCAGCCGGGCTCAGCTGCGGAAAGACATCTCGATGATTCATAAACGCTCCGGGACGAAGCGGTTTGTTGACGTCACCCTCCTGAGCAACTCTTCAAACCCGATAACCACTCCGTCCTGGAGCGCAGCGAAGAAAACAAAGCAACACAAACAAAACAACCGGACCGGCCTGTACTCGCAAGGAGCACCAGGCCCGATCCGTCACACTCAAACGACGGGCTTCCGGTGAGAAGACAAACCGGGATCCCGAATCGGCTAACGATACGGAGCAAGCGGCACGAGGGTTCGAAAGCTGTTCGCAAAAAACTTCTACAGCGGAAAGTGCTAGCGCAAGCTGCTGTTCTCAGACGGCAATATCCGCAAAGCTTTCCACGACAACAAATCCGTGGCCGGGATCTACAGGCTTGTTTCCGGGCCGGACGCTCAAAACGGTCTGCATTCCGGATTCACGGGCGGCTTCAAGTTCCGCCGGAACATCGCTGACAAAGAGAATGCTACCGGCTTCAATGCCGAAATCGCCTGTGATCCTGCGATAGCTATCTGCCTCTTTTTTCGGCCCCGTCGTGGTGTCGTAGTGATTGCCGAAAGACTCAAGAAGATCACCGCAGATCGTGTGACCGAAAAACAACTTCTGGGCAGCAATACTGCCTGATGAATAAATTCGGATGTCGATTCCGGCATCTCTCCACGATTCAATTGCCGGAGCAACATCGTCGTAAAGATGAGCCACCATCTGACCGCTGTGAAAACCGTCTTTCCAGACAAGTCCTTGCAACTGTTTTAGCCCGGTCGCTTTCACATCAGCATCCATCAGCGATATTACCCCGTCGTGGACCAGCTGCTTTGCGCCTTCGTTGTCGGCATCACCGAACCATGCCTGCTTTGATTCCTGCCCGAGGTCGGCTGCGAGAAGAGGAAGACATTCCTGAACTTCGGACGCATCCCAGTTGCCATTCAAATAGTCAGCAAGATTTTCGCGGACGTACGGAAACATAACGTCGTAGACGAAACTGATCGAAGACGTTGTACCTTCGATATCGAGAAGGATCCCACGAATCTGACTGGACATTGGCTGACTCAATAAATTGACTTTTCTAACAGCTCGGAGACTCTTTTTGCGGTGGCAACCCGCGAAGATCTGTATACACCGGGCCACAAAAAAAGGCGATGCCTTCGACATCGCCCGCAGTTTACTTCAAAATTTCAGAGTTCAACAACGCTGTCAAAATCGCCACCCTGTTTCTCAGGCTCGAGGTAGCTCGGCCCCATGCAAAGCGGAGCGTAGTTTTCGTGCGAATTCTCTTCGATGTAGTGGGGGGTCCAGCCTGACTTATCTTCGAACAGACGGATGCAGCGAATCGTCCTGTCACCGCACAGGTTGAACCAGTGATGAGTTCCATTGGGAACACTGATCAGATCACCCGACTCAACCGTTATCGAGAAAACCGGATCGTCACCTTCCGGATTGATGTGGAAGACACCACTGCCTTTAACGGTAAAGCGCACTTCGTCTTCGGTGTGCAGGTGTTCTTTGTCGAACCTGGCCAGCATGTCATCGAGGCCGGGAGTATCGGGAGTGACGTTGATAACATCCGCCGTGACAAAACCGTGTGCCGCCTTCAGACGTTCAATCTCCGGTGCGTAGGCTTCCAGGATTTCTTCGTTGGTCGCTTCTGCTCCGATCCGTCCCTCTACATCCCATTGTTCAAACTGAATTCCATACTGAGCAAGAAAGGTTGCGATTTCAGCCGGTTCATTGATGCGGCGGTCACTATCAGGAACGTGAACGTTAGCCATTTTTCTCTCTCCAGATTTCTATATCGACCATGCGGTATCGACAGCCGGTATTGTATGCGACGAATATCCGGTCGTAAGGTGTATTTCCACCACCGGCAGATATTCAATATCAAAACGAATCGCTGACAGGCGTCTTCGACGCCCCCATTACCTGAACAAGCCGTCCCGACGCGCAATGACTTCGAATAGAAACTCGTAGATCTCGACATGGCGACGGGCGGAAAAAACATCCCGGCCCCACGTATACAGCCCGTGCCGGCGAATCAGAAATCCATGAGTCATCGGTTGATCGATTCCTGAGAGGCATTGCTGAACCTGCTCCGCCAGTTCAGGAATATCCTGTGTGTTTTCGAAGACAGGTATCCAATGCGTTGCCTCGTGAGTCTTGATTCCCTCAAGCCCTTTGAGCATTTCGTAACCGGTGATTTCGATACCGCCCGCCTCAAAGAAATGATCCGAAAGCAGTGTGCCCCAGATGCTATGCGTGTGAAGAATGCATCCGATTCCATCCAGTGCTCCAAGGACAACATGCAGCATCGTCTCGGCAGACGATTTCGGCTGATCCTCCTCGATCGGATTTCCATCTGCGCCGATATGGACAAAATCCTCTCGTATCAGACGACCTTTATCTTTGCCGCTGGCGGTGACAATCAGTTCGACCGGGTTGTTGGAAAGCACAGCGCTGTAGTTGCTGCTGGTGCCGACCGACCAGCCGCGTCCGTGAAACAGGCGGCCGCATTCGCGGATCTGGTCGATGATTTCTTCGTGCCCGGCAAGCGGATGGGACTCCGGCAGCGGACGTTCCGCATCTTGCGGTTGATCAGCAAGCGGTTGCATAGTGGGAGCGACTCCTGGAATGACTGGCCATGTCTGCAATGGCCTAAGCATCTTAGATGAACTGATGCGATGTTTCAAAAAGGGCTTCGAACCGAATAACAGTCTGGTCTTCCATGGATTGGATTACGGAAAAACGCTAAGTTTGATTTCGATCCTGTTGCCACTCAGGTCTTCGCCGGCAATAGAAACATCTTGAGACAAGAAAAACCGTTTGGAGAATCGTATGGCGTGGTGGAAACGCCGGAAGAACTGGGATGAGCAGGTCGACGAAAAATACGGCGACTACTACAACGACGGTCCGTCGCGGCCCAAGAGGACATTCATCCCTCACTTAATCGGATTCGGCCTGACCACCGCGATCTTTCTGGCAGTCGTCGGGTTGATCGGTGGCAGGACGTTGCTGGAAAAGACACTGACTTCCCTCATGATGCCCTGCGGCATGCTATGGTTCGGCCTTCTGATCCTGGTCTACTTCGCGTTTCTGCACAGGCACCGCGGCGCGGCATTGATCGGACTGGCATGCTGGCTGTTGTTGACCGTCGCAGGCAATGGCTACATCTCCAAAGTGCTCGTTCAGAATCTGGAAGCTGGCTATCTGAACATTGACATCGAAGAACTGGAGCCGATGGACACGGTATTCCTGCTCGGTGGTGGTACGGCAACGAGGCTGGATGGCTCTTCGCAGGTCAATCATTCAGGTGACCGGCTTGTGACTGCTGCACGCCTCTATCACGCCGGCGTCGCAAGAAATATCGTTTGCACAGGGACCCAGACATTGCGATCAAACGAAGATGACCTGCATCCTTACGAGGAAGCAAAAAATCTGCTGATCGACCTGGACGTTCCTGAACATCGCATCTCTCTCATGCGCGGTGCGAACACCAAACAGGAGATGGAAAACATCAAAGCGTGGTTGGATGCCAACCCTGACGTGGAGCGAATCGGAATCGTTTCCTCAGCCTGGCATCTTCCGAGAGTGATGCGTCTGGCCCACACGACGGGCGTCGAAGCCGAACCGGTTCCAGCCAATTTTGAAGGCGGCCACTTCCATCCCGGACCGCACATCCTGATTCCATCCGCTCCCGCCCTGGACAGGACCAGGTTGATTCTCAAAGAGACACTGGCACGTCTCGTCGGGCGCTAGTTCGTTTGAGCGTATCGTTGATAGATGCTAGACGCCGACTTCTTCACCGTTTCTGATCTTTTCAAGCCACGGATCCATGTCATCAAAGATCTTTCCGGGCGAGCCCTCGTAAACGCGGCCGATCAGAAGGTTGGTTAGATTCTCCGCATGCTGCGGATGCGATTTCATGAACCGGGCGAAGCTGAATTCTTTCGTATAGAAGGCGCGAACGAGCTTGCGGATCAAGTCTACCCCCGACTCATATTGCGTGGACCATTTGCCCAGTTGCCTGGCTGACACGTCATCCTTATACAGCCCCTCAGCAATCGCTTCACCGGCCATGACACCGCTCTTAAGTGCCAGGAAAACGCCGGAAGAGTAGATAGGATCGATGAATCCGCCGGCGTCACCGACCATGACCCAGCCGTCTCCAGCCTTCTCTTTCATTGTGTAGGAGAACTCTTTGGCAACATGAAAGCGTCCGTTCTGAGTCGCATCCATAAGGCGCCGCTTGATGCCGGGACAATTCTTGACTTCAGCCTCAAACGTCTGAGTTGGAGAGCCGCCGCGTTTGAGTAGAAAGTCGTTGTCTCCTACAAGTCCGACGCTCACGCGACCATCATTCAACGGTATGTACCAGAACCACGCGTCTTTCGATTCCGTATGCAAAATGCAGGTCACTTCGGGATTGCTTCCACCGGCCCTTACGGCACCGTCGAAGTAGCCCCAGATTGCGGCCTTCTTGAGGTCGTCATAAAAATCCATCAGCCCGAGACGTCGTCCAAGCAGGGCCGATTGCCCGGAAGCATCGACGACGACCTTTGCAGTGATCTCGTGTTCTTTGCCTTCGGCCGTTCGAACCGCCACACGATGCGGAGACTTTTTGCGGATATCGATGTCAATGACGGTCACTTCGTCGACACACGTGGCGCCGCGATTGAATGCTGTGTCATAGAGCAGCTTATCGAAGTCAGCTCGATTAACATGCCACGAGTCACTGCAATCCCGATCATCGTAATCGCGAAAGATAAACGGCTTTGACTCCTTGTCGCTGGCACTGACAAACTGGACACCGTTTTTCCGGGTGAATCCGCATTGCTGAACCTCTTTCTGAATTCCCAGTCGATCAAACAGCCAGTAGGTTTCAGGCATCAATGATTCACCGACGTGAAACCGCGGCATTTTGTCCCGCTCAATCAACAGCGTAGCCAGCCCTTGCTCTGCGACAACGGCGGCCGTCGCGCAACCGCCCGGACCAGCTCCAATTACCAGACAGTCATAGCTACGTTTTGCAAACATGATTATGTGCTTTCTATTGAGTCGTTTGAGAGGCTGCGGACAATCTACGACCTTGTGGCTGAGGCCGTGATCGGGATTCAAGCCGGAGATCGGTGCTATAAACCAGTCTCAACGGCGAATTACCGGCGAGTGATGCAGTCGTATGCAGCTTGACTATTATGTTGTTCGGATTGATTTGCTTCTATGATATACCGATGCGGTCGATTGACGCACCGTTAATTGACCGTCGGCTGAGGCAGAACCTTAACTCAAGAAGTCAATGTCGTGTGTATCCGGCCTTCTGTAAGGCCTGCGGGTTTTCTGCACGGGCAGCAATTTGCCCGACATTTACGATCTGGCGGCTCCAATCATGAGGACAGCTGATCGTCCGCTTCCCAACAAATATCGTTTGCAGAGGCTGCTGTTGGCGAATTTGCACCGGACTTTCGTGTTCTAACATCGAACCCATCACGCCGCACAAGCGAGCAAAATAACCAAAACGGTCAAATTATGATCCACAAATATTCCGGCATCCTGTCGTTTGCATTTCTTTTACTTTTGTGGACTGCCTCGTCTTCGAGTGCTTTAGCCCGACAGGCTGATACTCCCGCAGAGCCGACGATCGAATCGAGGTTTGTCGATTCTCCCCGACAGGTGACGTTCGAAGGCCTGCGCGCAGGCGAAGGCTATTTCAGCGCCGACGGAAACAGCATGGTATTTCAGAGTGAACGGGTGGATGGCAATCCGTTCTTCCAGATATTCGTGCTCGACTTTGAAACAGGAGACATCGAACAGGTTTCACCCGGATTCGGAAAAACTACCTGCGCGTGGATTCATCCGGAAGGAAACAAAGTCCTCTACTCGTCTACGCAGGAAGATCCTCAGGCGAGAGAAAAAATGCTTGAAGAGATCCGCATGCGTGAAGAAGGAACCGAAAGACGCTATGCGTGGGACTACGACACAACCTACGAGATATTTGAGTTTGACCGTAAAGATAAAACCTATCGTCAGCTGACTGATGCCGAGGGATATGACGCTGAGGGATCATGGTCGCCCGATGGCAGCCTGGTCGCGTTCGCATCCAATCGAAACGCATACAACGGCAACATGACCGAAGAGCAGGCGAAGGAGTTCGAGATAGATCCCGCATTCATGATGGACATCTTCATCATGAATGCTGACGGTACGAACGTACGACAGTTGACTGACGTCAATGGATATGACGGCGGCCCCTTCTTTTCGCCCGACGGTCAACGGATCTGCTGGAGACGCTTCTCCGAAAACGGTGCAACCGCCGAAATCATGACGATGAACATCGACGGCACTGACCAGCGCCAACTGACGAAAATGAATGCACTCAGCTGGGCGCCTTTCTACCATCCTTCAGGCAAGTACCTGATCTACACCACCAACAAACATGGCTTCAACAACTTCGAGTTATATCTCGTTGATGTTGAAGGAAAATCACTCCCCGTCCGCGTCACGGATACCGATGGCTTCGATGGCCTTGCGAGCTTCACTCCCGACGGTACCCAACTGACCTGGACATCCAATCGAAACGCGCAGAACCAGTCGCAGATTTATATGGCGGGCTGGAACCACGAAGCCGCTATGACGGCACTCGGCGAAGCGATTCCGGAGCCGGAAGTTACTGCAGCATCCGAAGAAGGCCGCGGTGCCGTGAACAACACGAGCGCTGATTTTGAACAGGAAGATATCGGCCGTCACGTTGATTATCTCTGCCGGCGCGAACTGGGCGGCCGCATGACAGGCACGCGCGGCGAGCGACAGGCAACTGCTTATGTCGCAGCCTACATGGACAGCCTCGGCCTGGTCCCTGATGGAGATGACGGTGACTGGTTCCAGCAGTTTGAGTTTCCGGCAGGAGCCGAACTCGGTCCTGCCAACTCATTGAGCGCAAGCGGGCTGGTTGTTCCCGAACGGGAACTACCCAGATCCGAAGGCGGTGGAACCCAGGATCTGATGACAGTCGGAGAAGACTGGACGCCTCTGATCTTTTCCGCCAACACGGAATTGGAAGCCGGCGTCGCCTTTGCGGGTTATGGAATCGTTGCGCCTGAAAAAGACGGACAGCCCGAATACAACTCGTACGAGGGAATGGATGTCGAAGGCAAATGGGCGCTCGTATTCCGATTCGTTCCCGAAGATGTTGACTCGGAACGACGGTCTCAACTTCAGTTCTACGGTGAGCTGAGAAAGAAGGCATTCCATGCACGCAGCAATGGCGCAGCGGGCCTCATCATCGTTAGCGGTCCGACTTCAAACGTGAACCGGCAGCTGGTTCCGATGCAAACTGACTTTGCCGAATCGGGATCGAGCATCCCCGTGATTTCGATCACCGATGAACTTGCCGAAAAGATGTTTGCCGCAAATGGAATCGATCTCGCTGAAGCGCAACAGAGATTCGACGCAGGCGAGTACACGCCCGGATTTGACCTTGGTGAGGTCGTTATCCGTTGCTCTACAGAAGTGAACCAAATCAAAGGGACAGGGAGAAACGTCATCGGTCGCCTGATGGCCGGCGATGAGCCTTCTGCGAACGCAATTCTGGTAGGTGCACATATCGACCACCTCGGAACCGGAACCGGCGGATCTCTGGCTCGAAATGAAGAGCGCGGCCAGGTTCATGTCGGAGCTGATGACAACGCTTCGGGCGTCGCCGGAATGCTGGAGATTGCTGAATATCTCGCCCGACAGAAACGTGATGGCCGCATCAATCTGAAACGGGACATCATTTTTGCGGCCTGGTCCGGAGAAGAGCTCGGGCTTTTCGGTTCCAAGCATTTCGTCCAGTCACTGGAAACCGAACTGGTCGAAGCGGCTGAGGCCAGCGGTGCTCAGCAACCGAATTTGACGGAGTACGTCGTCGTGGTGGCTTCTGACGGCACACTTTCCGTTGATGGCCAGGCTCAAACGCTCGAAAAGACAAAAGAGATCTTCGGCTATATCGCCGGTAGCCATCCCGAGTTCACAGTGATCGTTGAGGCGGGCGAGGGAGCTGATCCTGAAAAAGTAAACGAACTCGTCGAAGTCGCCAAAGAGATTGGTGTTCAGAAAACGGCGACGCGAGTCAGTGGAGCGGCTGTTCCGACCGGTATTTACCCGACCATTTGCGCCGCTCTGAATATGGACATGATCGGAAGGATGAGTGACAAGCTTGTTCTTCAGGGAGTCAGCAGCAGCAGTTACTGGAACGGTACGATCGAAAGACGTAATGCCGTCGTCGGTTTGCCGGTCACCCTCAGTGTCGATGTTGATCTGCCGACGGACGCGGCATCCTTCTACCGCGCAGGTGTTCCTATTCTGTCCGCCTTCACCGGCTCTCATACCGATTATCACACCCCCCGTGATACTCCCGAAAAGTTGAACTACGTCGATGCTACGCGAATCGCCAGATTGATGGGACTGATCACAAGGGGCCTTGCGACTCAGGATGAAGTCCCTGACTACATCAAGGTTGAGACCGAAACGCAGGCGGTGCGAGGCGGGCTACGCGCCTATCTTGGAAGTATTCCGTCGTACGGCGAGGATGTCGTTGGCGTCCTTCTTTCTGATGTCACCAGCGGTGCTCCCATGGACGAAGCAGGGGTTCGCGGCGGCGACATCATCGTTGAGTTGGACGGCAACACAATCGAAAACATCTACGACTATACCGCCGTGATTGACGGGTTGAAGATCGGAGAAGAAACGACCATTACCGTGATGAGAGGCGATGAGAGAGTCCAGCTGAGTATCACACCGGCGTCGCGCAAGTAGAACGAGGCGCGCTTTGGTGCGAGGCGCGTCATAGAGAACATGCAGCATTTATACGTCGCGTGTCAGTCACTCAACGGTTAGACTTGCAAGTCAGCTTTGCCGATTTCCGGCAGCGCGTTGCGTCTAACCGATCGGGCGATAAATGTCGCGAACAGTCTCCTTCGTAATCCTGCTGGCAGTCATCACGCTTCTGTCGCTGGTCTTTTTCCGCATTCTGGCGAGCTTCCTCGTTCCGATGTTCCTGGCGGCCCTGCTGGTCGTGATCTTCCGTCCGTTTCATCAGTGGGTTCTGAGCAAGCTCGGTAGCCGGGAGAAGATTGCCGCCGGAGTTACCACGGCTGGAATTCTGCTCGCTGTTCTGATTCCGTTTTCCATTTTGACGCTCCTCGCCATCGGCGAGGGCACGGAAATGGTCCGCAACTTCAAACCGGCAACGATTTCTCAAAAGCTTGAAGACATGCGTAAGGGACTCGGCCTCGATTTCCCCGTTGCATCTGAAGTGCGGGCGATCGATCTGGAACTCGACGCCATGTCGGAATCGAGAGGCATCAACGATCTGGCCTCCCATCAAGAAGCCTGGTACAGGATCCAGGAGCTGTCGCGCCTTATCGGACGCAGAATGGAGCTCTCGACCGACCCGCAACCTCTGGCAGACGACGGGGACACGGAAGATGACCAGACGGAAGCGGCCGCAACAACGCTCGATCCGTGGCAGGACTTCCTGAATTATTCACGTGCGTCTTATGAGCTTGACTACGAAACGGCTGAATTGCCGGACACCACTGCTGAAGACCAGGAACAACGTCTGGACAAGTTGAACCAGTACCATGGCCTGCTGGACGACACACGGCAGAAATTTGTCGAAGCAAAACACCAGCTTGCCGGAGGCAGATTCTGGATGCCGCTGAAACTGCTCGCCAATCCTGATGACGAACAGGTAGCTGAATACAGTAGCGGCGCATTCGATTACCTGCGCGAGAAAGTGGTCAGCCTCGGCAGCAAAACAGGAGCGTTTCTGATCAGTCTGGGAATCGGTGGAATGATCATGATTATTTCGCTCTACTTCTTCCTGCTCGACGGCCCGAAGATGATGGAGTCTCTTCACGGCCTGTTTCCGATGGACGATGCACACGAACGGGAACTGGTTCAGGAATTCAACAACGTCAGCCGCGCAGTTGTGCTCGCCACTTTACTGTCCGCACTTGCTCAGGGAATTCTGGCGGGAATCGGATTCTACGTGTGCGGACTCGATGCAGTTTTCCTTCTGACGCTTCTGACTTTCGGGCTGGCAATGGTGCCGTTTATCGGGGCTGCAGCAGTCTGGGTGCCTTGCGCGATCTATCTCTACGTGTTTGAGGGAAATCTTACGGCCGCAATCGGACTTGCAGTTTATGGCGCGGTCGTCGTCTCCATGGTGGACAACTTGATCAAGCCTTATGTACTGCACGGACAATCAAATCTTCATCCGTTGGTCGCCTTGTTGAGTGTTCTCGGTGGTGTTACGGCGCTCGGGCCGATCGGAATCCTTGTCGGCCCGATGGTCGTCGTGTTCCTGCAAACCCTGCTCAAGATCCTCCAGCGTGAAATGAAAATGATGGAAGACGAACGGCCGCACGTTGCTGCAGCATCCGGAGGTGCGGTTATGGCTGCCGATGACGTAACGGTCAGCAGGACAGCGGACGATGAGATCACCACATCCGACGAGGACATGGAAGGTTCCGGTGAAGAGACGGAAACCGGTGCTTGATCCTCAAGCCCCCTGCCACCTCCGACATTGTTTGCGTGAGAACTGCATTTACTGGCCTGTCGAATGATCTCCGAAGTACTCCTCCTCATAAATGTATGCGCCACATTGTTCATGACGGGACTGATCTGGTTTGTTCAGGTGGTTCACTATCCTCTGTTTGCGAAAGTCGAAAACGAGAGCTACCAGAGCTATCAGGAATTACATCAACGCCTGACGACCCTGGTTGTCGGTCCGCCGATGTTGATCGAAGCGTTTTCGTCTGTCCTGTTGCTCTGGTATCTGCCAGCCGGTGTTTCTACGACCGTATTGCTTACCGGTGTCGGACTGGTCTTTCTGATCTGGATATCCACAGCTGCCTTGTCAGTGCCATGCCATGGCAGGCTTCTAAAAGGATTTGACTCCTCCGCACACAAACGACTGGTGGCAACCAACTGGCCGAGGACCATCGGATGGACCGTTCGCAGTGGACTGATGACCTACGCCACGTGGCAATGGGCCGTTTCGCAACACGGATGAATCGATCCCTTGTCCTGATCACTGCGGATGACCAGACTCGATCAATCCCTTGGCTCAATGACTTTCGATCGCAAAATCAGGTCGTGGACCAGAGGATCGAGAGCGCAACCGGATTCACTGACTCCGTCACAGATTTCATGACTGGACAGCCAGGCATTAGCCGGGTCTTCGCTTAGGGCTGCTGCAATTCTGCTGCGGTACATTTCGACATTGTAAAACGCAGCCTGCACCCAGGCCTCCCGACCTATTCCCGGGATATCACCCTTCAGATCAATGTTGCACTGCGCCATATTGGCCACGAGAAAATCGCGTGACCGGTCGAGTTCAAGTTGCCACGCAACTTCGCGAATAACCGACTCGCGGAAAGATTCCTTTTCGAGACGCCGCGCAACAACAAACTCGAGTCGCTGCGTGGACTCGTTAAAAACGGCCATCCATCGCGGTTTATCCAGATGCGGATTTCGAATGAGTGCGATCGATAAACAGACGGGTTCTGTGAAAGACTGACTCATGTAACTTGAGAGGGGTGAACCTGATGGCCGGCCCTTGACGAAAGACTTCAAAATAGCAGGCGATACGTCTGACCTGATAAAAAGAACCGTAATTCGGCCCGACTAATCACGCCACACCAATTTTTCAGTTCATGAATAGAATCATCGGGAACCGAGCGACCGAAAAAGATGTTCGAGACTGGCTGAACAACAACGGCTACTACGGCAGGTCAGCGAAGTTCCAGCAACTTGAACTGCATGCCATCCAGCGGCCGGGATGGAAACAGGTCTTTCGCTTCACAGTTGAAGCCAAACGGAAACCATCGTCCGATGAAGGCGAAGAGACAAAAGATGGCGAGTGGGTAACGCTGTTCGGAGTCGTTCGTGATGACGAACGGAATGAAATCCGCAACCGGGAGACCACCTCAATCTGCGTGTTTACCGAAGCCGACGATCGCAACGATTTCCTCAATGCGTGCTCGCGGGGGATGATGGTTCAGGGAACCAGAAGCGAAGACAACCCCTTCTGGATTGTTGCAGGCGGTATACTGCTGTTAGTGATCCTGATTGTCGTTCTGCGACTTTTCCAATGAGGGTGGATAGAAATTGAACTCAATTGATGCGAACATTTCCGGAACCGGCGACAAACGCCGCCAATTTCCCAGCGGTCGGAAGCTGTTTACGCGACTGTTTCTGGTTGGCATGATCGCTATAGGATTTCTTCTTTACATGAGCAACTCCGCCTCCAGACCCGGAAATCTAGGTGCCGACGGAGGCCGGCTTGCGCCATGCCCCGATTCACCGAACTGCGTGAGCTCGCAAGCCGACCCGGAGGACTCGCATTACATTGAGCCGATGGCGTACATAGACGGTGCTTCTGACCAGACGTACGAGGCGGTTGCAGAGTATCTTCTTGATCTGCCCAGAACGAACATCGTCACGAAGCAAAAAACGTATCTTCATGTGGAGTGCACAAGCATGATATTCCGCTTCGTGGACGACCTCGAAATCGTTTTCGATCACGAAGCACAGCTGGTTCATTTCCGGTCAGCATCCCGCGTCGGTCATTCGGACCTGGGCGCAAATCGTCGCCGCGTCGAGAAATTGAAGAAGGCAGTTACAGGCGGCTAAGCCCGCTGTCCGACACAACGGCACTCACATCGCGGATTCATTCTGGTCGTCAGGTTCACCCTTGATCGGACCCGCTCTTGATCAGGCCAACCGAATCACCGACTGAAATCACTCCTCCCTGAACAACCGTGGCCGTGATACCGCCATGGCCTCTCATCGCGTTGTATCCGCCGGGGCCGAGATTGGTTTCCATTCTGCTGCACGGATGGCAGTTCCCTGTTGTTTTCAGAATCACGGTTCCAATGCTGAATTTCTGATCCTTGAGCGCAAGAAGGTTGAGTCCCTTGACGACGATATTGCGGCGTAGCAGTTCTGGCTCCACGCGAGTCCCGACAATAGAAGAGACGGTGTCAATGTGCTCCTTCTGGATGAGTGTGACCTGTCGTGCAGCTCCGGGCTTTCCGGCATAGTGGTCACCTTCGATTCCGGATTCGAAGCTGACTGAAATCTGCTCGACTTCTTCCACTCTGCCGCGACGCTCGGGGCGGATACCGATCCAGCATACCGTTCCCGATTGAGGCATAGTGTCAAACAACTCTTTCATCATCTGGATTCCAATTCGAGATTTTTGCCGGCCGGTATTGGCCTGGGCAGTCGGAATTTTCCACTGCTTCAGCCGGTAAGTGCCGGACTATCCTCACCCGGCGAAAAAATGCAACTCCTTATCAGCTCTTGCCATCGTTTGCCGGCATAGTCGTCAATTCGTCGATGATTCTATAGAATTCGTCTGGATGGATCCGGTGTCGCAAGACACGACCAGGACACAAACTGACGGCAAGGATGCCATTTTTTGTACTCTGTGTGATCGTTCGCGGAATATGATCACAGCTGAAGAGACCCTGACAAGGCGTCTCCTTCTCACTCGCATCATGCGGGTGAATCTGCCTCGACGCTGAAACGTGACCATCAAATGTTTACGCAAACAGCGTTTGAGACGACTTTTCAACAACGCTTACGTAAGAAAGCTGAAGATATGAATAAAAGCAACTTTATCTGGATGAACGGAAAGATGATTCCCTGGGAGGAAGCTACCGTTCATGTCATGTCCCATGCATTGCATTACGGCTCAAGTGTGTTTGAGGGCATCCGCTGCTATGAAACACCCAACGGCCGCGTGATCTTCCGGCTTGATGCACACATCAAGAGGCTAATCGATTCCTCGAAAGTCTACCGGATGCCTGTTCCCTTTTCGCATGACGAACTTGCGAAGGCGTGCCGGGAAGTCATTGTCGACAATGAACTCCAGAGCGCTTACATCCGTCCATTGATTTTCCGCGGCGCAGGACCTCTCGGAGTCGTACCTGGCGACGATGTGCCGGTCGAAGTCATGGTTGCCGCCATGAAGTGGGGTGCCTACCTCGGTGAGGAAGGGCTGAAAAACGGCATCGATTGCTGCGTTTCCTCGTGGTCGCGAACCACAAGTGCTTCGATTCCTGTCCTGTCAAAAGCGGGTGGTCACTATCTGAATGCCCAGTTGATCGGCGGCGAAGCGCGGATGAACGGTTATGTTGAAGGCATCTCCGTCAACAGTCAGGGCCTTGTCAGCGAAGGCTCAGCTGAAAACATCTTCGTCGTCCGCGACGGAGTTGTGTATACGCCGCCTCTGGCTGCGGCGATTCTGGGCGGAATAACACGCGACGCAGTCATCACGCTGGCGAAAGATTGCGGAATCGAAATCCGCGAAGAAGCCATTCCGCGTGAACTGCTCTATCTTGCAGACGAAATCTTCTTCACAGGTACCGCAGCCGAAGTGACACCCGTGCGCAGCATCGATAAAATCGAAATCGGAAGCGGCTCGCGTGGCCCGATCACCGAAAAACTGCAGGGGGCATTCTTCGGCTTGTTCGACGGAACAACAGAAGACAAATACGGCTGGCTGGATGCAGTCACGATGCAAAATGCCTGATCCGTCTTTTTTGAAAAGACGCAGTTCACTTAGAATATCCGCCGCGGAGTCATTTGGCTCTGCGGCTTTTTTTACGCCATCTGATTGTGACACGGAATCGCTGTGCCTGCGTTTTTTATTCCATCTGCAAAATGCGTCTTTATCCATATCCCGAAAAACGGCGGCGCTTCGATTCGTCACGGGTTCTTCAAAAGCGAATATGAAGGGCCGGTGATGGACGGGATTCCTGACCAGTGGCAGGAGTATTTCAAATTCACGTTCGTGAGGAATCCTTATGATCGCCTGATCTCATGCTGGCGAATGTTCACGCGCGGTATGGAAAACTCAAAATGGCAGTACCCCGACGATGGGAATCCTGAACTCACTCTTGAGCAGTTTCTCGAAATCGCAATGGACGATTCGATTCCATTCGATGGTCCGACCCGCGACACGTTTGAAATCAAATTGCGGCATCACGCGCTGCCTCAGACGCACCCCTTCTATTGCCTTGATCAGGCAGATTTCGTCGGTCGATTCGAGTCGTTTTCAGAAGACTTCCGGACAATCTGCGACCGGCTTGGCCTTGATGGAGAACTTCCGCACTGGAACAAGACTGATCGCGACTCCTATCAGCAATACTTCGACGAGAATACAAAGAGAATTGCCGATGAATTCTACGGGCAGGATATCGCCCGGCTTGGATACGAATTCTAGCGAAGTCTCATTCCAGCAGTCACAATCGCTTAAGTCACCTCGGCTTTTTCGCTTCCGGCGAATCCGGATTTTTGTTGACGTCGGCAACGCCTTCCATTTTCACGGCCAGCCTGTATTCATCCAGCGCTTCTGCCATGAGGCTGGTGTTCTCAGCCAGTTGGTCCAGCTGCAAAGAAGAGATCACGGCAAAATTCACGAGCGACTCCGTTTCGACCTCAGGCTCGCCTCTTCGATTTCTCTTTGTCGTGACAAGTTCGATAGACAAGTAGCAATCTTCGAGCGGATGATCTTCAATCCGGTTCAAGATGTAATGTGCAATCTGATTTGTTTCGTCGCTACGCGGCACGGGCATTGTCAAAAGTTGTTCGACGGTTACGGCCGATTTGATCTGAGCGATGAGTTTTTCGTCGTCAATCGGAAGCTCAAGCAACGTTTCCTTCTTGTCCGCCCACTTGTTCAGATTTTCGTTATACGGATCACTTGCGGTTCCTGCACCGGCTGAGTTGGTGATGTAGATCAGGAAAGCAGCCTCAAGCAGCCAGGCGCCGATCAGAAAAATCCCGCGCATCTTCTGACCGGCTCCATCATTCCACCCTTCCTTGTAGCGCAGCTGAATATGCTTCCAGAACGTCAGCTCCTTCCTGACACTCTTCTTAACTCTTGCCCGATCGGCCTCGAACAGGTTTTTCTCACTGAGTTCGGCATCGACCTTTGCTGCGACCATCGTTTCATACTGAAACCAGAACTTGGCTCCGATTCCGCTGAACGCCAGTGCCAGACTGAAGACAATGGCGACGCCCGGATTCCGCACGTGTCCCAGAAAAATAAACAAGGAAGCCAGGAAGGCCATTACGAAAGCCATTCCGATGGTGAGCACGAAATTCAGATACAGGAGTGGTAGAACACGAAGCAGATATTGATAAGGCCATGCGGCAGCGACCACCAACCCGAGCGCAATGCCGAAGCAGGGCAGGGCGGTCGGGCCGACTCTTCCTGACGGTTGGTATGTCTTCAACATCTTGTTTTCCGGGAAAAATGCCGCCTGAATCCAGCCACTTGCAGTCGGCTCACCACTATGGCATAGTTATTTACGTTAAAGAGAGCTAATACAGCCTTTTTCAGTTTTGCGATTGCACTCAAAAGTCGCGAAATGATCCGGGGCAAATCGACGATGCAAATCTGGCCTGCCATCGACATCTTAAACGGCAAATGCGTCAGACTGGTCCAGGGGGACTACAGTCGGGAAAGGGTGTACGCTGACGACCCGTCCGATGAGGCGGGCCGCTGGATCGCCCAGGGCGCCAGCGGCCTTCATATCGTTGATCTTAACGCAGCCCGTGACGGATCGGCAGCCAATTTTGACGTTATCGTTTCACTTGCCAGGCAGTTTGACGTTCCTGTGCAGGTTGGCGGCGGCATCCGCGATGAACAGCGGATCTCTTCCTATCTGGAGAACGGGGTAAAGCGTCTGGTCGTCGGTACGCGCGCCGTTAAAGATCCTGAGTGGACCACGCAAATGGCCCTGCGGTACCCGGGTACCATTCTCGTCGGTATCGACGCCCGCAATGGAAAGGTCGCGACCGACGGCTGGCTGGAAACTTCCGATTTCGAAGCGACGGAGCTTGCAGCGAGAATGGCTGCCCATGAGTTCGCTGGAATCATCTACACAGACATCAGCCGTGACGGCATGCTCGAAGGCCCTAATCTTGATGCGATGGCCCAGATGCGAAATGCGGTTTCGCTACCGGTAATCGCTTCCGGAGGAGTCACCACTGTCGATGACGTGGTTGCTCTGGCAGAAAAACAACTCGCAGGATGCATTGTCGGTCGGGCGCTCTATGAAGGACGTCTGACAGTAAAAGAGGCGATCGAGGCAGCAGGAGGAGTTGCGTTGCCGGCGATCACGGAGTCAACCGATCAAACACCGGGCGAACGTTCCGGTACGAATCAAACCAACAATCAACATTAAACTTGCGAGGCATATATGGCTGACATCAAATCCATCAGGAACGTCGTTCTTTGCGGACATGGATCAGTCGGCAAGACAACTCTTGCCGACGCATTTCTGACCACGACTGGTGCTGTCTCAGGCAATCCGAGTGTTGATGACGGTTCGAGCATTTGTGACTTCGATCCTGAAGAGAAGAGTCACAAGTACTCGATCGAAGCGGCCTCGATTAATTTCGAGCACGGCGGCAACAGCTTCAATGTGATTGATACGCCCGGCTATCCCGACTTTATCGGGCAGGTCATCGGCCCGATACAGGCGGCTGATACGGCGTGCATCGTCATCAACTGCGGTTCAGGTATCGAAGTCAACACGCGTCGCGTGTGGAAAGAGGCCGAAGCAGCAGGCATCGGCAAGATGATTATCCTGAACAAGATCGACGAGGAAAACGTTGACTTTGCCGGTGTTGTAAACAGCATCCGTGAAATGTGGGGGAATCAGTGCATACTTCTGAACGTACCTGCCGGCAAAGGACCGGACTTCAAAGGTGTTATCAGCACGCTCGAATTGCCTGAAAGTACAGACGATGCGATTGTCGATCCCAAATTGATTCACGAACCGCTGATCGAGTCGATCATCGAAGTAGACGACGGCGTGATGGAACGCTATTTCGAAGGCCAGCCTCCAACCAGGGACGAGCTTTCCCGGCTGATTACTCAGGCGGTTGCTTCCGGTACTCTCGTTCCGATCATTTGCTGCAGTGCCAAGACCGGCATCGGCGTCAAGGAAGTGATCGAGTCGCTCATTATGTGCGGCTTGTCGCCGGCAGACATCACACGTCGGGCGGCGGATGAATCTGAAATCGCGCAGGATGCCAGCGCCCCGCTGGTTGCTCGCTGTTTCCGTACACGAATCGACCCCTACGTTCAGAAACTCAGCTTCCTCCGCATCTTTTCCGGTACGCTGAAACGAGACGATGCCGTGCAGGCGACCGGAGCAAGAAAAGCGATCAAGATGGGAAGCCTGTTGAAAGTTCAGGGCGAGAATACGGAACAAGTTGATTCGGCCGGCCCCGGTGATATTGTCGCCGTCGCAAAGATGGATGAGATTTACACCGGCTCTGTCCTTGGCGAGACCGAGTTACCGGAACTGAAGTTTCCGACTCCTATGGTGTCGCTTGCTGTCGCACCGAAAAGCCGTGGAGATGAAACGAAACTGTCCGGTGCTTTGAACAAAGTCGTGGAAGAGGACCCGACCTTCCTGCTGGACCGTGATGTTCAGACCAAAGAACTGGTCATGACAGGCATGAGTGAACTTCACTTGAACGTCATCCAGGAACGGCTCATCCGCCGCGACAAACTTGAAGTCGAAACCCGCGAGCCGCGAATCGCTTTCCGCGAGACGATTCAGTCGGACGCAGAAGGCAGCTACCGACACAAGAAGCAGTCCGGTGGTCGCGGTCAGTTCGGTGAAGTTCACATTCGCATGCGGCCGCTGCCACGTGGAACCGACATCAGCGAGTTTGCGACCAAATCGAATTTCAACTCGATGCGGGACAGCCACTATGACGAAAAAGCAAACTTCCTGTGGGTGGACTCAATCGTAGGTGGAACAATTCCAACCAACTTCATGCCGGCCGTCGGCAAGGGTTTTGTAGAAAGAATCGAAGGTGGCGTTATCGCGGGCTATCCGGTGCAGGATGTCTGCGTCGAAGTCCACTTCGGGAAATACCACGACGTTGACTCCAGCGAGGCTGCATTCAAGACAGCGGCGAAACACGCATTCAAGCAGGTCTTTGAAAAAGCCCGTCCGTGCCTGCTGGAGCCGGTGGTAAATCTTGACGTTACCGTTCCTGAAGACAATGTCGGTGATGTCTACAGTGACATGTCATCCAGAGGCGGGCGGATCCAGGGAAGCGACGCGGCCGGTGGCGGATTCACTACCATTCACAGTGAGTGCCCGCTTCGTGAAGTCACCACATATTCTCGAACCTTGTCCAGCATGACTGGAGGCCTCGGCAGTTACACAATGGAATTCAGCCATTACGACGTGATGCCCGCCAACGTTCAGCAGGATGTGATTTCCAAAAACAAAATGTCTGACGACGAAGACGAGTAATCGCTCTGATGATGTCGGAAATTCAAAACGGCACGCCAAACGGCGTGCCGTCTTCTTTTGTGTTATCCTGAACCATGGAAGAACAGGCACTGGACGCAATTTGCCAATCTGTTCGGTGGAACATGAAACACGGAAAGCGAAAAGCATTTACACTCGTTGAACTTCTGGTGGTGATTGCGATCATCGGAATATTAATCGGGATTTTGCTGCCAGCCATTCAGATGGTTCGTGAAGCTGCAAGGCGCGCGACCTGTTCGAATAACATGCGTCAACTTGGCCTTGCGATTCATAGTTACGAAAGCACTTACCGGTACTTCCCTGACGGAGGATACCAGTGGGATCTTCCACGGACGTTTGTCAACGGCCGGATTCAACAGGCTCCCCATCAGAACTGGGGCTGGCTCTACCAGATTCTTCCACAGATCGAACATCAGAACCTGTATGAATTGACCGATGATGCCGACGTTAGAAGGACGCCGGTCGAAATCTACTTCTGTCCATCAAGACGCGGACCTACAGTTTTTCAAGGTTCGTTTGCGGTCAATGACTATGCCGGCAACGCAGGAATCGCGTACGAACCGCAGGGGGGAACCGGAGGACAGTTTGGCGGTGTTATCGTTCGCTCAGGAATAGTTTCGCCGATCGGGTTTCACCATGTTCGTGATGGCGCATCAAATACCGTTCTTGCCGGTGAGAAAGCCCTGCACCCGGAGGATTACGACTCGCAAAGCTGTGCAGACGATTTCGGATTCGCAAGCGGTTGGGACTGGGACATAATCCGCTATGGAACCGAGCCTCCTTGTCCTGATCGCGACGCGATTGACTGCGAGTCACGATTCGGCTCAGCGCATTCCGGAGGAGCAAACATGCTGCTCGTTGATGCGTCAGTTCACTTCACGAATTTCAATGTGGACCTCGAGGCCTTCCAGAATACGTGCAGGCGAGACGACGGTCAGATTCCTACCATTTTCAACGAGTAGCAAACTGCCGCCATACCATTTCTGCGGTAGTGCGAAGTGAGCGGGCAGGGCTGGCTTGTCTGTACGGGCCGGTGTTTGTGGTTGCCGTTACCAGCCTTCAATGCTTTTGCCAGAATTTATTAGAAATGAGGAATCAATAGTGCGGAGGTTTTTCGTCTTCCAGACTGCGCGGCGGCGTGTTGTCTTTCGCACTCTCGATCTTTTCATTGAGCTCGCTGAGCAGAGAATTGATCCGGTCGAGGCTGGCAACGTTCATCAGGACCGTTTCATTGAGCGCATCGAAGTCCTTTTGCAACAACGTGTACTTTGTCTCGAGTTCTGTGACCCGTGCTTCAAGACTGTCTCGTCCATTCATGATTCGCCCGACTGCAGAATGAATCGCAATTCACGATTGCGACAGGAAAAATGAAAGCTGTTGGATTCCCGAAAAAACAGGCTTTGGCACCGGCGAATGTCGTCGATCCGGCCTTTGCTTAAGCTTTTGCCGCCAAATGACGACCAATTAAACAGTTCGTTGATAAATTCCCGGTCCGGAGTCGGACCCCGGCGGTTCGTCGCCGGCGGTCCGGTGCGTAGAATACCGGACATTGCAGTACTTTTCATCCGGTCACAATCAATAATGAGTCTCCCGTCGACCTTTGAGCGTTTCATTATGAGCATTGAAGCACATCCCGACGCCGACCAGGTACCTGTTGTCAACAAGTCAGTCGATTCCAGCATCGCCGGCCAACTCGCGGCTCAGGCAGGCTGCGACGGGGCTGCTGCGACCTCGGCCGGGGAATGCAGCATCGTCAAACCGGTTACTATCGTTCAGTTGACGGGTCTGTTGCGCCGCGCACTGCTGCCACAGTTGCTGCCGCAAAAGAAAGACCAATCCGGGCAGGCGATGTGCTCGACCAGCAGGATTGCCATCCTGCTTGACGAAGTCGAAGTCCTTCTGCGCGAAACGATCAAACGCGCGCTTTCGACGGCCGGTACATCAACCAGGCGCAGTCCGGAAGAACTGGCGTCGGCATTCATGTCTCGAATGCCCGTGATCCAGAGATCTCTCAAGACCGACATTCAAGCAGCCTATGATGGCGACCCCGCATGCAAAGGTATAGCGGAAGTCATTCTTTGCTATCCGGGCGTACTTGCGGTGACGGTCCACCGGATCGCCCACGAGCTGTTCAAAATGGAGATCCCACTCATTCCGCGAATGATGGCTGAATGGGCTCACAGCGAAACCGGTATCGACATTCATCCCGGCGCAACAATCGGTGATCATTTTTTCATCGACCATGGTACGGGAGTCGTGATCGGCGAAACGTGTGAGATCGGCCGCTATGTGAAAATCTACCAGGGCGTCACGCTCGGCGCACTGAGTTTTGCAAAAGACGAAAACGGCGACCTGGTTCGCGACACCAAGCGGCATCCGACGATTGAAGACAACGTGGTGATCTATGCCAACGCAACCGTCCTTGGTGGCAGAACAGTAGTAGGTCATGACTCGGTAATCGGATCAAGCGTCTGGCTGACCTACAGCGTTGATCCAATGACCACCGTCGTCATGGAGCGACCCAAGCTGAAATTGCGTTCGGATGTTGTCACGGAATTCGATCCTCCGCTGGATTTCCAGATTTAGGCGGAAACCGGTGTCCCGGGCTCGATTCCCGGCGGAATGACATTGCCCCGGAACACTGTAATCGTGAATACTGACAACTGACGAATCGTCGCTCAATCAAAGTCGCTGACCCGTTGTCCGCTCAGGGCAATGCCGGTGTTCTGACCTGAGGTGAAATAATGAGACGAGTGTGGTTACACGTACATGTTCCCAAAGCGGGTGGTTCGACGCTGCGCCAGCTGATGAACCGGAACTTCGGCGATGGCTATTACAACTCCAATTCGCTTCTTGAAACCAAGCAGTACACGTGCGACGACGTTTCTGAAATCGTTCGCTGCCACCCGTGGGTGAAATGCTTCAGCGATCACAAAATTTCCCTGGACCTTCCCTATGACCATGAACATGCGGAAGTATTTGCGCTGTCGTATGTTCGGGATCCGGTCGAGCGATTCATTTCCAGATACTTCTTTCACCGTCACTTCGAAGAAGTCAACTGCATTGCACAGCGAATGAGCTTTCGTGACTTTGCCAATGCAGAACTCGTTGAGCAGTACGTTCATCCGCAGACCAACAGCCAGATCTACTTTCTCAACGGCGGGCGCGGCAACGAAGATATGTCTGTCATCAGCGATGCGATGAATTCGGGTCGGGCTCACCTGTTTCCAATCGAAAGATTCGATGAGTCCTGCATCTTTCTTGAAAAAATGTACCCGCTGGAATTCTCTGACCTGTCCTACGTGCGCGCAAATGTCAGCAAACGCGATGCGGAAATCAGTGACGAGGATCGTCATTTTGTAGAGCGATATCTGCGTCCGGACAACCAGGTGATGGATGTTGCTGATCATCATCTCGACATGATGCTCAAACAGGCATTCCATTCCGACGATGACCGCCGAAGTGCGCTCGAGGAGTTTCAGGATCGCTGCTCAAGGCGATACCACAACTTCCATCCTCCGCGCCCGAAAGGCTCGCCACCGCCGATGGAAGGCGAAAGTGTAGCCTGAATATCGCGTGAGTCAGGAACATCGTGCCCAATGCTGCACGACACGAAACGATCCGGATCGTTGGATTCAGCATCGGCGAGAAAGTAGCCTTGCGCGCCGGACTCTGTCACAATTCATGGCATGAGTGACAATCCCTATGCACATTCATCGTCTCAACCGCAGCTGACGACGGTGCCGCCCAATCCGGTGCCGACAGAAATGCCGCGGTATGACGGTCGATACAGGACCATCGCCGGGCAGATTGAAGCAGAAGAGGCGTTTGAATTAGCCGCCGAGTGCATTCCGATTGACACCGGCGGGCGGAAGAGAAGCACTGGCAGCCTGAAGTTCTCCTGCATCTGGTTCCTTTTTGCCGTCGCTACATTTGCTGTATTGATCTTCTTTCCAGGCAGGGAGCCGCTGGCCGAACCACGCACTCCGGACACGATCAGTCGCTGCCTGTTCATTTCCGGCCTGGTCGTAATGCCGACCTTGATCTTTTCGATGCTGATCTACTTGCGTTTGCGATTCAAGCACGGGGTTCGTCAGGCCGATCCGCCCGTTCATGGAAAGTGGGAACTACATCTGCACGCTGAAGGGTTTCAAGCAGTCGCGCGGACAGACGACGACCGGTACGTTGAGATGTTCCTGCCGTGGAAGCACACCGTCATTCAACGTAGCGATCGTGCGTGGCACCTGGTCAACAGCGGCCTGATACACGTTCTTATTCCCTACAGCTGGATCGGGGATGTCGAACAGTTCCGCGAGCTGGACGGCTTCTTTCATCAGCTGGCCCACTGGCGGAGTCAGGCCGGAATGAAACCTGCGGTGCCGGTGGAAAACGAAACTGCAATTTTCGGTGAGCTGCCGGCTGGCATTCCGTTCGAGACAAACGGCTGGGAGGAATCTGCAAATCTCAACAGAATGCTGCCGGTATTACGCCGGCAATTCCCCAACTACAAAAAGGTCTATCGCTGGATCATCATGCCATGGCTCTGGTTGTTCGTGGGAGTTCTTCAAGTCGCACTGGCGTGCAGCTGGGCAGTTTACTCCCTTATTAGTGGTCAGTCGCCGGGCACCCTGTTCCTCGCGTTCGGCCTGGTGATGCTGTTCGGATTTCTGGCGATCTATTTCGGCAACATGCAGCGGCAGTACTTCAGTGCTCTGACAACTGGAGTGCTGACGGGACCCGAGATCTGGTTCAACCGTGGTCCCGTGCGTTTCCGCATGTTGGTTCCGGATTTCAAAGTGAGGCAGAAAATCGAGGACTCACTCGTGATGAGCAGCGGTCCGTCGAGCAAAAAAGTATTCGTTTTGTCTTCCAGCGCATTTGGCGGAGACGCGCAGTTCGATGAGGCCTGTCGTTTGGCTGGCGTTTCGACCGACTCGTAGCGACTCACAAAAAAACGCGGTGCACATTTCGTGTGCACCGCGTTATTGAAATCAGTTCAGTCAGGCTGCTGCGACGGGATCAAGGATCAATGGTCCAGAAAGTCTGGTCAACACTGGCCGAGAACTGTTGTCGCTGAGACGCGGATCTGAACAATACGCGGGCTTCGATGCAATTGGTTCCCGGTTCAACGAATCTTGAAAGATCGCCCGCCCCGACGGCGACAGTAACGATGTCTCCGAATCTGGACGCGTCCCGAATATCAACTTGCTCCCAGTCTCCAAGGTCATAGTCAAAGAACTCGATTCTTTGCGAAACGAGCCCCCGCGCAAAAACAGACGCTTCGAGTGTGAATTCAAAAGACGATGGAGTCGGAGCCGGACTGGTGCCTTTGAACTCAATATGAACGCGGGACTGAATGTCTGTGAACCGGCGCTGACCGCGCACCTTCAAGTTGTCACTCTCGGCCAGATCGGCAAGCGTTCCGGATGTGTAGTCTCCGGCGGTAAACATGAAGGATTCGACACTGGTGACGCCTGTTCCGAGTCCGACCGGTATACGGAACCCGCCTTCAAGCTGCGATCCGTTGACGTCAGCATCAGCGGTAAATACGACATTCACATTTCCAGCACCGTCACGCCCACTCATCGTCAACGCCGAAATGCCAGTGAAGTCCTCGACAAACGCATTCTGATCAAGACCGTCGATAACGCCGTCGTTGTTCCAGTCAACGAGGTCGCCCTCCATGAGAACAATCGTACCGTTAATGATCAGCACCTCGACGTTTCCGCTGAGAGTATCCACATCCCAGATTGCGGCCCAGTCGCCATCCTCGTTCAAGAAGGCGCCTTCTATCGTTCCGTTGAGTACGAAACCGTCGACCATATCGCCTTCGCGCAGGATGATTTGTCCGTCCACCATCACGAACTCATCCTGTGTCGTTCCTGCATCAGAATCTCCGGTAATCAGGTAACTACCTGTTTCAGTGATTCCGAAGAAGTCGAAATTGTCATAGTTTTCACCTGCAAGGCCACCAATAGAAGCAGGGATCGGCGAGGCTTCACGGATAATCGAACCGCCGGCCATCATGGCAGCGCCGTTGGATGCCATAACAAAATCGTTGATTGCTGATCCTGAATCGACATCGACCGGCGAGATGTAGTTTGTGCCCAGAGCAGAGAAACGGAAATCAAAGTCAATCGCCGAACCTGCAGACAACGGCTCAACGACACCTGAAATATTGTCACCGCTTTTTAGAACGACACTCGCTTCAGTCCCAATAAACAACGCGCGGTTCTGCGTGCTGCCACCCTGAGTATCGGAATAGCCTCCAACCCAGTAGGGCTTATTATCCGCCGTGATCCCGGGACGACTGTTGAACGTCGAAAACTGTCCCGGCAATTCCGTGATCGCATCCTCTTCGTTGAGTACTGCGGCCGTATCCCGCCAGGCTCCGTCGAGCCCGGATGGTGTTCCCGAAATATGATTAGTGCTCGCGGAGTAGCTGATGCTTCCGGAATCGCTCATTCCGAAGAAAGATTCAAAAGAAGTTTGAATAAGATCGCCGTATGTTGTTTCTGTCAGAATTACGCTTCCGGGAGCCCCCGCAGTACTTCCCCAGACATGGCTGACTGAACCGTCGGTTGTCACAGTGAATGAGTAGCCCCCATTGTCGTTCACAGCAGAGTTATTGATCCCGCTGATGCTCGACCCCGGCGCGCCCGGAAGCTCTTCGTTTTCACGGATCAGCGCAGACGCGACCTGCGCCTGGACGGTAGTCGCAAATACAGCGACGGTACAGAAAGAAAGGACAAACAAGCTGAGTCGCAGCAGATGTTTCATTGTGATCTCCCGATGCATCTGACGAGGTTGCAGTACAGTACTGGGTTCCTGCCGCACGACTGCCCCGAGTAGGCAACTGGCGTTTCTCAGTTGCCGGCAGGTAGCGGACGGCAGTCAAGCTAGTAGGTGTCCGGGTACAAGTCAAATTCAGGGGAAAACAGTCCCTTCCACCAGTGCCCGGCAAGCGCCGGCTTGCCGGAAACCATGTTCAATGCACTACAATAAGGTGCGTTATCAACTCCATGCGTCATTCAGGTGTCCGGCCGCGTCACCTGCTCGCCCCCGTCTTCTTTTTTACTCACTGTTTGAGGCCAATCAACGTGTTCTGGTGGATTCTTCTCGGTATCGTCGTCGTTCTCCTGCTTTGCGTTGCGGTGCATGACTTGTTTCAAAAAGAGGAACCGATCCTGCGAAATTTCCCCGTGGTCGGCCACGGCAGATACCTTCTTGAAGAACTCGGCCCGAAACTCCGCCAGTACATTGTCGCCGGCAACGACGAAGAACGTCCGTTCACCAGGGATCAACGCAGTTGGGTCTATCGCTCAGCAGCCAAAGGCAACAACTACTTCGGGTTCGGAACTGATAATGATCTGGAGCGTACCGCGGGATACATGATCGTTAAGCAGTCAACCTTTCCGATTTTTTCAGCACACCCGGGCGATGCGAATTACGACGACATGCACCGGATACCATGCGCGAAAATCCTCGGTGAGGCGCGCGGGCGCAAGCATGCCTTTCGCCCCGATTCGATTATCACAATTTCAGCGATGAGTTATGGCAGCCTGAGCGCTGCGGCAGTACAAGCGATTAATCAGGGAGTGAAGATTGCAGGCGGCCTTCAGAACACCGGCGAAGGAGGCGTTGCGCCTCATCACGACCACGGCGGCAATCTGGTCTGGCAACTAGGCACCGGTTACTACGGTGCACGATCTCGTGACGGCCGGTTTGACGAATCACGTTTTGTTGACACATGCCGGCAATTCAACATCAAAGCGATTGAGGTGAAAATTTCTCAAGGCGCAAAACCCGGGCACGGCGGGGTTCTGCCCGGCAGGAAAGTAACCGCGGAGATCGCTGAAATCCGTGGCATTCCCAAAGGCCAGTCCTGTCTCTCTCCAGCTGGACATTACGAATTCTCGAATGTCGATGAGATGCTCGACTTCGTGGAACGCCTCGCCGACCTGACGGGATTGCCGGTGGGAATCAAATCGGCTGTCGGGGAAATGGACTTCTGGCGACAGCTCGTGGAGCTGATGCAGTCCGGTGAACGTGGCGTTGATTTCGTTGCGATAGACGGAGGCGAGGGTGGCACCGGCGCAGCGCCTCTTGCGTTCTCAGACCACGTTTCGCTGCCGTTCAAGATGGGAATGAGCCGGGTGTTCCGGGAATTCGCACAATGCGGGTTACACGAGAAAGTCACCTTTATCGGCTCCGGAAAGCTCGGTTTTCCCCAGCAATCATTGCTGGCTATGGCTATGGGATGTGACATGATCGGGGTCGCGCGCGAAGCCATGATGGCAATCGGTTGTATTCAGGCGCAGGTGTGTCACACTGGAAAGTGTCCCACCGGAGTGGCGACTCAACACAAATGGTTGATGCGCGGCCTTGATCCAACTGACAAAGCCGCAAGACTGGCCAACTACCTCGTGACATTGCGAAAAGAAATCCTCGCTCTTTGCAGAGCGTGTGGAGTCGAGCATCCGGCACTCATAACGCCGGATCACTTCGAAATCCTGCAGGACTCATTCCAGTCACGAAGTGTCAAAGAGTCGTTTAAGCTTCAGGGCGTAACCACTTCCCCGTCAGCAGCTGACTGCGAACAGATCAAGTCGATGATGCAGGAAATTGCGTCAGGCAGAGCCTAGGCATTCGCCATGGCTGTTATGCCGGCAATTCAGTTACAGAGGTTGCCTGCGTACTATTGAAAAGACAGCTGCTTGAGTCGCAAGAGCGTAAACAGGAACAAGCGGGAGAGGATTCAGGGAAATGGAATATCGTATTCAAGGATCGTGCCGTGCGCGCAAATTGCGATTCGGCATTGCTGCGGCTCTCCTTCTGACTTCGCTCAACCCGTTGACCTCCTTCGGTTTTCAATCAACGACCGTATCGCGAAATGATGCTGCCACTGACGGAGAAGACGTCGTTCCGATTCGTATCGATCTCACCAACCTGATGGAACTGACCGGACAGACGATCGACATCCGCAAAACGGACGGCGAATACATCTGCAACGTGATTGTCACAGAAGTAAAACCCGGTGAAGCGCCTGAGAGCATCCGCGCTTTGAAGTACCGGGAGCAGAATTCTGATCGACAACGGAATTTGTCTTTGCGCTATATTGATGAGATCTTCATCAACGAGCATCCACTTGATGTCAGTTATGACCGGCGGAAGAAGTCGTTAATGCACGACGTCGAGAAGCGCGAGCAGCGGATGGAACTGCGCGCTGAAATCACTGCAGCTCTGCGCGGCACAAACGACAAGATCTGGGAGCCATTGCTTCCAGAAGATCATGAGCGGTTCCTGACGATGCATCGTGACTGGATCGAGTCAGTCAGGGAACGGATGCCCGATATCGCATTCAGCCTGGTCGAAACGGAATACTATTTGTTTCTGACCAACCTGCCTGCCAATGAAGTAAATGCATACATCGCTCATCTGGACAAAATGTACGAGGTACTTTGCGCTGCGTTCAACATTCCGCCGGAACGAAATATCTGGTGCGGCAAATGTGTGGTCGTCGCGTTCAATGAGGAAAGCGACTACCTCCGCTTCGAGCGCGGGATTATGGATGTTCAGGCGATGGGCAGTCAGGGTATGTGCCACTCCTACTCCGACGGGAAAGTTGTGTTCGCAGGCTACAAAGGGCAATCCGGTTTTGCTCATGTTCTCGTTCACGAAACCTCTCATGGATTCGTTCATCGTTATCTGACATCAGCAAGGTTGCCACTCTGGCTGAATGAAGGAATATCCGACTGGCTCGCCCACGAGATTGTCGGCGGTGACAGGATAACCAAGCGACGACTTTATTCAGCTGAGCTCGTCAGGCAGAACAATTCTCTAGGTGACTTTTTCACCACGGAAAACCTGTCCGGAGAAATGTACGGAGCCGCATCAACTCTCGTTGAGCTTCTTGTTCAGGCCGACGACGGAGATGGCAGGTTCAAGCAGTACATCGACGATCTCAAACGGGGCAAGGCTCCGGAAGAAGCCCTCAAAGATGCGTTCGGGCTCAGCTACAACGAACTCGAAATCGAGTATCACCGCCTGATCAACCGGCCATAGTCTTCTCACCGGCCATAGTCTTCTCAAATGGCACCTCATGCCCTCAGAATCTGACGTACGGTGAATCTTCTTTGCGCGTCTTCTGACGCTGATCGTCAAAGTCGGCGCAAATTACCCTACCGGGAATGCTAGCTCTAAAAATCGGGCAAACCCTACTTTTGATTGCGGGGCCTCCTGCTGCCCGGACGAAAAGATGATCGACGCGGCATTATGTACATGCGCAATCAGTGGCAGGCAATGAACTTCAGACGGCCGCCTGCACGCTAGCAGTCTTTGCAGCAAATTTATGCCCGTCGTGTTTTTCGCGCGCTGAATTACGGACACGGATGTTCCGGATATATGCATTGCCGAAAGTGCAAGCTCCTTGCGCGCGAGACACCTGGACCAACATCCACCGGAATAAGGGACGATGAAGATGGGAAAGAAGTCGAAGAGGCGTCGCAAGGCAGTTCGCAATCGCAACCGTAAGCGGCAGAGTAGCCGTCATTCGACAGCTGACTACCGGAATCTTGAGCCACGTCATCTTCTCGCAGTCTCAGCTGTTTTCAACAGCGGAACGCTCGACGTCACCATGGATTCGCCGTTTGACGTCGCATCCATCAACGTGAATGCCAGTAGCAATGTGACGATCAACGGATCCGATCAAATCAGCGATGGCGTTGGCGGATTCCTGACCGTACCTGCAGCTCTGGTGAGTGACATGACGGTCGCGGGAAATCCTGCGCCCGGCGGTGACGTTATCCTCGATGGCATCTACAGCCTGAACTCACTGTCACTGAATAACATTGGAAACGTTGACCTCGCAGGCGCGTATTCGATTACGGGCAACCTGGCCTTTAACGGCACAGCGATTTCAGCTGACGCAAGTGCTTCGTTGACGGTTCTGGGTGACTCTTCGTTTATTGCCTCTTCCGGTGACATCGATTTCGACAACTCGATTTCCAACTATGACTTTGTTGGTGAAGTTGCTGTGTCCGCAGCGTCAGGTAACGTAGCTATTGCTGACGTCAATCACTTGACGATGGGAGCGACCTTTGCATCTGCATCGCTCAGCTTGATTGCCGGTGGTCCGATTACCCAGTCACCTCTTGCCGCATTCAATGTGGCTGGAGCAACGTCGCTCAATTCGGCCGGCGACATCACCATGATCAATCCGACTAACGACTTTGGAGATGAAGTCGATGTTTCAACGTCCGGGATAGCGTTGATCACTGACGCAAATGACATTCTGTTTGATGATGTGTTCGCAGATCAGCTGGATGTTTCCGTAAGCGGGCAGATCAATGATGCAATCACTTCGACGCTGAACGTTTCAACTTCGACCAGCTTTACTTCGACTGGCGGTGATCTGATACTCGACAGCCAGAACGGCTCACTTGCCAACCTGACCATCGATGTAGCCAACGATGCATCGCTCGCATTTGGTACCGGCGACATCAACTTCAGCAGTGTCGACGTGGGCAATGACCTGATGATCACGACACAAGGTGACATTAACGGTGGTGCCGTCTCAGTCGGCAACACGGCGACGATCGCCTCAGGTGGAGCGATACAGCTGCCCAATGCAAACAACGACTTCCAGGGCGAGGTCAACATTGACAACAGCCTCGGCAACCTGACCGTCCTGCGCGACCAGAATGGAATCACCTTCGACCAGGCAACTCTGACCTCAGCCGTCATTACCGCTGGTGGCGACGTCACTCAGACTCCGGGTTCAAGCTTTGTTGCGTCAGGTTCTACAACAATCGATACCAGCGGTGATGTCGTCCTGAACAATTTCACGAACGACTTTCAAGCCAGAGTCAACGCTGACGGAGTCGACATAAAACTCAGCGAAGCGAACAGTCTACTGGTCGGCGATATCAACGCGACCGGCGAGATCCAGCTGATCACCAGCGGTCAGATCAATCAGGCGTCTGGAACTTCGGTCAACGTAGCGGGTTCTGCCACGCTTTCTACTGGCGCCGGAATTGCATTGAGCGAGTCTACCAATGACTTTTCAGGCGACATCGATATCTCAGCGCCAGCCGGATCTGTCGCCATCGGCGATACGAATGACATCTCTCTGGGCAACGTCTCAGCGGCTGACCTGAACCTGACCGCAGGCAGCAGCATTACAGAGAACATTCTTTCAACAATCAATGTCGGCAACGCTTCGACATTGAATGCCGAGTCATTTATCAACCTCGACAGCGCTAACAGCAGTTTCGGAGCGCTTGATATCACGTCGATTGGTAACGCTGATTTCAGTTTCGGTTCGTCAACAATCCATTTTTCCGGTGCCAACGTCGGTGGTGATCTGAGTGTTGAGTCAGATGTAGACATCACCGGTGGCCCTGTATCGGTCACAGGCTCGAGTACGTTTGTTGCGGATGGCAACGTCACTCTTAACAATGCAGCGAACGACTTTGCCGGACCTGTAAATGTTGAAGCCAGTTCCGGCGCGGGCCAGATGATCGACATCAACGACGCGAACTCGCTGGTCGCCGGGAACATCTTCTCAAGTGACTCGCTAACCCTCACGTCCGGCACCGGCATCTCGCAGGAACCGGGGAGCGTTGTCAATGTGGCAGGTGCAACATCCCTGACAGCCACGACCGGAAGTGCAGAGCTTTCTCAGTTCGGAAATGATTTCGACGGTACGATAGCTGCGAACGCATCAGGTCTTGTCAGTCTGGCCGACGTTGATGGAATCATGCTTGCCTCTATTACTGCATCAGACCTGGTAGCTCTGGCAGCAGGCAACATTACAGATCATGCTTCGGCCGTACTCACGATCAGTAATTCAGCCGGACTGATTGCCGGTGCCAATGTAACGATCGACAGTGCGGCAAGCACACTCGGAGCCATCGACGTTGACTCGGTCGGCAACGCAACTTTCTCTCATGGAACCGGGGCAAACACCACATTCTCCAACGTGATTGTCAGCGGGGATTTTTCGGTAACCTCCGACGGAGATATCTCGATCGACTCGGCTTCTGTCACAGGAACGACAGCGTTCGTATCCGGTGGAAACATCACCGCGAACAACTCCTCCAATATTTTTGCCGGAGCAATTAGCGTAGATGCGAATGACATCGCGAACCAGGCGGTAACATTGAGCGCCTCTTCCAGCTTTGTATTAGACGGCTTTGACGCAACGGGCAATGTCACAATCGGTTCAGGTGGCAACCTGTCTCAAAACGGTGGATTCACTTTTACCGTCGGGGGCGACTCGGCTTTGAACGTTGCCGGAAACATCGAACTGACCAATGCGGGTAACGACTTCACAGGCACCGTCGGCGGTTCAGCCATCAACTTCTCATTGAACGATCAGAACAACCTGTCTCCGGGCTATTTAACAGCGCTCGGAAATCTATCCCTGGAGTCTGCAGGCGACGTCGCACAAACGGTTTCGACCTCAATTGCAGTTTCAGGAGCTGTCAATGTTGATGCAACTTCGGGCGCGGTAACTCTCGACAGCGCATCCAACGACTTCGGCTCTACAGTTGCGGTTGATGCATCAGGTGACATTACTCTTGGTGACGCAAATCTGATTGAGCTTGCGGATCTATCCGGGGCAAATCTCAGCGTGAATGCTGGAACCAACGTTGTTGATACATCGTTGGCTGCCATCATTATTCCCGGTGCAACCTCCGTCACGGCCGGCGGCGACATCGTTCTGGACAGCGCTAACGCGAACGTCCCGAGTATCAGTGTTGTTTCAGGTGGCAGTTCTACTCTCTCATTTGGCACGGGTGACATTGCAATTTCATCAGCGTCAATCACGGGCACCCTTACCGTGGATTCCCCTGGAAATCTCAACGGAGGTCCTGTCAGCGTTGGCGGCGCATCGCACCTTGAAACCGTCAATAACATAACACTTACGAACGCCGGAAATGACTTCGTCGGAATCGTTCACGCGACTTCAGGCGGGACCATCGACATTCACGATTCAAACGACCTGGCCCTGGGTGATATTTCCTCCGTCGGTGCCACCACAGTTACAGCCGTCGGGCAGAACAGTCAGGGCGTCTCCACGACCATCGCCCCGGGCGGCGACTTTCACATCCAGGCAGGTGGCAATGCAACCTTTGATCAAGCTGGAAACGACTTTGGCAATGTGACAGCCGACGTAGCGGGTGCATTGACTCTTACTGACGCTAATGACATTGCGTTCGGAAACATCACTGCCGGCAGCCTTGATGTGTCAGCAACAGGTAGTATTGCGGATAACCCCGGTGCCGCTCTTACCATCGCCGGACTCGCAACCTTTGACGCCGGCACAACGATCACGATTGACAATGCTACGGCATCCATCGGCAGCATCAGTGTGACGTCGATATCGAACACCCTGCTTCATTTTGCTGCATTGGAAGACATCAACATTAATGATGCAGATGTTGGGGGAAACTTCTCGGCGATGGCAGATGGCTCTGTTTTCGCCGGGCCGGTAAGAGTTTCCGGAACGTCATCCATTACCGCATCCGGCGATGTTAACTTCACTCATCTGAGCAACGACTTCACCGGCAGCGTGACCGTCGACGCGACAAGTGGCTCAGCGCAGAACGTCGCACTCACTGATCTGAACCAGTTGATACTTCACAATGTCGGATCGAGCGATTCTCTGAATCTGGTGGCTGGAGTTGAAATTGTTCAGTTCAGCGGAACGACAATCAATGCCCCCGGAAATATTTCAGTGAACGCCGGCCAGGACATCTTCCTTAACAACGCCGGCAATGAATTCGGAGGCGAATTTGCAGCAGTAGCCGGCAATGACATCAACGTTTCAGACGCCAACAGTCTCATCCTGAGTGATGTTGCGGCCGGAGGAAATCTCGACGCCGCTGTAACAAACTTCCTAAGCCAGGCAGCTGCGACAGCAATTGCTGTGACAGGAACTTCCTCATTCACTGCTCTCGATGGAATACTCCTCGCGAACAGCTCAAATGATTTCACGGGTGAAGTAGAGTCGCTTTCTGCAGACAGCGTTTCCATCACTGACGTCAATGACTTCCTGCTGGGTGACACGCTCGCGTTTGACCTGGCCATCAGCTCCGGTGGCTCTATCACGGACGTTGCTGATGCTGGAATCACGATCAACGACACGACCACCCTGTCTGCTGCAAGCTTTATTGATATCGATAGTCAGTTTGCCTCGCTCCCGTCGGTGGATATTTCTGCCGGCACAAATGCAGATCTTGGTTTTGGCACTTCTGATATCAACATTGCTTCTGCGACTGTCGGCGGAAACCTCAGCGTAACATCCGCCGACGGCATCAATGGAACACAAGTGCACGTGACCGGCACAACAACGCTGGTGGCAACCGGCGATATCAGCCTGGACGACATCTCAAACGACTTCCAGGGCGTAGTAGATGCGAACTCTCAAATCGGCGGGGCCCCGGGCCAGATTACGATCTACGATGCTAACGATCTGTCGGTCGGAAACGTCACGTCCGACGGTTCTGTTGACCTGCTTTCATTCGGATCTATCAACCAGCACCCGACCAGTGCATTCTTCGTGGTTGACATCACGACCATCGACGCCGCAGGAAACGTCACTCTTGACGGTGCCAATGAGTTTGTCGGCCCCGTTGATGTCTCGACTACGGGACAGGTGGTTTTGAACGACGTCAGCGATCTTGCCTTTGAAGACGTGACGGCATCAACGCTTACCGCGACCGCCATCGGCGCAATCACTGACACACCGACCGCAACTTTGAATGTTTCAACCAGCACCAACCTTACCGCTAATACGATAACGCTGGATTCGCAGAACAGCGTCCTACCGAATGTAGGCTTCAACTCCACGACACACACAACTCTCGATTTTGGAACCGCCGACATCACGATCACTTCAGGCAATGCAGGTGGCAACGTGATGATCAATTCGGGGGCGGACATCTCGTCAAGCGGTGCAGTTGTAGTGGGTGGCACTACGACTCTAAGTGCTGGCGGGAACATTGAACTGACTGACTCCGGAAACGACTTTACCGGACAGGTGGAAGCGATCGCCGACAGTGGAACTGGCCAGGCAGTATCCATCACCGACAACACCGATCTGCTGCTTCACACCGTGAGCTCGTCGGGCAACTTGTCTCTGGCTTCCGCTACAGGAAACATTTCGCAAACGGGTGGTTCAACGATCACAGCAACTGGAAACGCAACGTTAAATGCCGCAGGCGATATCACGCTCGGTAACGCAGGAAACGATATCGGCGGAAGCCTGTCTGCAACAGCCAACAAGATCGTCTTCACCGACGTAAACAATCTGACATTTGGCCCGATGATGATTGCCGATGCCGCGACAATCAGTTCAGGTGGTCAACTGACACAGGAAGTTGCGACTTCGCTGATGGTCGGCGGGTTGTTCAATGCCGTTGCGACAGGAGATGTGGATCTAGGCAACGGAGTCAATGACTTTGCAGCCGCCGTGAGCATAAATTCAGGCGGCACCGTCAGCCTCGGTGACGTTAACGGAATTGACCTCGGCGACATCAGCGGGACAGCTCTTGAAGTGGACGCCGCAGGTGACGTAGCAGACGTAGCCGGGGCTACCATCTCGATCAGCGGCACCGCCAACATTGCCGGTGCAAACATAGCGATCAACAACGCGACAACCAGTCTCGCCTCGGGCATCAGCACGACTGCTGCAGGTAACGCTGAGCTCACTTTCGGCACCTCAGGAATTGAAATACTCGCTGCCACGGTAACCGGCAATCTCACGGTCGCCGCTTCGGACAGCATCTCCGGTGGAGCGGCCGTTGTGGGCGGCTCGTCAAGTTTCGTCTCGACCACTGGTAGCGTTACGCTTAACAATGCGGCAAATAACTTCACCGGACCGGTAACCGCAAGTGGAACCACGATCAGCATTGTTGATACGACAAGCCTTTCCGTTGAAGACATTACCACAACCTCGACCCTCAGTTTGTCAGTTGCCGGCGACATTGCTCAGCTGCCCGGTACAACTGTCACTGCAACGGGTGATGCAAACATCAACGCCTCGGGAAATGTAACTCTTGACGGCAACAACAACGACTTCAGCACAGCCCATATCATCTCGGGTGGGAGTGTTGTTCTCGATGATCTGAACGACATCAACCTTGGAAACTTCGCAGCCGCGACGCTTGACGTCACGGCCGGTGGCAACATTACCGACGACGCGGCCGTTACGATTGCGATAACAACTTCGACCACCCTGGATTCCGGAGCAGACATCACTCTTGATAATGCGACGACCTCGACCGGGGGCCTTAGCGTCGAATCAACCGGAAGCACAGTCTTGTCACCCGGTACCGGTGACATCAACATCACACAGGCAGTCATCGGGGCTGACCTGACTGCCACATCGCCGGGCAATGTTACGGCCGGACCGGTAACCGTGGGAGGCAATACTCAGTTTGCGGCAGGTGGCAACATCCTCGCAACCAACGTCGGCAACACATTTACCGGATCGGTTTCGGCTGACGCAAGTTCCGCGTCAGGGCAGTCGATCACCTTGTTTGATTCCGATGCACTGACAATCGGAAACGTCGTTTCGAGTGGCACGGTCACGTTGACTGCCGGGGGCGATATCATCCAGAGCGCTGCAACAACATTCGTTTCAGCTGGCAACACGATCGTCAACGCGGCGGGAAACCTGAATCTCTCCAACAACGGCAACGATGTCGGTGGCATCTTCACCGCCAACGCCGCCAGTATCTCGCTTACCGATGCCAATGACGTTTCGACTGGAAACATCTCAGCTAACGGCGACCTGACGATTGACGCAGGAGGACAGATCGTACAGACACCGGGGACAACGATCTCAGTCACTGGCAATACCGACGTATCAGCCGGTTCGGGGCCAATTACGTTTGGCGAAGCAGGCAACAACTTCGGTGGTACATTCGACAGCCAGACATCAGGAACACTGTCGATTAATGACGTAAGCGGCATTGAACTGGTTGATGTAAACGCTGCTGCCCTGAACATAGTTTCGAGTGGCGATGTACTCATCGATTCAGGATCAGACGTCGACGTTACCGGAACGGCAACAATCAGTTCGGCGGGCGGCGTCACCATTTCGGGTGCCAACCACGAGTTCGGTGCACTTCAAATCACGGCGGCAGGCAATACCGATCTCGACTTCGGAAACGGCAATGTAAACCTGATTTCTCTGGCAACAGGTGGCAACCTGAGCTTAAACGCGACGGGAGATCTGACTGCCGGTGGAGCATTGTCAGTCTCGGGAACAACCACTCTTACCAGTGGCGGCTCAATCACTGCAAACAACGCAGCCAACGATTTTGGCGGGGCTGTCAGTATCGATGCGGGTGACTTGCCCGGGCACCATGTTTCGATTGCAGACGCCAACGCTCTCAGCTTCGGAAATGTAACGAGTGCTGGCGACTTCACCGTCAACGCCGGTGGTGCCATCCAGCAGAACGGCGGTAGCAGCATCATTGCCGCCGGCGCAACCATCGCAACCGCGGTTGGAAATGTCGACTTCTCCACGTCAGGTGACAACAACTTCAACACGGTTAGCATCACCACCAATGGCAATGTTGACATCACCGAAGTTGACGACATCGTTCTACAGGACCTCACCGCACACGAATTCTCGCTGATCGCTGACGGAAGCGTTTCTGACGATGTCGGAGCAACCATCGGCATAACTGGCGGGGCAGAAATCGATGCTGGTGGCAACCTGATCCTGGACAGCACCAACTCATCATTTGCCGGCGAGCTGCTTTTCCAGGCTGCAACTGGAAACCTCACTCTTGTTTCGGCTTCTGGAGACCTGAGCGTTTCCGATGCTTTTGCGGGAGGCAACTTTATGATCAGCGGCCCCGGCAACGTCGAACTGCTTTCGCTTGACGCTGGAGGGGACGCCGCGATCTCGGCAGGTGGAAACCTTGACCTTGGTGAAACACAAGTCATGGGCAACCTGACAGTGAATGCCACCGGTGACTTGATTTCCGGACCAACAGCCGTTGGCGGATCAACCAACATTACGACCAGTGGAACCGTCAATCTATCAAATCCGGGCAACAGCCTCGGTGGAACAGTTTCAATTGACAACTCAGCCGGATCAAACAAGTCCGTCACCCTTCGAAACGACTCCGCCATTGAATTCGGCAACACTTCCGTCAGTGGTGCACTGGTAGTAGACGCTGAAGGACACATTACACAGCAAGCTGCAACAAGCTTGAGTTCAGCAGGTGATGCCTCGTTTGACGCAGACGGCAACATCCTTGTCGACAACGATGGCAACACCTTCGGTGGTACCGTGATGGCCGATGGAAACACCGTGGCGATTCACGATGAGTCCACACTGACACTTGGTAACGTAAACGCGATTGGTGACGGCAATTTCTCGTCGGCAGGGGATTTGACACAAAATCCGGCGACGAGCCTTCAGATTGCGGGAACGACCGACTTTGACGCCGACGGCAACATCACCATCACGGACACCACCAACAATTTCGGAGACCAGTTCAATGCAGCAACGCCGGGAGTGCTTACGCTGGACTTCACTGGGGACATCACACTGCACCATGTCAGCGCCGATCAATTGACGCTAACTTCATCCGGCGACATTTTTGACACGGAGCTGGCCGACATCAACATCGCCTCTTCGGCGACGATCAACACCAGTGGCGGAGTACTTTTCTACGGAGCTACCGGTTTCCTGACCGGACTGGATCTAACCGCCGGTAAAACTTCCGAAATCGCTTTCGGCGGGGGTGATATCCAGATCGACAACGCCGACATCACTGGGGATCTGATGATTGATACCGGCAGTACTCTGGCAGCTGCTGATGCGACATTCGACGTTACCGGCACAACATTGCTGGTCGGCTTCATCGTTGACCTCATTGGAGCAACGGTTACCACCAACGATCTGATTGCAGGAGCCGCAGTAAACAACATCCTCAACGGCAGTGTTTTGAATGTCGGTGGCAACGCTGACATAGCCGGGGATCAGATCACAGCCAGCACAGCGACGTTCAACGTCACTGGAACGACGTTCTTTGATTCCATCATGCCGATAGACGTCAGCAACCCGGCAAACGATTTCACAGGAGCCGTCAGCGCAAACCACGACCTGATCATCAAGGATGCCAACGATCTGAAACTCGGGAACATCTCCAGCCCGGATCAATTGAGCGTAGAAATTCCCGGCAGCCTTTCCCAGGCAACAGGAACTGTGATCCATTCACCGGTAGCAAACAACCTCCAGGTGGCCGGCGACATCAGCCTGAACAGTCCGTTGAATGAATTCAGTGACGCCGACACGTTTACGATCACTGCCAATGTAAATCCGAATCAAAACGTTTCGATTGCAGACGCGACAGATCTGAACCTGGGATCAATGGAAATCAGCGGCAATCTAACTGCGGTTGCCGGAGGCGAATTGACCGCAGACACACTTGTCGTTGGCGGAAGCTCAAGCTTCACTGCCGGCAAGCACATCGTTGTGACAGATGCCGGTAATGACTTCACGGGGCCTGTCTCCGCGACAACTCTGGGTGACGATCCTACCGACGTCGTGACCCTCCGCGATGTCAACGACCTCATTCTCGGAAACGTCAACACCCTGATAGATCTGGATGTAGCAACGACGGGCTCGATTAGCCAGCAAGCCGGCACAACAATCAATATTCCCGGCGTTACTTCGCTCGCCGGATTCAACGTGTCACTGGACAGCCCGACCAATGACTTTTCCGACAAGGTTCATATCAACGCCAACGGAAACGCCAGCATCAGCGATGTGAACGACCTTGATTTCGGCGGAGTCGACACGGGTGGCGATCTGACCGTCGTCTCAGGTGGAAATATCACCGCCGAACTGATCACGACGACTGGAGGAGCTTCTTTCACGGCGGAAGGAAGCGTCACACTGGACAATGCTCCTTACGATTTCGTCGGCCCACTTAGCATCAACGCAACCGTCGCTGACGTCACCGATATCAATGAAGTGGTGATCGGGGAAATCCAGCTCGGCGAGTTCAACCTCGCGGCTGACGGAAACATTACTGGTAGCGATGCGATTAATGTTTCCGGCGAAGTGAACATTACGACTCCGGGAGACATCGGCCTGACGTCGACTAACAGCAACTTTGGTGGCAACATCAACTTGAACGCTGTGAACGTTGACCTGTCAGCTGGAAGCGATCTCAACCTCGACCAGGTGACGTCAACCGGCAACCTGTCGACGACGACCACAGGAACTGTAACCAATGTCGAAAACGCGAACATCAACGTTGGAAACAACTTTGTAACAACTGTCGGGGCAGTTTCGATTGGCGGGCAGACAGGTGACGCTTTCAACGCTGAAAGACTGAGCCTGACGACAACAGGCCACGCACAGCTTTCCCAGGACAGCAACATCCGCCTGCTGGACTCCGATGTCGGCTCTTTGCAACTTTCCTCAACAGGCCGGATTTCCAATGCTCCGACATCAACGATCGAAGTAGCGGGAGTTGCCTCCTTTGAAGGCACCGCCGTGGTAGTCGGAACCACAAACACCGACAGCTTCGATGCGGGTTCCGTCAACTTTGCAAGCACCGGTGCTGTAAACATTCACGAAAACAGTAGCACGGAGTTGTCTGGTGATTCCACTGCTCAGAGTGCGACCATCACATCTGACGGCGCCCTTACAAATTCCGACGCATCAACCGTTGAAGTCACGAACCTTGCGACATTGAATGGCTCGTCGATCAATATCGGTGACGCCGTGAACGACTCGTTCAACGCCGGATTTGTAAATCTCGTCAGTGCCGGCGACGTCACCCTGACCGAGGACTCGAGGCTCCTGCTGTTCGGTGCGACCTCAGCTGCGAATCTGACACTGACGTCAACCAACAGTGCGGTCGTGGACAGCAATTCTGCGACGACTGACGTTTCTGGAACAGCGACGTTTGCTGGCAACTTTGTTATGCTCGGCGAGAAATTAACGGACAGCTTCAACGCGGGTTCGATCAGTTTCAACGTCAATGGTAACGTTCGCCTGACGGAAAACAGTGCCACGGTAGTCACCGGCAACAATTCCGCCAATGCGATTACGATCACGTCCTCCGGCACGTTGTTCAATCTCCCCTCAACTTCAATCTTCTCGTCAGCACGTGCCCAATTCACGGCAGAGAATATCGCACTGGGGACACGGGCCTCCGACTCAGTCCGGCTTGCCTCTCTGACCTTCACATCAGAAGGCCGTGCAGACATTCATGAAGACAACGGCATGTTCCTCTTCGGCGCCAACTCTGCCGGAAGCGCCGACTTGCGAGCTGCCGGAAGTTTGATTGACAGTGGTTCTGCCACACTTCACGTAACAGGCAATGCCGCGTTTGAAGGGACGTCAATCCGGATTGGCGACACCGCAACGGACAACTTTACCGCCGGCACGATGACTTTCAATTCGACGGGCAACGTCTTTGTCGCGGCCGACAGCAACGCATTCCTCAGCGGTGACAACTCGGCGAACAATCTCACCCTGCTTACGGACGGTTTCATCGGAGATTTGCCGACATCAACGACTAACGTCGCCGGCGCACTGACTCTGAATGCAAACGGAATCAATATTGGAACCGATGCCAACCAGCTGAGCCTCGCACGGCTGAACGTCAACTCAGCAGCCAATGTGAACATCAGTTCAGCAACGAGTTTCTTCCTGTTCGGAAACAATGTCCTCGGTGACGAGTTGAGACTCTCCTCTCAAGGAAACATCACTGACTCTGCAACGGCTTCGACGATTGTCGAGAATGCCGCTACGTTCAACGCAGTGGACGTTATCATCGGTGATGTAGCGACGGACTGCTTCGACATCGTCGCTGGAATTGAGGGCCTTGTCGTCGCCGCCAGCGGAATCGAAAGCGTTACCTTCGGCTGCCCGTAACGCAGACTGACATTCCAGAAAAAGCAGACGCCGGAGTGGCTATCAGTCCGGCGTTTTTCGTTGCTTCACATCAACATACTATTGCGGCGCGTTTCACGCATTAGTGTCCATCGTCGCCGGCTGTTCCACTTGACTGGCTCGTTTCCTCGACCAATTCATAGTAGAAGTTTCTATCCAGCTCTACTGACTCGACCGGCCCTTCGATGGTGAGCAACTGCCGGTTTGCATCAGGAGTCAAGCGATGAAC
>JBCCFB010000008.1:0-60741 GCA_039029995.1 Planctomycetota bacterium
AACAAAACGACCGGCTACGGACACGTCTACCAGGGAAGATTCAAGAGCTTTCCGGTTCAGGATGACAACCATTTTCATACGGTCTGCCGGTACGTCGAACGAAATGCACTGACCGCGGAAATTGTCAGACGCGCGGAGGATTATCGCTGGGGCAGTCTATGGAACTGGTGTGGCGGTGACTCAGTCATCGAGCTTCCGCCTTGGCCGGTCAGGAGGCTCCCGCGCTGGATTGAAAGGGTCAATCAGCCAATCACAAAGAAGGAGAAAGACGCATTGCAGAATTGCATAAAACGCGGCTGTCCTTGCGGAGACGAAAAATGGGTGCAAACCACCGCCAGAACACAGGGACTTGAAATAACCTTGAGGCCGAGAGGACGCCCGAGGAAGCTTGCCTGGAATGCAAATTTGGCTCCTGACACCTTTTTTTCCTCAGGCGGTTATCGACTGGTTCGACGGAAGATGATTTTTCTTGCAGGTTCAAAATGTCAATCAAGAAAGCGCTCGTTCTTTACATAATTGTTCCTGTTTTTATAGCGTTAGTAGCTTGGTTTTTCTGCTGGAACATGGCACTTGAAACAGTCCTCCAGGCCGGCGTGCCAATGGCTGTTGCTGGTGGCTGGCTATTCTTCGCAGATATGTTGTGGCGACTAACTGTTACAAGAAGCGCTCTTGGCCTAATTGGTCAACAAGCTCCTCAATCCGGAATTTTGTATCCAATCTGGTTTTATGGAGCCATTATATTTTCAGCTGGCTTGATTGTTTCCTTAACGGCGCTTTAGCCTCGAGCAAGAGAAGGGCAGAGGAACAAAAAGGTGGAACAAAAAGGTGTCAGGAGCCTAATTGGCAATCTGGGCAGCGCCTGGTAATGTGAGGCTTGAGTTGCCTTGTATCTATGGAGTCATGGCTGATGCCCCGGGCTTTACGTTTAGATATTGCCGGCCAGATCTACCACGCCTTGAACCGTGGAAACGCCCGAAGCAACATCTTCTTTAAGGACGCCGATGTTTGGAATTGCCGTCGACATTCCAAAAGGCAAGAAGGGAAATTCTCGCCACATTCGGGATCTGCTTCGTGTCGACTACATCCGTCATGGGTCTCCTCCCAAACTACAAGGTCATTACCATCTTTTGGGAGACAGTTCGAAACATCCCCCTGATCAAATTTTCTGGGAACCTTAGTCGGTGGAGTTTGACTAATGTCGTCAATGGAATTCTGGCGCGAAATTTCCAGTCGAAATTCGCCAAACATTGTTGAGTGCCAGTTTGATTCTGGGCTTCTAAAGAGTGTTTGCGAGTCTTTCGAGAGCGAAGTCATATCCGTTTGGGGCTGGGGGAACCTCGTACCTATTTCTCCAGATGGACTTTCGTTGGATTATGCTCATTATGACAATTGGAAATCTTCAGTCGCCCAGCAAGCAATTTTTCAGTATTGCGATACGATCGTATTTGAAAGCAATCCTGGAATGATAATCCCATTTCCATCTAGTTTACGCGACCTTGAGTCCGTGATTTGCAACGAAGCGACGATTGAAATGACTTTCGAGTTCGCAAAGCAGATAACGAGTGCTTTCATGCGAGAATTGATTGCGTGGTGCATCCTTCCATTCGGACCGGATTGTGAAAGCTGTTTTGTCATTTCGACCGGACGGTTTAGAAGGTCGCTGCCCGAAGGGGGGGAAATAAAAAGAACAAAAAGGTGAGAACAAAAAGGTGAACAGGGATAAAAAGGTGTCAGGAGCCTAATTAGCAACCTGGGCAACACCTGTTAGCGTGAGGCTTGAGTTGCCTGTATCTAAGGAGACATGGCTGATGCCTCGGGCTTTACGTTCAGATATTGCCGGCCAGATTTACCACGCCTTGAACCGTGGAAACGCCCGAAGCAACATCTTCTTTAAGGACGCCGATTTTGAAGCGTTTGAGGGATAAAAAGGTGTCAGGAGCCTAGTTGGCAGCCTGGGCAACACCTGCAAATGTGAGGCTTGAGTTGCCGTGTATCTATGAAGTCATGGCTGATGCCCCGCGCTTTACGTTCAGATATTGCCGGCCAGATCTACCACGCCTTGAACCGTGGAAACGCCCGTAGCAACATCTTTTTTAAGGACGCCGATTTTGAAGCGTTTGAAATGGTGGTCAAACAAGGGCTGGAAAAATATCCTGTCGATTTGATCGCCTATCAGTGGATGAGCAATCACTTGCACATGGTGCTTTCGCCGAAACAAGACAAAGCCATGTCCGCTTTTCTCGGCTGGGTGACAATGCCCACACCCGGCGATACCATGCCCACAACAAAACGACCGGCTACGGACACGTCTACCAGGGAAGATTCAAGAGCTTTCCGGTTCAGGATGACAACCATTTTCATACGGTCTGCCGGTACGTCGAACGAAATGCTCTGACCGCAGAAATTGTCAGACGCGCGGAGGATTATCGCTGGGGCAGTCTATGGAACTGGTGTGGCGGTGACTCAGTCATCGAGCTTCCGCCATGGCCGGTCCGGAGGCTCCCGCGCTGGATTGAAAGGGTCAATCAGCCAATCACAAAGAAAGAGAAAGACGCATTGCAGAATTGCATAAAACGCGGCTGTCCTTTCGGAGACGAAAAATGGGTGCAAACCACCGCCAGAACACAGGGACTTGAAATAACCTTGAGGCCGAGAGGACGCCCGAGGAAGCTTGCCTAGAATGCAAATTTGGCTCCTGACACCTTTTGTCCCGCAGTGAAGTCACCCCGATTACGCTCGTGTTAAGAGACCGTGATGACATAAGATCAGCGATCGACTTCGTTGACTGCCGAATCAACTTGTGAGTGGGAGCAAGCAGAAATTGAAGCACTTCAGCGGTAACCGAAGATCAATGCTTCGAGTATCTACGATACGAGAATTTCTTAGTTCCGGACACAAGGCAGAATGGTCATTCCCGCGATTCAGAGGTGACAACGTCTACGCAGAAATCCCCGAAGCTTTTTTTGGCTTCGATAGCAATCCTAATAGGATGGCTGTTGTTTAACGTCGCTTCCAGCTCTTACGAAATACTGGCTTGCAGCAACCTGGATGCATTCTATTTCTTTGACTACCAAGTTGGGGAACAAGGGCCAGAGGTTACCGAGATTGGCAGGTTCGACGTTGCCGAGCATGTTTTTCACTTAGCGTCGGGGCGGGGCAGGGTTGTTTGGATTGAGTTCCAAGGAAATAAACACGTTGGTGAGCAGGAGTTCTCGACCCTTTCAAGGTTAACCCGATTGCGACATGTGTCATTCCGAGGATGCAATGTAGATAGCGAGGCTTTGGAGGCGATGCCACCTTCGCCTTCATTGCGGTACGCTACGTTTCTTGGAACCAATATCGGTGTCGAAACACTCGCTCGAATTCGCGAAACCCGAGGATGGGATTTTGACACGGATTTGGAGCGTATGTCACAAAGTCATGGGCGCGCAGACACAGCTTTTCAAAGACTTCGCGAATTCATGAATTCGAAAATGAATGAGGAGAAGGAATCTGCCGAAGGGAGTTCCGGTGGCGGCTAACTCATTTGCAAAACGTGGTCATAGTGAAGTTCTCTGCGACTTTGCGTGAGCCACTATCGTGTTGGCCTCACAGCGTTGGGGGCGAATCGGAGACGCAAAATTTTTCAGGCATCCGAAATCCGATTCTCGTCGAGGGGAACCGTCTTCAAGAGGTCCTTTGGCCAGAAGGATTCATTGCTTGATTGGCCACGAGGATTCTAGTGATGAATAACCACGAAATTATTGGTTTGAATTTGAAGCTCAAACCACACAAATATCTTGGAGAGTATGTCGGCTATGATAATTTCCCTAGACAACTGAGTCGGAAACGAGGCCTGAACAACGACTTGGTTGCGTCGGTTGAGTCCGTGATTTACAAACACCTGGGCTTCGACAGAAATTCTGTGACACTGGTTGCACCCTCCGCTGGTTTAGCCGCGGCAGAAATTCTGTTCTTTGGCGATTGGTGGAAAGATCAATCGAAATACGAAACGGAGAAAGAAAAGAATCTGGAAATGCTTTGGTACCAGCCAATGCATTTTTCGTTGTTCCTGGCCAGTCTGCTTCATCGATGGGACGATCTGCGCAAACTGGCGTCCTGGTGCTTCGATGACCATGCAGATGATTACTTTGGACCGATTGGCAAGGAAGAACCATATGTCGTGATGCTGTTTGCAGAGCACTTTGGCGGAACGAAGCTAATACGGTCAGCGGAACTTCGGGCGCAAGTGGAAGGTTGCCGACGCAAACGGCCGAAGCTTTTGCTGTCTTTGCTCGACTCGCTCATCGCTCATGATCATGATCAGTTTCAGGATTCGCTGAAACAAATTCTGGCGCGTTTTTCCAAGTTGTGTCCCCAGTCTGATATTGGCAATCTGTGGGAAGTCGTCGATTTGGTCACTTCCACTTTCCACAACGTCGGCGTTCACATGATCGGCCTCGAAGAACCAGAGCTTACAACAAAACTTCAAGGGCACCTGGTTACGCCCCACAGCATCCAATGAGGAAGAGGCTTGAGAATCGAAATTTCCCATGTTGGTGTGTCACATAAAAAACTGATAGAAACCTTCTCCGGTCGCAACAACGCGTTTGTTCTGGATTCCATTCGAGAAGAGATGGAAGAAAATGAATATGATCCGGAGGATATTGAACTATGCATCCAGATAGCAAGGAAATTCCTCAGCGGAATACGCCAGGATCATCACGACAATGATGAGTTCTGTGCCTATCTCTGGATTCTTGGTGTAATTGGCGAAGAGACTACAATTCCATCCCTGGATATTGTGAATTCATCGAGGATCCTTAAGGAGTCAGGTATATGGAAACTCCTGACAACGGCCAGACTGGACTTCGTTCATCCGATATCGTTGAAACACTTTCCTCCGCCGGGAATCGGTGCGATTGATTGTCCTCGAGAATGGGAACAGGTAGCTGGCTTCTTCACAGAGTTCGGATTTACCGGTTTGGAAGTAACGCCTCGGAATGAAATACTTCGCGTTCAGGAAGAATTCTCCGATGTTGTAGAATCTCTCGCCGAAGAAGAGCTTCACCTAGTCACGCTCGTAACCAACTAAAGATCGCTAATCGGGGACATGCAAATGTCCAGGCATCCGAAGACCGATTCTCGCCAAGTGTTGGAGCCGTCTTAAAGCGTGTTACTGTTGTGGAGCGTCTGATCGTGATTTCATAGCTGGTTAGTGTCTTGAATAAGTGAGCGCCGTTCCAATCAATTCAAGTTTCAAACAACCGTTGCATTCGAACTGGTTGGCATTGTTCCGATCGGTCTCAATCCAACGTTGGCATGATTCCATATCGCTTGACCTTCACAATATTTGGGAGTTCGAATGAGCGACACAGACGAAAGACGAGAAGACATGGAATTCTACCGCCAAGTTTGTTCCTGTGTCTTAAGGAATCTTCTATTGTGGGACACCGAAACGATTGACCGATGGATCCTCAACAAATTTGGCTCGCTAGATGAAGCAATAGAATATGCCGACTTTTTTAGAAACGAGTCACCGTTTTTCCATGTCGCCATTGAACTTATTCCAAAAAACGTTCGCTCAAGTCTTGGAAAATTTGAAACCAATGTTTTGCGGCGGAAAATCTGCAACGCCTTTTTAAACGAACTAGTTCCTCCAATGTCGCTTGATCAAATTGAAGTAAGATCGTTCTGGGACAAAATAAAACCCAAGATCAATCAGATCATTTCTACCATTCGACAATGAGTCGCCTGTCCCCTTTTCGTATTCTTGACACTTCAGTGGTGGCCGAACATCAAAGCTTCGAATTTCCGGGCGAATCAGGGACACACAATTTCAGGCATCCGAAGTCCAATTCTCGCTTAGGGGCGAGCCGTCTCGATGAGGCCCTTACGCTTGTGGAACGTCTGATAGTTTTTTCACATCCGGTTTGTATCTTGCCACGGGAACTTCCGTCCGCGCATGAGCGAACCCGTCATTAGCCTATTCTTTCAAGATTGCCGGCAAGTGAAACTGAGCTGGCGGCCTTGCGAAGAAGTTGCCGCCGTGGCTCACCCTATGGAAGCGATGACTGGATCAGGAAGACCTGCGTAAAATACGGCCTTGAGTCCACGATTCGAAAACGAGGCCGCCCGGCGAAATCTTAAAAACGGACCTGTCCGCTTTGTATCCCGTGAGCCGCAAGGCGCTAGCCGCGGGTTCGTCGTGTAAAAGCTCCAACTCACCGTCACTAAACCGGCGGCTAGCGCCTTGCCGCTCACTAGTGTTTTCGCCAGCCACTTGCAATCTCGCGAAGAGAACTGGCCTGACCTTCTGCTCTCGTCGATCAAGCTCAGAATTTCGTTAGATGACGGATGATTGCTCTGGCCATAGCCGAAAGCGTAAACTTCAAAGTATTCAGAATTGCGAATTCGGTGCACAACTATTTCAACCGGACAATCACGGTCCGTTCGAATAACGGCAAGGATTTTTACCCGCAAGTAGACTGCCACCGGAATCAAGAAAATGCGTTTAACGATTGCGGGCAAATCGGGGACACACAATTCGAAAACGAGGCCGCCCATCGAATTCTTAAATGGACCTGTCCCTTTTTTAACAAGACGCGGAGGAATCGAAGCCAACAGATAATCTCTGATTACCTGTAAACGCTCTCTCAAGAAAAGCGTCAATAACCTCTTTAGAAACCGCCTTACAGCTGGATAACCAGGTCGTGGTTATTCAGCAACCTCAGACCATTCGATCACTTCTCCGCGCTCGGCTGACAGTCTCGCGGCTTCCAGAATCCTCATCACCGTCATGTTGTTGGGCAACGCAGAGACCTCATGTGATCGTGGCGTTATGTCTCCTCTCAGGACAGCTCCGAGGTATCGAAAAGGATTGGACAACTCCCCTGAAAGAGGTGTTCCAATCATTGATTCTGCTTGCTCCTCCCCGGTTCTGAGAATTTCCAGACTCTGCCCGTTTTCGCAAACGACGTAGCCGGATTCGCCGTAGACCTCCATGTCTTTACGATTATACGGCCAGTTCCAGGAAGCCTGAATAATCACCTGAGCAGTTGGGTATGTCAGGACAATGGTGGCCTCATCCTCGACCTCCGGATACATGTCCGGCTTGAAAGTCTGGCGGGTACAACTGACCGTCAGAGGCTCCTCTCCCAGCAGCATCCACGTGGAAAGGTTCGCTCCATAACAGCCAAAATCTGTGAGGGCTCCTCCCCCGTTCAACGCAGGATCTGTCAGCCATTCCACGAATTCGGGATTACAGCCGATTTCAATCGGACCGGGGTGTCCATGATGAAAGACCATTTTCCGAATGTCTCCGATCTGATCTTCAGCATGAATCAGATCGTAGGCAGATGAATGACTTGGGTACCATGATGTTTCGTAATTGGTGAGGAGATGAATGTTATGCTCTTTCGCAAGGGCTTCCATTTGTCTCGCATGATCCAGATTCACGGCCAAAGGCTTTTCCACCATCACATGAATCCCTCTCGGAGCGCAGAACTCAACGACTTTCAGATGACCGTAAATGGTATTGAAAGCAGTCACGGCTTCCGGATTGGTAGCCTCCACCATTTCTTCCATGGTTTCAAACACGATCTCCATCGGATAGCCATGCTGCTGAGCGTATTGCTCTGCGAGTTCGCGATTCGGCTCGACGATCCCTACCACCTGATAGTCGTCGTTATTCCATTCCCCGAGGATCCAGTGAACATGAGTATGCACCAGCCCCACAATCCCAATACGAGTAGGGGATTCCTCGGCCTGTAGTTGACCAGCAAGCGCAGAGGTTACCATGAGGAAGACGACGCAAAGACAAAGCAGAAAACTCTGATGACGTAGATTCATAAGGCGAAGACAGGAGCTACCTGAACAGAAGACAATTTTTCAGACTGGTCATGAGTCAAGCCGACAACTGCTTCGAAACATCGAGAAACAGTTTTACTGATATTTCTTTCTAGAATTACCACTCCAATATCGACACCGCCTCGTTCGTTTCGTAGTCGGCACCATTGCCAAAATGCTGACCCCGCAGCAAGAGTCAGCTGTTTTTTGGGGCCTAGCCTGGTCGCCACTGGTAACGGAAACAATCGCCGGCTGACCGAAAAACCTGAAGACCTTGTTTTCCCCGCTACCACCACCTTCATTCGAAGTTGATGCCCTTGTACGCTGCCGCTGGCACATGGTAGCAAACCGCGGATATGAAACGCAAATTCTTGAAATTGATAAGATGGCCGTTTCCGATGATGACAATCAAAGCAACGCAAATACGGCTGATTAGCCATCAGGAAAGCGAGCTGCGTTGTTCCGTAACGAGGCCGCCCGTCGAAGTCTTGAAAATTGACCTGTCCCTTTTGTATCCCGTGAGCCGCAAGGCGCTAGCCGCGGGTGCGTAGTGTAAGAGCTCCAACTCACCGTCAACAAACCGGCGGCTAGCGCCTTGCCGCTCACTAATGTGAGCCAGCCACTTTCGATCTCGCGAAGGAGAAGTAGCCTGACCTTCTACTCTCTACGATCAAGGATTCGGCGATGCCGAATGTCAGGCATTGTTTATGACCGGCCCGCCGATCGACCAAATGACTGGCTCCGCTACGTCAACAAGCCGGCACGTGAAACTGAGCTGGCGGCATTACGAAATAGTTGCCGCCGTGGCTCGCCCTATGGAAGTGATGACTGGATTGTGTCGCGCAAAATGCAACACTAGAATCGGTCAAGTCTATTTCAAACTCTCCTCTTCAGCGCCGGACTCTTAACATGCGCGAATCGGCTGTCGTCGTAATTAAACGACGAAAATCTTCAAATCACATGCGTCTGGTTATCGCGGCCACAATGGTCGTTTCTTCATCGTTCTTTTGCGGCTGTACTGGAGAGAAAGCGGCCCCTGAGGTTGCTCAAAATACTCCGCCAGCAGCGGCCGATCCGCCTGTCGTAACGATTTCTGAGGAAGGTCGTGAGAGGCAACGAGCAGATGCCGAAGCGCAACAAAACCGCGTGCGTTCCGGCCAGCTTCCCAAACGCGACCTCGGCCTGCCATTTCACCAACGTCAGGACCTTGAAACGCGCGCGCAGTCGGGTCCAATCGATTCGGCTTCGTATCCGGACAGGGCGCTAACCGCTCGGGAATACGGTGAAGGCTACCTCGAGTTCATTACGGTCGGCGTCCGGCATTTCAGCACCAATGAATCCATTCCGGAACCCAGGCGATCCGAGGTCGCAAGCCGGATGATGGAGATTTATGAACGATCAATCGTCTGGTCTGACCGTGTCGACTACTTCGAGTTTCGCGAAGACGTAGAACGATGGGCGGCTGATGAAGAACTGGCCGGTGATCCGCTCGTCCAGTTCTGTATCGCGAAGGTATGCAACGGCAACGGCCACAATCTGAAAGCTCTTGAATCGTGGAAGTCGGCGATCTACGGTTTCCGGAAAACTGATTATCCTGCTCTTTGCATGGTCCATGCATATGAGCTCAGGTGGAAGATCGGATTGATCGACACATTCAAAGGCGGATCAGTTTCGACTGATCGGCCGGACGCCACTTATTATGTCAACTCGATGGCGTACTGGCTTAAATACGACTGCCAGATTACGCCGCAACAGTTGCGTTACGTCTGGGCGACCATCGAAGAAATGCAGAGGATGTTCAATGCGGTTGAGCAAAGCCGCCACATCGAGAACTTCATCGGCTTTGACGAAGAAAACAACCTGCTCGAAGGTTGGCTGCGAAACATGGTGAAAGCGAACCACTTCTATCAACAGGCGTGGAGCTCAAGAGGCACCGGTTTTGCGAGCGAAGTCACGGCGGAAGGATGGGAGGGTTTTCGCAACAACCTCGAACTTGCCACAGGGTTCTACGAGCGGGCTCATGAAGAGTGCGAGGTCTTTCCTGAGGCGGCTACACAGCTATTCAACATTGCGGCCAGCTCGTCTCTGGTCGACGACAAACAGGGTTGGCGCGCAAAAATGATTGAAATCGCGCCCGATGACTTTACTGTCCGAAACAAGGTCGTCCGCGACCTCTTTCCACAATGGAACGGAAGTTACCAGCAGCTAATCGATTTCGGAATGGAATGTGCCAATGAACAGGCATATGACACGGCCGTCCCGTACATCCTTTTGCACTGCTACGACGTCATCGTCAATTTGAATGACCTTGGAGACCCAGATGCTCGAGAAAGGATCTATCACGACCAGGAAGTCCTCGAAAAGATGATTGAAGCCTGTCGAGGTATGGCAAATGACCCGACGCCCAAGTTCCAGGGTTTCAGTCGAATGCCTCCAAACTGGTTCAGGTCAGTCGAAGCTGTTCTGCTTACCAGAATCGACAAACACGGGGAGGCAGAAGATCTACTGGAAGAGCTCGGCGAAGACTTCATGCCGGACGCAGTCAAGTTTTTCCCCAACATGCCGAATGGCGGGTACTTGAAGGCCAGGGCTTACGCCTATAACAGCGAATTTACGTCTGAAGCAATGTCTGCAGAGATATTCCACTTTTCACCGTTAGATGAAGACAAGCTTGAGGACATTCCTGTCGCGATCGAAAGACTGGATCACATCATTGAAGAAAACTCGAACGTTACAGGCGGACGCTTCTTCCGGACGCTGCGAGAACTTGTTCGGGCGGAATTCAAATACCTGGAAGGAAAAACTGTTCCCGTACGATTCATGGACCAACTGATGAATATGAAGATCGAAGGAGACGCATCGGCACCGGTACGCGTATCAGATTCGTCGGTCGACATTCCTGTTGGACCATTGCGTTGTATCCTTCGCCCCTACTACCGCCTCGAGGGACCGAAGACCATTGAAGTCGACGTTGAGTTTCTGGATGTCGATGGCGGGGCAGTTGCCGAAGTATCGCCCGGAATGTGGCCTGGACAGCAGGTGTACCCCGGCTTTGCTTCAGTGGTTATTGACCATCACAACGGGCAGGCAGCTGTCTGGTACCGTTCGGACAACGGCCGCGAGCCCTGGTTTAATATCGGTAAAACGGACGGCAGATATCATGTCCGGGTAAACGCAGACAACGGTTACCTTGAACTTTATATAAACGACCGTTTCGTATGCCGCGTGTCCTCCGAGAACATCGAGGTCAATGAACTCATAGGAGTGGGCGCCTTCGGATTCCGCAAGCACTCGGGAACCATTCGCCTCAGTAATCTGACGGTAAAGTCATGGGAAAAAGGGGCTCCGCCTATCGCCGATCCTCAAGCACTGGTTGACTACTATCGGGAATTATCAAACGAGTCTCCGGATGATGCCATGGCAAAGCACATGCTGGGCCTTGCGTATTACGGCACTGAAGACCTGGTCAACGCTGAACGTCAATTTATCCTCGCCATGGAATGTGGCGTTGATCCACTGGAAGCCGCACCGTTCCTCGGTGAGATATATGAGCGACAAGGCGATTCGGAAAGAGCGATGGAGCAATACCGTATCGTGTTTGAAGCAATGAAGGATGACCGGTGGACCGGATTCGTCTCGATGATGCGGGAACGTGAACACCCTCAACTCTTTGGTCCTGAGCAGAAAGCTACAGGAAGATATCTCTGGCACTTCCTGTTTGATTCAGGGGCATCATTAGAAGACAAACAACTGGCTGCAGCCGAGTGTGGACCGATAGGCGGAGTCAACGTTGAATGGATGAACCTGGTTCTGGGTGCCCAGATTGACTATCTGACTGGACAGTACGGTGCCGCCACTCGCAACTTGATCGCAGCACGGAGAACCTGCCCCGCATCTTTTGCAGATGAATTGATTCGCTTCAACGAAGCGATAGATAATGACGAGCCGTTTGACCGCAGCGTCGAGTCGCCGCCCGGATATATGAACGATCCGATAATGCCCTTTCCGACATTGCAGGACTACCTTCACGAAGTCTGGTTAGAGAACTTCTAGTCGAGGCCGCATTATCCCGAGGTGACCTTGTAAAAACCCGGAAGCCCATTCCAGTTGGCCCGGAATTGCTGTTTTGATTTTATTCAATGCCAGTGCGGTACAATCGTGCCGCGCAAAAGAACCTCGAATGCTGCTGTCTCTTTGGGATGCAGTCACCGCTTTGAATCAAGCTCAATTCGACAGTTTTCTTACGGCTACACTGAAGCATTTTGCTCGACGTTGTCCGAAATCGAATATTGGATCTGGGGTTCAACACATGCTTGCACTTGAGGCGTCTATCATTGCGAACATCGCATTGTTGCGTGGAATGAGAATTCCAGAGCTTCCGGCTAATCTTTCTGGACACCTCATCACCGCGCATTCCACGTTCTGGGGAAAATAGAGGAGACCATTTTTCTCGATCCTGCTCGAGCAAGCAAAGTGTCAGCAAGGAGGGCACTCGGTGACTTCGCCACCGGCAGTGAAATGCCGGCCGTTCGACCCTTCGTCGAGTTGTTTCACTCGGGATTGGCCCGCTCAATACGCCTTTGCAGAATCTCCCGCGCGCGGGTCAATGCTTCAGCGTGCTGTGCGTCATCAATCACGTTGGTTACTTCCCCGGGATCCTGCCTCAGGTTGGTCAGCACTGCCGCTGAAACAGGGCCGTCATTTTCGTTTCGCCATTCTGTATAGCGATAATTGCTGAAACGAATGCTGTGCCCCGTCGCCCTGCCCATCGGATACGAGCTATAAGCTGCCCAGCGATGACCTGCTTCAGGATCGTCAAACAGCGCCGTAAAGCTGCGACCCTGGCAATGTCCGGGCACCGGAACACCGGTCAGCTCACACAGTGTCGGGTAGAGGTCAATCAACTCGACCAGTCGATTGGTTTCCTGTCCGTCAGCTTTACCCGGAACTCGCACCAGCAGCGGCACATGTGTATCGCATTCAAAATTGGTGTGCTTGGTCCAGCTCGAATGGTCACCCAGCTTCCAGCCGTGGTCGCCCCACAACACGACAATCGTTTTGTCAGCCAGGCCGTTACTCTCCAGAGCATCCAGTACCTGGCCAAGACACGCATCGACGTAGCTGGTGCACGCCGCGTAGCCATGCAGCAACCGCTTGTTTGTTTCGTCAGAAAAATCCAGTGGACTCCGGCCTTCGTAATCCGAATACGCGCGAAGTTCCGCGGCCATAAGGTTGGCGGCGCGAGTCGGATAGCCCGGAGGAATGCCGTCGTTGCCGGGCATGGAAAAGGAATCACGTTCGTACAAATCCCAGTAACGTTTTGGAGCCACAAAGGGCAGGTGGGGTTTGGTGAATCCAACCGCAAAGAAAAATCTCTCACCGGAAGATGCAAATCCAGCCAGCACTTCAGCCGCAGTTTCCGCTCGTGTTCCATCGATGTAGGTGTTGTCAGGTACGTCAGCCAACTCGGTCGCGGGGCCCCTGAGTGCTCCCTCAGCACCTGAACGGTAGTTCTCAGCCGCGGCTACGTTTTCAGGAAGCACATAGGTTGGTACGCCAAGTCGAATCCAGCGATCCCAGTTCGGCTCATCAACGCCAGCCCGTCCCGTACCGTGATAAATCTTGCCGACGCCGACGGTCGTAAAACCGTTGTTGCCGAAATGCTGATTCATCGTGAGCAGGTCGGGATGCCGTTCTCTCCACCCGTTTACATGAAACGTCTGCTCTCCCGTTCTCGTCGGATAAAGTCCGCCCATAATCGACAGTCGCGAAGCTCCGCAGACAGCCTGCTGGCAATAGGCACGCTTGAATCTCAGTCCTGAAGAAGCCAGCCGGTCGAAGTTAGGAGTCTGAATACCGCGCGCTCCGTAGCAGGCGAGTTCGGGTCGCAAGTCATCGACCGCAATAAACAGAATGTTGTATTCGGTCCCGCCAGTGGAAGTCGGAATCGTCTCCGGCACCGGATCGGGCGAAGGCGCTTCTCCGGTCAGCGATTCGATAACCGCATCAAAAGCAGGCTTCGTTTCGCGCTGCCTGTCAAACAACGTCGGGTAGTTCGTCCGGTCCCACGGGAAGTTGTTCAACCAGCTTTCACCATCGTGAACATTCCAGAAGGTGACACGCAGAATGACATCTTCGTATTCCTGAAAAAGATCGAACAGCTGCGCGAACTGTTCGCCCTGACGAACAAGCAGCTCTTCCGGGCAGCCGACAGGGTAGGGGTTGTAGTCCTTCAGTTCTTCTCGATCCCGTCCACCGTTTGCCCACCAGACACCGCGCGGGATCATGTCGATATCGAGTTCCGAGATGGCAATTTTCAAATCCAGTTCGCGCAACAGAACCAGCAGCTGCTCCAGTTCTTCAAAGGGAACTTCATCCAGGTTGTAATGCCCCTGTATTCCAATGGCGTCAATCGGCGCGCCGGCCTCGCGAAGTTTTGAGATGATCCGTTCCATACGATCCCGGCGCCATTTCTGATGCAGGTGATAATCGTTGTAGATCAGCAGCGCATCAGGATCGAGTTCGTGGGTATAGCGGAAAGCCTCGACGATGAAATCATCTTCAAGCAGGTTTGCCCATACAGAATCGCGCAGGTATTCGTCTTCGCGACCTCCAATCGCTTCATTCACGACATCCCACGACTGAACACGGCCTTTGTATCGTTCAACGACCGTTCGAATGTGCGTTCGCATCCGCTCCATCAGGACGTCCGCGCTGACTTGTTCATCGCCTTCGAGATAGAACCATTCCGGCGTACGATCGTCCTTAGCCCAGACGAGACAGTGACCAAGTACATTCAGTTCGTTATCAACCGCGAACTGCACAAACTCGTCGGACTTCTCGAAATCGAATCGCCCTTCTTCCGGCTGAATCGCGGCAAACTTCATGCAGTTTTCCGCTGTCAGGTAGTTGAAATGGTCTACCACCAGCTTGCGATTTTCTTCTTCCCGCAGCGCGCGCAATCCGACTCCGACACCAATATCAAAACGCCCGTTCACAGCTCGTTTGAGAGTCGAGTTCGTCATTCCCGAGTCGGCTTCAACAGCGTTCCCGGTATCTTGAATCGCGTGCGCATTGAGTGTCACTGCAGAAAGACAAAAGAACAACGATGCGAAAGCTGTCAACGAAATCGACATCGGAGAAATTCGAAGGGGATTGGTCATACCGAAATCCAGGGGAGGAAGGCAGCAACGCGGCTGTTTGTGATCCTCATTCTATTTCATGCATCGCTCGAGTGCAGTAATCGCCGCACGCTAAGCGGTCATCTTCAGATCAACGCAGTTCGATTCGTTGAAGCTGGCCGCCGCTACCGGCTACGACAACCGAGCTATCAATCGGGTGAACGGCAACGGCATAGGCCCAGCCATCGATGGCTGACGTCGTATGCAGAACTTCGACATTCAGGCTATCCACCAGATGAAGCTGACCATCGGCACAGCTCGCAACGATGCGCGACTCATCGATCCAGGCAAGATCCAGCGGCTCGGATTCAAGTCGCACGTAGCGCATCATCCGGCCGATGGAAGGCTGCCAGAAACGGATCGTGTGATCGCCGGCGGCTGTCGCAACGATCGGCTGACCGGCGCCTGACGGGCAGATCGAAATTGAGTTTATGGCTCTGGAATGTTGATTCAAGCTTCTAGTCAGCTCACCCGACTCTGTGTTCCAGACTCTCACCGATTGATCGAGTCCGGCCGAAACCAGATCGCCATTGCTGAGAATACAGACCGAGCTGACTCCACGCGAATGTCCGCGCAACGCCCTGGCTGGCTCCCCGCTTTCCAGATCCCAATGGATCAACAGTCGATCAAGACTTGCAGAAACGAGATTGTCGTTGTCGAGCCATGCCACCGAAACAACAGAGTCGTCATGCTGTGATAACTTCATTTGAGTAACACATTCTGGCCACGAGAAGATCTCAATAGCGCCTTTCTCAGATGGATTGCCGCCTCCAACTGCCAGGCTGTTTCCATCCGCAGAGAACGCAACGCAATGTGCGTTATCAAACGACAGCTCGACGGATTCCTTTAGTTCCAGATCCGGCCAGCTGAATATCTGCAATCCAGCTTGCGAACAAGCGACCACGGAACTGCCATCGGGCGCGAAAGCAACGTCAGTGATTGGTGGAGCCTGAGCCTTGAGAGTTGTCGTTGTCAGAGACAACAGCAAAACGAAGAGCGCGCTCTTGAGGAATTGCAGCGGTTTCCGACCGGTCATGCCAACAACTCCTCGATCACCTGCGATTCCTGTGGCGCGATCCGGATCGGGCGACCGTCAGGTGTAAGCAGTTCGTGGGCAGGATCGATTCCCAGCAGCGTGTAAATCGTTGACGATAAATCGCCCGGAGTGACAGGACGATCTTTTACAAACTCACCCAGCGCGTCGCTCGCGCCGATCACCTGGCCACCTTGCACGCCTCCGCCAGCCATCGCCACACTGAAACAGTTAGGCCAGTGATCGCGGCCGTTAGCTGTGTTGATCTTCGGCGTTCGCCCGAAATCCGTCATGACAAGAACCAGGGTCTCATCCAGCATGCCACGGTCAGACAGATCTTCGATCAACGCGCTTAGCGCTTTGTCCAGGCCGGGAATCAACGCGTGGGATGCAGAATTCGGATCGCCCGGATGCCGGTTTGCATAGATCGCGAGGTCGTTGTGCATATCCCAGCCGACATTGTTGACCGTGACAAATCGCACGCCACGCTCAACCAGCCGCCGCGCGAGCATACACTGCTGACCGATGTTGTTTGAGTCTTGAAGATTGGCGCGCGGATCAATCGAATAGCGTTCTCGCAACTCCTCCGGCTCTTCTTCCAGATCAAAAGCCCGCTTGGCTTCTTCCGAAGCAATCAGGTTGTAGGCCCGCTCCAGATCGGGGTCACCCGCTTCGACCGCTTGAGATTTCAAATTGCCGTATTCATTAAGCGCATTGACGATCTCGCGACGTCGATTAAGCCGGGAAATATCCAGACCCTGGTAGAAGTCCAGATCGTGAACCTGAAACCCCGTCCTGCCAGGATCGCTACCCAGAGAAAAATGCCTGGTGCTACCCGGTAGAAAACCGTTTCCAATTGTCGCGGCATCGCGCGAAATCAAATCCGGAATCGCAATGTTGTTCGGTAGAACGCTGTTTCCCGCACGCAAGTGAGATACAACTGAAGCGATCGCAGGATACTCAATCGCCGGAGTCGGACGATAACCGGTCAGCAGATACTGCACCGCAAAGTTGTGGACCCCAAACGGCGAAGTCACACTTCGAATCACCGCGAGCTTGTCCATTAATCCTGCCGTCAGCGGCATGTGCTCGCTGACTCGAACACCGGTCAGGTTGGTTTGGATCGTTTCAAATGGACCGCGAACTTCGACCGGTGCATCCGGTTTCGGGTCAAACGTTTCGAGATGGCTTGCGCCTCCGTCCAGCCATATCAGGATGCACGATTTTGCCTGAGCGTTTTCTGGCGGGGTTGTTCCGGCTGTTAATCCTGCAGCTCGTTGCAGTTGAAAGAAGTTTCCCACGCCCAGCCCCAGCGCAGTAAGGCCGCCAACGCGAACAAAACTGCGCCGTGATACACCATCACACCGTTTAGGGCTAAACACTTGCGGCTCCAATTTCAATCATGTGAGTGTACCTGCTTAACTGCTGCATTCCTGGCCTTCTAGTGATTCGTGACGAACTCTCTACACGTCACGATACTCCAGACAAAATCCTCGAGTGCTTCACGTTGTTGATCCGCTGCAATATCTTCGTCGAACAACGTGGATAAAAAAGCAACTTCATCCCCGTTCGGCGACCGATTAAGCGCTGCCCGGTAGAACTCACCTGCGATCTCCATCGGTGACTTACCCGAATCGATCATCTGGTCGAGCCGTCCACCATCAGCACTGATCCGCCCGTTCAGCAACTCGCCATTAAACAGGTGAAGCTTCTGTGCAAGTGGCCCTGTCGGAGACGGCGCGCCTTCGCAGGAATTACCCCGATCGCAACGCCCGAGCACATCCAGTGCAGCGGACGGAATCGCACTGTCCGGCAACTCAACGGCACGGGTACCTGCGGGCTCAGTGCCGTAGACTCCGTCAACGCCCAGCACGTTTGAAATAGCATCGGCTAGTACTTCCGGCTCCATCGGCTTTTGCAGCATGTGGGAATAGAACCGGTCGTCCTGCTCGTTCCCGGAAACCGGACGAGAGCTACGGGCGTAAGTGGAACTCATGGCAATGATCTTCAATGTCCGGCGGATGTCGTATCCATGTTCGACAAAGTCGTCGGCGAGCTGGTTAAGCAATTCAGGATGAGTCGCCGGGTTGGTCGCACGGAAATCATCCACGGGCTCAACCAGTCCACGGCCCATCAGCGATTGCCATAGTCGGTTGACGATCGCCTTGGCAAAGTACGGGTTATCACGGGCGGTCAGCCAGTCTGCAAAAGCCTGTCTACCATCGACCGTGTCTTCCGGCAGAAAGTCGTCACCCGGGATTTTCATCAGCGCGGCTTCACCGGTGATTGGATGAAAATTTCTGCCTAGCGGATTAATGCGGATGACCTGATCGCGCGTCAGTCTTGAAAAAATTGCCGCTAGTCCGTGGAAGTCGTCCTGCGTCCACTTATCAAGCGGATGATTGTGGCAGTTAGCACACTTCATCCGGCTGCCCATGAAGGCTTCGGTGGTGAACTCAGTCTGCAAGTGCGCGTCGCCAACGGCGAGATAGAATGCGGCCGGTCCATACTCCGTTGTATCCCCACTGGCCGTGATGATCTCCCGCGCCATCTGATCGTAACCGGTCTCGTTGCGCAGCTGCTCAACGAGCCAGCTATGAAAAGCCCGCGCCGCCTGTGGAGTTGTCGCGATTGTGTTCTTGTCGCCCTTCGAGCGGATCCGCAACAGCCGCGCAAGCTTCAGCGCGTAGAAGTCAACAAACTCATCCGAAGCCAGCAACTCGTCGATGATCGCTTCCCGATTCGCGGCATCAGTTTCATCGCTGGAAGCGGGCTCAGGAAGGCATCCTGTGAGGTCGAGAGTAATCCGACGCATGAATGTCGAGTCATCGGCAGGCGGCGACACAGGCAGACGCAGCTCAGCAAGTGACCGCAGAACATGCTCATCCACGAAGTTAACCCGCGGCTCTGAAGACAAAGTGTCTCCTGTATTTGCGAACGGCACGACTAACTCGATCGGAATGACTTCAGACGAATACCTTGCAATGACAATATGCCGACCGGGGCGTAATACCTTAGCCGTAGCAAGCTGGATACTGACGGAAGAATCATCGTCAGCCACAAACTGAGTCAAGTCGGTAACGTCGCGGGTCGATCCATCGTCGTAATGAGCAACCGCTGATAGTTGCAGTTCTTCTCCAGCCGCTGCCGCGACGAACCTTGCGGGAGGCACTTCGACGCGGCTGAGTTTCCGGTGTTCTACGTATGGGGCTCCCTGATCAATCCAGCTCAGCAACATCTGAGCGCTGTCATCGTTATCGACAAAAATCGCGCCGCCACCATGCTCGACATATCCGGCCGGTTTCATGAAGACGAGGCTCGACTCCGGATCGGTCACATTGACCCGGCGGCCGCCCAGTCGCCGGACGATTTCGTCATAGTCGTCCACTGGGGTTCCTCCGAAAAGTGACAACTTGAAACCACCACGACCGACGGCTGAACCATGACACTGGGCGGCGTTACATCCCAGTTTGGTGAACATCGGGATCAAGTCGTTTTTGAAATCAACAACTTCATCGACTTGTCTGCTCTCCTCCGGATTGCTAACGCCTGTCGTTTCCGCAGGCGTCATGGTGTCCGCTGACATCAGGCACAGGAATGCGCCGAGCCATATCGAAGACGCAGCCAGAATGATGAACGTGTATTTCATTGTTCTATCGTGCTTCGTACGAACGTCGCTTGCGCGCCGGAATTCCAGATCACCGGCGAACTGCTAAGGACCACCTGTTAACGACCACGTCCACCGCGGCTCGACTCAGTTTCTTCGGTGTCGCCACCGGCAGGCGAATCATCAACCGAATCGTCATCGCGCAGAAGTTCGTCGGCCTGTTCAGGTGTCAGCTTTTCCTCTTCGACGAGCGATTCAACTTTCCGACGCAATGCGTCCGCGTCACCGGAAACCTGGAATATCTCAGCCGCTTCGGCTCGCGCAAGTGTTCCATCGAGCACCAGTGGAGCAAGCCTTTTTCGAAAACCCTGTCTTGTTGAGGAAGATGAATCCGCGTTCTGATTCATGCGTCGCGCGTAGGCTGCAGAAGCCGCGTCGCCGGGCGTGTCCTCGATGTAGGTGCGAAGAGTGTCGTGATCGACTTCCATCGCGCTGGCTACAGCACCGAGAATATGCGGCTGAGTGTAAAACGCATCGCCGGCATAAGGCAGGTTGTGAACAACACGACCATCCCTGACAACGATGACGGTGGCCGTCAGGTTCCTGTCCAGGCCGTAAGCCGGAGGGCCGTCAGATCCATCCGTGGACAAGCCGACAACCAGATTCGCCGGATAGCGCTCATCGAGAACGGTAAAACTGTTCGCAGACTCGTTTGCATCATTGTTACAGACTATGACAGACATCGCCCACGCTTGTCCCGAACGGTCTTCAATTGCTTGCAGTTGCTGCCGCAGATGTCCAAGGAAGCGCCCGAACGTCCGCGACTTGCTGACAAAGATCATGAGATGAAGTTTGTCACCGGCCAGTTCGACGGGATCGATTTCCTGGCCTGCTTCTTCGCCCCGCATGTTCATGACTCTCAGAGAAGCGATTTCTTCGCCGGGTTGGGGACCTGAGAAGATCGGTTCTGCGAAGTCTTTGCCCCAGTCACCGGGATCGGCGATTTGAATTTCAGTCTTCCCGTAGCCGGATTCACTTCGCTCCTCTTCAGCTTGCGCACGTTCCATCTGTACATTCTGCATGACACGATCCATCGAACCGCTCTGGGCTATTCGTGGATTCAATGCAGCCCGGTACCTTGCGACTTCTTCAGCAGGAGCATTGTCAGAATCAAAACCCGCGTACAGCTGGTTCATGATCGAAGCGACATCGTAGTCGTAGATTTCTCCCCGTTCGTTCGCGGCGATCAATCGCGCCCAGACCGCCGCACGGTTCTCGGCGCTGACTTCACCCGGTTCGAACTGCCCCTTGGTCACAACTTTCGGCTGACCAAAACGTCCGTGCCGCGTATCGATATAGTTCATTTCAAGATCAAGTATTGGCAGCAACCGGTCCGCCTGATCCTGAGTCAGTTCGCCTGCGTTAACTGCTTCGCCGAGCAGTCTTGCTGTTGCTTCTTTATCCGATGCGATCCGTTTCCAGATGTTGTAGCCCTGCCGCTGCGAGATCGTTCCTGCTTCAACAAGCCGCGTGATCTGATCGAATCGATAGTTTTCACACATATCGAAGTCTCGATTAGACCCGATCCGATCTTCGTACTTGATCTCCTGAGCGATCGCGAATTTCGGCGACACCGTAGCGCTAACACCAGCGATAACGAGTACGACAAACATCGTCACGCAGCGCCGAACACCAGTGCAATTTTGTGGAGGAAACATCAGGCGGGCTCCAAATGGCAGGGAAAGAAGTGTTCAGGTTGATCTAATTCGCAGCTGTTTTCAATTCTACCGCTGAGAATTCAAGTTCGAAATCAGCAACCAACGCCAAAAACCCATCAAAGAAATTCGTTTTCGCAGATGCCGATGGCCGACGCCATCGTGACGAGGATTCATGATTGCTGCCGAACTCCTTGCGTTCGACGTTTGTGATCTTCGAGCCCGCCCATGCGACCTTCGAGCCCGCCCAATCGAGACGCGCTGATCCCTGCGAACAGGACATGTGAGCGGCAAGGCGCTAGCCGCCGGTTCGTTTACCCAAACTTTCCGCGTCCCATTCGATCTTGCGCCTCGGTTATATAAATCACGACTTGCTCCAAGTCATCGTCTGTATCAACGAATTGAATATCGCCACCCTTCGTCCAGACCTTCTCGTTTTGAATCGGATTCGCACCTTGCCGTAATACACGAGTCGCATTCGCCTTGAACTGATCGCGAACTCGCTTCACTCCATCGACAACGCGTTCCTCCTGATTACCATTTTTTGCCCCAACCGTCACAGCGACATGAACGTGGTTCGATCGAGCAGAAACCGCATGCAACTCCCAGCCACGATGCTCGGCATGTTTGCGAATGACGCTCTCAACAGCCTCGCGCTGCTCGGGCGAAAGCAATACAGCTTTCTCTTTCATCCGCCCCTTGCACCAATCCTCAAGATGAGGCTGCGGCCGCTGTTTACCTTTCTTCCATTTCACCCAACCACGAGAATCACCTGGCAACCATGAACCGTATGTGGTCCATGTGATGAAAAGCGTTATTGGTTCATTGAAGTCGTCTGGCATATCCGCATCGTACCAGTCGCCATGACCCGGCGGCTAGCGCCTTGCCGCTCACGAGTTCGTATTCATCAGCGGCTGGCGCTAGCCGCCGTTCATGGTGAAGCCAGTGAACGACGCGCGAGGCAGCGCGTCTCGCATGTTTTTTGGCCTAGCCGAAGACGTAGTTCGCACCGGTGACTTCGCCGGTCTCCTTGCCCTTGTTCTGTTCAGTCGTGCCTTTAAGCCGTATTGGCTGCGGTGGGTATCGTCGGTCATCACAGAATGTTGTGAGCGGCAAGGCGCTAGCCGCCGGATTCGCGGGATGCCAGCATCACACAGAGTTCTTCGCGGCCGTTGGCTTGTTCGGGTGTTTGCTTCAGCGAGTCCTGAGGCACGTAGACTTGTTGGTACAGTTGGCCGTCAAGGTCGTTTGCGTTCAGTGACGACGATCAGCGGTTCTTCATCGCCGGTTGCCGCAGCAGCTTGCTCGTGTAGCAGCACATGGAGGTGCTCTTACTGCTGCCCTGCGAGTGCCAGGACACACCCGCCTCTCGCGAGCCAGGTTGCACGTGACCTGTGAGCGGCAAGGCGCTAGCCGCGGGTTCGTTGCGCGACGTTTCAACTCATCTTCGCCAAACCGGCGGCTAACGCCTTGCCGCTCACCACTGTGCCCGCTCACTGTACGAATCAAAAAAGCGCGAAACGACGAGTTGCAGTGCAGGCAATCGCGAACAACCGGATGAACTTACTGCGCACGAAAAAAGCCGTCGATCCTTAACAGGATCAACGGCTTTCATCTTGAAAGCTCCCCCGACTGGACTCGAACCAGTGACACGCGGATTAACAGTCCGCTGCTCTACCAACTGAGCTACAGGGGAATAGGGACTCTGGCTCACACCAGAAGATCAACCAGTTTAGGAGAAGTTAAATCGACCGGCAAGGCCGGAATCATGACGGGAAATCCGCACTTCGATCCACAAAATTCTAATCCGGGCCGGGCGTTTTTCAGCCTGACCATTCGATTCGGGACCTACGCTTCAGAAGAGTATCGTCCACCCGTACATGAGAATCGTCATGATCCTTAAAATCCTGTTCCGAATGTTCCTTGGCTGCGTCGCTTTCGTCCTCCTGATCGTCGCCGTGGCCGGCGTCTCCGTCTGGATGGCGATGAGCGAGCCGTCCTTCTATGCCGAGCTGAAGGCTCAAGCCTACACAGCAGCCGACGCGCAGGAAGTCGAAGAACGACTGATGGCCGAAACAGCCGACATCGAGAAGTGGATGGTCAGCTCGATTGCAAACGATCAGAACATGCAGCAGCTGGCCGACAATGGTGCTCAGCCACAGCCGCCGGAAAACAAGTCGATCGTGCTGACTCAGGATGACCTCAACGCACTATTTGCAGGCGGTGAATACTCGCAAGGTGACTTGCAGAATCTTCGAATTCAGATTCAAGAGGACCGTATTCGAATGGCTGGCGAAATATTCGCCGGCGAAGATGCATCGGTTGTGGTTACGGCTGATCTCAGATTGACAATGGGCGCAGATGACAAACTGAAGCTCGAGATTCTCGGTGGCAAAATCGGCCGCCTGCCACTTCCGACCCAGTGGCTGTTGCAGATGATCCCGCAAAACGAATTAGCCGGCGACGAAAATGTCGAGTTTTGTTTTCATGATCCCGTGCCACACATTCTGATCGACGTTATCGACTCGCAGAACACTCCCAACCTCGAAGGGATCAAAGCGTCTGAGGGCGAAGTCAAACTCGAGTTCAGCGCGCCGCGCCTTTGAACAAGCGTTCAGCGTAGCGACAGTTGAAATCCTGAGCAGAAAGTCGTGAGGTGATTGTTACACCCGCGACTCTCTAAAGCGGTAACCAACTCCACGCACCGTCTGAATCATCTCGGTCGCTTCAGGACCGAGCTTCTTCCTCAGCGAGCGGATGTGCACGTCGATCGTTCTTTCCAGCACCAGCGTGTCTCCGCCCAGAGCAGCGTCGATCAGCTCGCTACGGTCAAACGCACGACCGGGTTGCCGGATCAGCGTGTCGAGCAAGCGAAACTCGCTTGGCGTCAGATCAATAGAGCGGTCTTCCACCGAAACACGATGCCGCGTGCGATCGATCGTGATGCCGTTACGCGTGATCGAATCGTTTTCTGATTCACTGCTGCGCTTACGGCGGCGAAGAAGGGATTTGATGCGCTCAAGGACGATCTTGATACTGAACGGTTTTACGACGTAATCATCGGCGCCGACGGTAAAGCCGACCAGCTGGTCCGATTCCTCGGATTTGGCCGTCAGCATCAATACCGGCGTGTCGCGTGTGGCGCTTTCGGCGCGCAACCGGCGACAGACCTCAAGGCCGTCGATCACCGGAATCATCAGATCGAGCACGATCAGGTCCGGCAGTTTCAACCGGGCCTGATTGATCGCGTCCTGACCGTCATAGGAACAGATTACTTCGTAACCGCTGCCCGCAAGGTTGTACTTGAGTACGTCGGCGATCGAGCGGTCGTCTTCAACGACTAGAATTTTTGGACTTGCCATCTCAATTAGTTACTCAGGACTTCGTGTCAGGTGAATCACTATGTGCAGGCTTCCAGTCGACTTCGTCGTGACGGTGACGAACGATGTCCCCGTCAACGATGTAGATAACGTCTTCAGCAATATTCTCTGCAAGGTCTGCAATACGTTCGACGTGTCGCGAAGCAGAGAAACAGTGAAGCGCGGGTTCGACGAGTTGCGAATCCTGTTTCATCAGGGCTCGCAACTCTTGAATCACGGTCAAGTTGAAATCATCAACGATTGAATCACGTTGGATGGTCTCAACCGCCAGTGCCGAGTTCGATCCGACAAATGCATCGAGCGCCATGCGGACCATTTCGGTCGCGACGCGGAACATTTCAGGCAGGTCGGAAGGAATCGGAAAATAAGGAGACTCGTGAACGCTTTGAGCGCGATGAGCAATGTTGCATGCGAGGTCGGCCATCCGTTCGAGTGAATGGTTGATCTTCAATACCGTCGTCACGCGGCGCAGGTCGCCGGCGACAGGCTGATGAAGCGCAAGGATCTTCAGGCAGTCTTCTTCGATTTCGACTTCGGTTTGATCGACATTGCTGTCGCAGGCAATGATTCCGTCAACCAGTTCGATCTTGCGTTCGCATAGTGCCTGCATGGCATGGTCAATCATCTGCTCGACGTAGCCGAACAGAGACATCATGCTGCGATGCAGTTCATCGACATCACGTTGAAAGTGTTTTGACATTTTTGTTATCCGAACTTACCGGTGACGTAATCTTCGGTCTGCTGCTGGCGCGGTTTTGTGAATAGCTGCAGCGTTTCACCGGCTTCGATGATTTTGCCTTCGAAGAAAAAGGCGGTACGGTCACTGCTGCGTCGCGCCTGTTGCATGTTGTGGGTGACCATCACGATTGTGTACTGTTCTTTCAGCTCGAAGATCAGGTCTTCGATTCTCGCCGTAGACGCCGGATCGAGCGCCGAGCACGGTTCGTCCATCAACAGAATTTCAGGGCCGGTTGCGATTGCGCGGGCGATGCATAGCCGCTGTTGCTGTCCGCCGGAAAGTCCCAGCGCTGATTTATGCAGACGGTCTTTTACTTCGTCCCAGACCGCGGCCTTGCGAAGCGACCACTCGACCAGCTCGTTGAGGTCACGTTTGTCGATCTTGAAGTGCAGTCGCGGACCGAATGCTACATTGTCGAAGATGGACTTTGGAAATGGATTCGGCTTCTGGAATACCATTCCGACACGGCGACGAAGCTGAACTACGTCTGTCTGACGGCTGAGAACATCCTGCTGTCCAAGCACCAGTGTTCCATCAGCCCTTGCACCTGGAACAACATCGTTCATCCGGTTGATCCATTTGAGCAGCGTACTTTTGCCGCAGCCGCTGGGGCCGATGAAAGCCGTGACCTGACGTTCGGGGATGATCAGATCGATGCTGTGGATCGCTTGAAAGTCGCCATACCATGCACTGAACGACTCGAAACGAACTGCGGCTTCAGCCGCTGTGTCCGGTTCCTTCTTCGCAGTCGCCTGCACGGCATTCTGACCGACTTCCGGAGTTGATCCACGTTCGGTCATGTTGGGAGGTCCTGTATTCAATTTCAGTTCCGCGTTGTTTCTCTGTCAGCGTTTCGTTGTCGACTCATTATAGGCACACGACTGATCCATCCGATCAACTCTGCTTCTTTTCATGACGATACCGGATCAGGATCGCGATTGAGTTCATGATCAGAAGGAATACCAGCAAGACGATAATCGCTGCTGCTGATAAGTGTTCGAATCCCGGGTTCTCTTCTCCAGCCCAGCGGAAAATCATCACAGGCAGCACCGGGGACTTATCCATCAGACTGGTCAGCCCGGTCGTTGTTCCTGCGACACTTCCCATCACGGCGATAATCGGAGCTGCCTCGCCGACTGCACGGCTCATCGATAGAATCGCCCCGGTCATGATTCCCGGAATGGCCGCAGGAAGAACAGTACCGCGAACCGTTTGCCAACGTGTCGCGCCCAGCCCCAGCGAGGCCTCGCGAAGTGAGTCAGGAACAGCTCGAAGTGCCTCCTGCGAAGCGATGATCACGATCGGCAGGATTACCAGTGCCAGCGTTAAGCCCGCCGAAAGGACACTTTTGCTGAACGGGAGGTGAAAATGTATGGGTGAGTTTTTGCGGAACGTAGATGCATTGGCGCCTTCAAAAACGGTGACATCGCGTACTGCATCGTCGCGCGGTGAGGGCTCGGATTTCGGCAGAACATTCAGCATCACGATTTCGCCGGACGGCATCGTCACTTCAACCGGCTCGTTGATCTTGAGGATGGTCTGTTCCGGATCCTCTGCCGGGAAAGTCACCCACTTACCGCCGAGAGTTTTGGTCTGGTAGAAGTACGTCGCGCCGATTTCGATGGACGGAGGATTGTTCGCTTGAATCGGTTCGATCAAGCCGAACATGTAAACGAATGCTGTGAGCCCTAGAATTCCGTAAACGATAGAGGGCACACCAGCCAGGTTATTGATGTTCAGCTGGACCAGGCTGTGCAGCCAGCCGACGATGCGATTAGTCGGTTTGAATTCTTCAAGGAAAAGTGCCGTCCCGATTCCAACCGGCAATGCCACCGCCCCGCAGATAAAACAGAGTACAAGTGAACCGGCAATCGCCTGTCCGATACCACTACCTTCCGGATTGTCCTCGCGGTGAACTCCGGTCAGCAATTCCCAGCTCAACCAGTTTCCACCACTCGCGACAATAGATCCGATGAGAGTGACGAGGATCACCACAGCAAGGCTGGCAATCAGCAGGCAAACGGTCGCGAAAGCATTGCTCTTTTTCTTGCGGTTTTCTTCACTTCTCGGATTTTCGTAAAACTGCTTTCGCTCGTTCATTACTCATACACCTCACGATATCGAAGGCGGATGATCTGACCGATCAAAGTGATCGTGAACGTCAGCAGAAACAGCACGGCGGCGACTGCGTAGATCGAGTAATAGTTCACTGTCCCGGGAGTGACCGCTTCACTCTTGAACGTTTCAACGATGAATCCCGTCATCGTCTGTGAAGGCTGCCTCGGGTCGAGGGTCAGCGTCGGTGAACTTCCAGCGGCGAGTGCTACGACCATCGTTTCGCCGACCGCTCTGGCGAGGGCGAGTAGAAACGCGCTGATAATTCCTGAGAGGGCCGCGGGAATCACAACCTTGATTGTTGTTTCGAGCTTGGTTGCTCCAAGTCCGTACGAACCTTCCCTCAGCGATACCGGCACCGCTCGCAAAGCATCCTCGGCCAGCGACGTCACAAGTGGCAGGCAGAGAATGCCGACCGCGATTCCAGCCGCACCTGCGTTGAACGTCTTGAAATCCCCAAGCGGAGCGAGCAGCCACGGTGTGATGAACTTGACGGCAAAAAATCCGAGAACGACCGTCGGAATCCCGGCCAGGATTTCGAGGGTCGGTTTCAGAATTGAACGAGTCCGCTGCGAAGCGTACTCGGACAGATAAACCGCGGTGATCAAACCGATCGGCAGCGAGATCAGCATCGCAATTCCGGTAATCCGGAAGGTTCCCGAAACCAGAGGCCAGATGCCGTAGCTCAGTTCCCCTTGCGTCTGGCCGACTGTCCATTTGGTGTCTGTGAAGAACCGGCCTACTTCGATCTGTTCGTTAAGAAAAAAGCCTGCTGACTCGTAGACCAGCATGATGATGATGCCGGCTGTAGTGGCGATTGAAACAAGAGCGCAAAGTGTCAGCAGGAACAGCATGAACCGCTGCCATATCCGCGCGTTGGCGGTCGAGCGAAGCTGGTAGGTCGGTCGAGGATCGACCGGAAGCATTTTGCCGGGTTCGGCTGTTGACATCTTTGTGCCGTTCGGGAGGGAGGCTCGAACAGGAAGGGCGAGGGGCGCCCGCCCTTCCTGTTGAACGTCTATTAACTATTCGCTGATCAGGTTGCCTTCGACATAGACGTCGCTGACCGGACCAGAGCGTTTTTCACCTTCTTCATCCAGATAGTGAGTTCCAGACATGTCTTTGTCCAGACGGTCACGTGCTGCCGCGTAAATCTCTGCCGGCAGCGGAACGTAACGCGCGCCTTCTGCAATCATCGCAGCGTTTTCAAGATAGAAGTCGACGAACTCGGCAACTTCCGCCCGCTGGTAGGATTCAGCATTGACGTAGATGAAAAGCGGACGGCTGAATGGAGCGTATTCCCCCGATTCGATCGTCGCTTCAGTAGGCGTAACCGCTTCGCCTGTGTTCGGATCAACAATCGGAACAACTTTCAAGTCATCTTCGTTTTCCTTGTAATAGGAAAAACCGAAGAAGCCGATCGAAAATTCTTCACCCTTAACACCTGTGACAAGAAGCTTGTCGTCTTCGCTGAGCGTGATTGTCTCATCAGAACGGATGTTCTTATCGTCCTTCTTGCCGATGACTTCACGGAAGTAATCGTGAGTACCCGAAGCAACACCGGGTGCGTAGATCGTGATTTCCTCTTCCGGCCACGAAGGATCAACTTCGTTCCACATGGTTACAGCCATGTCTTCGCGGAAGATCATCTTCAGCTGTTCAACGGTCAACTGGTCAACGAAGTCGTTTGCCTTGTTCACGACAATGGAAAGACCATCGTAGGCAACCGGGATCTCATAGAAGCGAAGACCCGCTTCGTTACAAGCGTCACGCTCGCTGGCTTTGATCGGACGCGAAGCGCCTGAAACGTCGCACTCTTTCTTGGAAAGAGCTTTAAAGCCGTTACCGGTACCTTGTCCGGAAACCGCTACGTTGACACCCGGGTAGTCCTTGTTGAACTCTTCACCGGCCTTTGTCGAAATCGGCTCAACTGTACTGGAGCCTTCAATCGTGATGCTTCCCGATAGATTTGATCCACCGTTGTCACCACCGTTTTCACCGCCACCTGCGTCTGGGCCAGAATCGCAGCCCACCAACAACAATCCGAATACTGCCAGCAATGCGGCAGCTGAGAGAACACCGTTTTTCATAATTCCTTTTCTATACTTCTTAGAGGTAACCTAAGGGATTTGCAGAATTTGGCCTCGGCATGCGCGATGCGCTTCTCCCGAAGCGCCAGAAGAATACAGAGCGATTGTTAAGAAATCGTGAAGGTTTCTTAAAAATTGGTGGTAGATGCACAGGAGAATGCCATAAGTCTATTGTTTTAAATGGTTTGCGTTAGATCGTGGCATTTTGACGCACGACCACCACAGACAAATGGCGGGCCAAATCGACGGCGTTTTTACTCGGCGTCGATCAGCGGGAGTTTGACTGAAAACGTGCTCCCTTTTCCTATGTCTGAAGAGACATCGATCGATCCATCGAACTCTTGAACCAGATGCTTGACGATGGAAAGGCCAAGTCCCGTACCGCCCATGTCCCGCGATCTTGCTTTGTCAACTCGATAGAAGCGCTCAAAGATCCGCGCGCTGTCTTCTGCACCGATGCCGATGCCGTCGTCGACGACCTGAACCGTTGCGTCCCAGTCATCAATCGAGGTCTTAATCAGCACGTTGCCGCCGGCCGGTGTGTATTGAATGGCGTTGGAAACAAGGTTGTTAACGATCGTTGTGACCGCCTCTTCATCGGCGCGGACAATCGGAGTCTCTTCGGCGTATTGAACCGTCAGACTGATACTCTGTTTTCTGGCGATCTCATCAAAGCGTTCAAAGCAGGCATGACAAACGTCATTGATGTTCACACTCGAGATATCGAATGCTGCGTGCCCTGATTCAACTCGACCCAGCGCAATCAAATCCTGAATCTGAAGGTTCAGCAGATCTGCATTGGATTCGATCTGTTCGACGAACTGCATATTGTTGTCAGAGTCGTGAATGGCACCGAGCTTGAGTGTCTCCGCATAAGCCTTGATCGCTGACAGCGGCGTTTTGAGTTCGTGAGAGACATTGGATACGAAGTCGCGGCGCATCGTCTCCAGTTGCCGCAACTCGGAAACATCGTTTAATACGATCGCAACGCCGGATTCGGGTGAGTTGTCCATTACATTGATGCGACCGCTGAGAGTCCGGCGCGGCTCGGACAGGGTTTGAAATTCCGTGCGCGCAAATGCTCTCGTTTCGCGAGCCTGTTGGACTGCTGTCTGCAATTCGGGAACGCGAACCATGCTGGCCAGGTCCTGTCCGATCAATTCATCACGGGAGATCGACAACATCCGGCACACGGCCAGATTGGCCAGGATCACAGTTCCCGCTGAGTCGGTCGCAAGAACACCTTCACTCATGCTGCTGAGTACAGCTTCGAGTTGCCGGCTGTTTTCGGTCAGACGTTCCTCTCTGCTTTGCAGGTCCTTCTGCATCGTTCGCAATGAGCGCCTTACCGTTTCCCATTCATCCCGATTTTCGCCGGGGCCGGCTGAAAGCGGGTTGGTGTAGTCTCCTTCTCCAATTCGACGTGCGGCTTCAGCGAATTCACTTAACGGAGCCAGTGCGCGGATGGAAAACAGCGTCATCAAACCAGCCGAAAGCCCGCCCAGTAGCAGCGAAAACAGCAGGATCAGATTGCGTCTTGATCGAATTGCATCGGTAACCGATTGAACCGATACCGCGATTCGCACCACATCAGTCCCCTCCGAAGAATCTTCGTCATCGATGGCCAGGGCGTGGTACATCAGCTCGGTCTTTAGAGTATCGCTATAACGCCGCGAAAAGCCGGAGCCGCTCGCGACAGCCTGAATAATTTCCGGCCGATCTTCGTGAGGTCCGATGTCAGCAGTTCCTGTTTCTGAATCGCAGACAACCGTTCCATTGCTGTCAACGAGCGTGTAGCGGACGTCCGTTTTCTCGCCGAGCGTTTGAAGCAGTTCCGGCAGTCGCGGATCTTCGAGCCCCTGCTCACTGCGCTGGATGTGCTGCACCAGTTGCACAGCAATGTCATTCATCCGCTTTTCCGTTTCACCAAGCATCTGGTTCCGGACAATGCCACTGGTGACCCAGAAGAAGACCAGAACCGTGAGCAGATGCAGGACGAGATAGATTGCGAGCCACTTCAGCAGCGCGCGCGAAGGACGACCTGCCGGATGTGTTTCTGGATTTGGATTGGAGGCAGCCATCCCTTCCATGGTCGCTTCCGTTCTCAGGCGACGCCAGTACATTGAAAAAACCCGCGTTTTGCAGGTCCTTGCCCCAAAAGGGCTTAGCCCATCTAATCTTTGTGAAGATTTCTTAACATTGTCTGGAAGGACTACGGGCATCCAGTGAGTACCATCGGCAAACTTTTCGGTCGCTCGCCGTTTGGCCAGATTCAATTGCACATGAATCAGGTCGCACGATGCGTGGACAAAATGAACGAAGCGCTGGATGCGGTCCGGGACGGCAAGTATTCAGAACTCGACCGCATTTCCCAGGAAGTCAGTGAGCTCGAACATCAGGCAGACGAGATCAAGACCGACCTGCGAAACCGTCTGTTACGACGGTTCTTTATGCCGATCGATCGAGCGGAGGTTCTGGAGATCGTTTCACTTCAGGATTCGCTTGGAGACACCGCTGAGGATGTCTGCAAGGTTCTGACATTCAAGGACCTGCCGGTTCCAGATGAAGTGCGTAGTGATTTTGAAGAGTTCAAGAAACTCAATCTCGACGCTTTCAATATCGTTCACGAAATAATCAACCAGCTGGATGAACTCATCGAATCGGGATTCGGTGGACCGGAGGGCGAGAAGATCCGGTCTCTGGCAAACGACGCCGCATTTGCAGAACACCGCGCTGATGTCGTCCAGGTTGACCTTCTCAAAAAGCTCTACGCCCTGGATTCAACCTTTTCACTTGGTGAGTTTTCACTGTGGATGAGAGTAACCAGAATTCTCAGCCGCATTTCAAATATCTCCGAGAACCTCGCCAACCGGGTGCTCAAAACACTCAGCCTCAAATAACGTTTCCCACCACCGGCCACACCCTTTCGAACTGAGACAAACCAGATATGGCGGGAATTGATTTTCTCCTCATCGCCGAAATTTCCACGATGGGTTACGCCCTGATCGGGCTGATCCTTGTTGCAGGCTTTTTTGTTGCCTGGAACATCGGCGCTAACGATGTTGCAAACGCAATGGGCACCTCGGTCGGATCCGGCGCTTTGACGCTCCGGCGGGCTGTGATTCTGGCCGCTATATGCGAATTTGCCGGAGCCTTCATTGTGGGCTCGAACGTTTCAGAGACGGTACGAAAGAAGATGTTCGATCCGTCGCTGATCACCGAAACCTACGGTGCTGATGCGCCTTTTATTCTTGCCTGCGGGATGACCGCTGCGCTGCTGGCGGCAGGTACCTGGCTGCTGATTGCGACTTGGATGTCATGGCCCGTTTCCACGACGCATTCCATCGTCGGAGCAGTTGTGGGATTCGGCTGTGTTGCTCTCGGGTTCAGCGGTATCGAATGGGACAAGGTGACTTTGATCAGTGCCGGCTGGATCATCTCGCCTTTGATCTCCGGAACGATTGCCTATCTGCTTTTCGGCATCATATTGCGAACGGTGTTTTACAAAAGGAACCCGGTGCGCGCTGCCAAGAGGACCGCGCCATGGCTGGCGGCAATCACACTGTTCGTGATGACAGGCATGACGGCTTTCAAAGGCTTGAAATCAGTCTGGAAAGCGCGCGACATGGATGCCGAGTCTGTAGGCTTCATGCTGATCGTTGCCGGGATTGCCTCAGTGATTGCGGCGATCACATTTGCAATTACCAGACGCATGGTTCGCGATATTCAGGAGGCACCGGACGGAGATGTCTCCAATCCGGTCCTGGATGCTGACGTTTCACGTTCACTTGCCAAAGCATTGATGCACCTTAAACGTGTTCAAAACTCCGCCCAGCAGGAAGAGGTACGGGAAACCGCGGACGAGCTTTCAAAAGTAGTCGAGAAACTTCGCGATGAGTCCGCCAGCAATATAGTTGCCAATACCGACTCAAGCGAGCTGCGCAAGGTGGAGCGGATCTTTGTTGTTTTGCAGATACTGACGGCTTGCCTCGTTGCGTTTGCCCACGGGGCTAATGATGTTGCCAACGCGATCGGACCTTTGTCGGCGGCGTTTCAAGCGGTCTACAACGGCGTCATCGAAGCAAAAGCTACGACACCCTGGTGGGCACTATTGCTCGGTGGTGCAGGAATCGTCATCGGCCTCGCTACCTGGGGCTGGCGCGTGATCAGAACTGTGGGCGAAAAGATCACTGAACTGACGCCCAGTCGCGGCTTCTGCGCTGAATTCGCGGCAGCCATCACGATTCTTCTAGCCTCGATTCTGCCGATCGGACTGCCTATCTCGACAACTCATACGCTCGTCGGAGCTGTACTTGGCGTCGGCCTTGCTCGGGGAATCAACGCGCTGAACCTGAAAGTCATGAGGGACATCGTCGCCGGATGGATTATTACCATTCCCGCCGGTGCTTCACTGGCCGTACTGTACTACTACATCCTGAAGTCGATTTTTGTCGCAGGATAAAGCCGTAGGTGGAAAGCGTTAGCTGGCTGAAGGCGTCACCGGAATCGCCTCCGCTGACACGCCTTTAATCGCCTGATCAATCGAGCGACTGGCCGTTGTCTTTTCCCGGACAGCATCTGCGTGCCGTTTCATGGTTCCAACGTCAAACCGGCTTGTCATCATCGAGAGACATTCCTGCAACAGCTCGATCTTCGTGATCGCAGGCTGATCCATCGCCGGCAGGAAACCCAGATCGGGAGCATCCTCAGATCCGAGAAAGTCCAGCGGATGCAGCAGCATCGAAGGTGTGATACCTGTCATGCTGCACATGAACATAGCCTTCTTGAAATACAGCCGCGCAAGTCTGCGCGAGATTCCGCTCAAGTACAGCAGGTAGCTTGCATGAATCGGAGCGCGCGAAAAGGGCATCGTTGTGATGGGGAGTTCGAGTAACGTCTCGCTGCCCGATTTCCATTTGAAGGGGCGCAACGTCTGAAAGCCGTCACTGAAACGGCCGAACAGAGCTTTGCGACTCTCTTTTTCACGACCGGAAAGTTCTGAGCCGGCGGAGACGAAGTAGTAGGCTCTTGCAAGCGGGCCGATGAAGGTCGGGAAGGCAGTGCAGTCATATTCGTAACCGCGCTGGATCAGTTTTTTCAATACTGTGTCTGCGATGCTGAATCCAGGACCGCGGAAGCCGACAGGCTTTTTACCCGTGACCTCGAATATCGCTTCTTCGCTACGCTTGAATTCCTCTTCCAGCTTTTCAGGAGTGTAGAGATGTAACCATGGTTCGTGATGAAACGAGTGGTTGGCAATCTCATGGCCTGCTTCAGCAATTTCCCTGATCGGACCATGGTTCTCCCTCAGAGCGCAGTCCTGACCGACGACAAAGAAAGTGATCGTCAGCTTCATCTGTTCAAGGAATTCCAGCATCCGCGGAATCGCAACCTCGAAATACCCGGGGTAATCCTGCCACGCAGAATCCCCCTTTGTTTTGAGGTAAGCCCACTTGTTATCCAGGTCAAGTGAAAGGCTTGCGATCGGTTTTTGTGCGGGTGTCCGGTTCACGCTGCTACTTCAGTCAGAAATGCAGATTCGCTCGCGAAAAGCGGAGGTGCAGATGGCACCTTCAATCAGATGGAATCAGAGTACTTGGCGCCAGTCACCGTTTCAAAGGAAACCGACTGACATTTGTGTCGGGTCGGCAATATTTGCGGTGATGCAGTCTCATCACCCCGTGGAACGCGTGAAATGTCCGATGAATAACAATCTAAAGGCCTTGAAGTCACCCTCAAGCCGGAAACTTTGCATCCGGTAGATGCTGTTTTGCTAAGATTGAAATAAGAGCACGCGAGGGCATTAATCGTCCGGTGAGCGATAAGTCGAAACGAGATAGAGGATTCCATGAAAAAAGCGCTGATTGGAACGGCAGTATTTACTCTTTTTCTAATGCCGGCCTTCGGCCGGTTTCAGATGGTCTCCGGACAGGAAACGGCAACTGCCGAACCGGAAGTTACAGCCGATGCTGAACCGGCACCGGAAACAGAAGTAACAAACGAGTTCCCCGAAGCGCTCAAGACAAGAGCTCCCGAAAGCATCGAGGAAATAAAGCTGCTCGAAGAGCATGTTCAGCAGCTGATCGAGAAGATCCGGCCTGCCACCGTTTCGGTATCCGGTGGAAGTGGTGTCGTCATCAGCGAAGACGGACTCATTCTGACTGTTGCCCATGTCAATCAACGTGCCGGTCGCCGCGTGAGAGTGACGTTTCCCGACGGTCGTCGCGCTTCTGCAATCACGCTCGGTAACAACCATGGTGTCGATGCGGGAATGATTCAGATAACCGACGAGGGTGAGTGGCCGTACGTGGAAACAGGCGTCTCCGAGGACCTTGAACGCGGTCAGTGGTGCCTCGCGATCGGTTTTCCTGTTTCCTATTCGCGCGGAAATGAACCACCTGTTCGACTAGGCCGCGTACTCAGTTCCAGTTCCCGAACTGTCGTCACAGACTGCACGATCATGGGCGGGGACTCAGGCGGCCCCCTTTTCGATCTCGACGGAAGGGTCATTGGAATCAGCAGTCGCGTGAGCGGATCTTTGAATCAGAACATTCATGTTCCGGTCGATATCTACACTGGTAACAAAGAGAGATTTCTGGAGGGCGAGGATTGGGGTAACAATCGCCGCAACCGCGCTCTGCTGGGAGTTCGAGCCGATCAGGAGGCGAGCGAAGCTTTGATCAGTGAAGTCACACCCGGCGGAGCGGCAGATGAAGCCGGTATCGAAGCGGGCGATGTAATCGTCGAATTCGACGGCAAACCGGTTGAGACGTTTGAAGACCTTCGTGATCTCGTCGGAGACAAAGAACCGGACGACGAAGTGAAAATCGTCCTCAAGCGAGGCGAGGAAACGATTGAGCTCGAAGTCAAACTTGGCAGCTACTAGCTCACCGAATACACCGTCCCCCCAGACAACAGAATTCAATCTGCAGACAAACGGAACCAACAATGAAGAAACTGATCTGCACGTTCGCAGCATTTTTACTCGTCGCCAGCCTCGTTCAAACCGCCGATGCTCAGAGACGATCCAGTAGTAGAACCAGTGGTCGCAATGCAACAGCAGTCAAAGAAACGCTGACCGAACTTGTGGGTGATACCGCGGCATCTGTCTGTCGTGTTGAGTCCGATGGAGACGAATTGTCGCTGGGAACCGTTGTCGCAGCGAGCGGGTTGATTGTCACCAAACACAGCGAAGTCGAACTGGTTGATGAAATCAAATGCGTATTCGAATCCGGTCAGACCTATGATGCCGAAGTCGTTGCCAGTCATCCGGACTACGATCTGGCCTTGCTGCGGATCGAAGGAGAAGGACTCAGCCCTGTTACGCTTAGCGAAGAAGAAATCGACATTAATGCAGGAAGCATCGTTCTTTCACCGGACGATGAAGGCGAGCCGATTTCGATGGGTCTGATCAGTGTCGATCCGCGACGGTTTAACATGCGACAGCCGAATGTGCGTCGTGGATATCTGGGAGTCGAATGCGCGCCCGTTGATTCCGGACTGCGGATTAACAATGTAACCTCTCGCAGCGGCGCAAGACGCGCCGGTCTGCAGGCTGACGACATCATCGTTGAATTTGAAGACGACAGAGTCGCCACCGTCGATAACCTGATTCAGAAACTATCCGGATTCCGTCCAGGCGATGAAGTATCAATTCTTATTCTTCGTGATGAAGAGGAGATGGAAGTAACCGCCACGCTTGGTCAGGTTCCCTCCAACGGTCAGCAGGACCAATGGGGTGGAGGTCCGTTCAGTGCGGTAAGATTCGGCTTTCCTCAGGTGATCGCGCACGATTCGGTGATTCGTCCGGAACAATGCGGAGGACCGCTGCTGAATTCGGATGGAGAAGTCATCGGAATCAACATTGCCCGCGCACTTCGTGTTGCGACCTATGCGGTACCTACTCAGATTGTTGCCGAATTCGTAGATGAAAATCGGGAAGCCGGCAAATAGTACCAACCGACAGGTGTAGTACAGGCCGGATCATCTCACGCCGCAACGCCGAAATAGCGTTCAACCAAGCAGAATTTGAGCGCGAGTTTCCAATTTGGGAAACTCCAGTGCGAACAGTGAGCTGATCCTGCAAGCTGATTCACCCATTTTATACGCATGATTTCCCGCGTTATCGGAGAAGATGGCCCTCCGGTTTGATTTCAGTTGGCGGCCTGACGCCGGAATCTATAATTTCAGCGGGCAATTTCAGCGGATCCAGACTGCTGAATCCTTCCCGGGAATCGCGCGTAAAACCGAGTTGAGTTCCGTCGGGTAAAGCCTGAGCACTTCCTGATTTTTTCGAAACGCCTGATGCACGCCTTGAAAGCAACTGGCTCTATACGGCCTTTGATAACCGCCACTAAGTTGGCCGTGATTTTTTGCGTGGCGCTTATACCGCTTCGCAGTACCGGGGCCGTGTTGCAGGAAGGTGACCAGCAGCAGGAGCCTGATTCACAACGGGCTGCTACTTTGATCCAGGTTCCATTGCCTGTGACATCGTCTTCGGCGCAGATGGTTCAATCAGCACTCGAGCGAATTCTTGAAAAAGCTCCCGATCCGGTTCGTCCTCAGGACCGCGATGTCGTCGTACTGGAATTCGACAACGCCAATGGAAAAACGGGGCAGGGAAGTGATCTGGAAGCCTGCCAGAAGCTGGTCCGTTTTATGGTCAGCCCTGAGATGAACCGGTTGAACGTCGTCGCCTACTTGCCGCCACCGCGTGGCTACGTCGATGGTATCAGAGCAGATGGTGAGCTTCCGGGAGTCAGGCTCGTCGGCCATGCGGTTCTGATTGCGATGGCCGCTGAGCAGATCGCGATGGCGTCAGACTCGGCAATGGGCAACGCAGATATCGACTCTGCGGGCGACAACTACGTCATCAGCATGTACGACGCGACGACCACGCAAAAACTGCGTATGCCCGCTCCTGTCGTCATGGCGATGGTCGATAGCGGTGAAGAATTGCGGCGTGTCGAAACCCCGGCTGGATACGAATTCGCCAATGCGACCATGTTCGACGAAATCGTCGCAGCGGGTGATGAGCTGTCGTCAGCCAGCCTCTCTCCGGCGGGTGAAACCGCGATCCTGACTGCAAACCAATTGAATGAATTCCGGCTGATCGACTTCATCGCGGATTCACGAAACGATCTGGCGAGGCAACTCAATGTTCCCTCGAATTCGCTGGAGGGCGATCCTACGCTTGGTGCCGAATGGGACGCGGTTCAGATCAATCTCGCAGGATACGTTGACAGCCGGACGATTCAGTGGATCCTGCGCGCTCTCGACAAGCGGTCTCCGAATCTCATTCTTTTTCGAATCGATGCCTCAGGCGGTGACAGCGAGGATTGTCTGCGACTTGCTTCAAGAATCGCCGGTTACAACCCGAGCGAAATTCGTACCGTCGCCTATATCGAAGGCGAGGCCAGGGGAGCCGTCGCAGCGATTGCACTCACTTGCGACCATCTCGTAATGGCTCCCGATTCGACGATCGGGGGCATACTTGATCCACCCGTTGAACCGGAGACGATCGAAAGCACGCTGCCGACGATCCAGGAAATCGCTTCCACAAAAGGTCGGGACTGGTCGATTACCGCGGCGATGCTGAACCCTGAGCTCGAAGTTACCCGCTACCGCAGCGCGGAAACGCTTCAGCAACGACTTCTGTCAGAATTAGAGTATGAGTCTCTACCGGATAAGGAAAAATGGCGTCCGGCTGATCCATTGAGTCTTGTTGATGGAATCGATGCCAACACGGCTGAAATGAAACTGATGCTTTCGCGGAACAGCCGCATTGAAAATATGGAAATGCTTCAATCGGCCTATCAGCTTGAATCGGAGCCGGTTTCGCTGGAGCCGACGCTGGCCGATCGCTGGGTCGAGAACGCTGCGCGGTATCTCGCATCGCCGTTTATCGCCCCATGGCTTCTTTTTGGTGCCGTCTTTTTTATCTCCACGGAGATGTCCGCCCCGGGTGTCGGCGTTCCCGGATTCATCGGAACGCTATGTCTTGTACTGTTCTTCTGGAGTCAGTTTCTTGAAGGTAACGCTGATCTGCTGGAGATACTGCTGTTTATCGTCGGTGTGATATTTCTGGCCATGGAGATATTCATTCTTCCGGGAGTCGGCATCTTCGGCATCGGCGGAGTCATCATGATCGTGGTCTCTATCGTCCTTGCATCGCAGACGTTTGTGTTTCCGACGACAGCGGCTGAAATGAAGCGGCTGCCAGTCTCGTTGTCGGCGGTTGCAGCTGCTGGGATGGGCTTCTTTGCTGCCGCGATGGTGCTGCGCAAAGTTCTACCCAATACTCCCTACCTCAACCGGATGATGTTGAAGCCACCCAAACAGCCGGATGACATCGGCATCGGCGGCCGCGATCCTGAAGCGACCGCAGACTGGTCTCACCTCGAAGGTCGAACCGGAGTCACAATCTCAAGACTGAATCCCGGCGGAAAGGCGCGGATAGCAGGCGAAGTCGTTGACGTAATCACTCCGGGTTTGATGATTGACAAGGGCGCTGAGGTCAAAGTCATCCACGCGGTCGGAAACCGGATTGAAGTCCGGCCGGTAGACTAGGCCATTGCAGAATCGCGGGAGTCTCCAATTACCCCGACGCGCGTCTATAATAAATTCGCATTTGCTGATAACAGAAACTGACAACGGAAGCTAAGTGGATCCGCTTTACATTTCACTGCTGTTGCTGCTCGCCGGCCTAATGGTGATTTTTCTTGAGCTCTTCGTCCCAAGCGCAGGGATTCTCGGAATCGTCGCAGGCATTCTGCTGGTGTCCGGCGTCATCGTGGCGTTTTTTGACGGGCTGCAAACCGGCGCGATCGTTCTCATCCTGACCGTGGTGAGTATCCCTGTCCTGCTGGTCGTCATGGTGCAGATATGGCCGCACACTCCGATTGGCAGGCGCGTCCTGATCGGTGCGCGAACTGAGGAAGAGGTTCTGCCTCAGACAGAAGCCTACACCGATCGTGAACGACTTGTCGGACGTATCGGTATCGCCAAAACGAAAATGCTGCCGAGCGGTATTATCCTGATCGACGACGCCAAATATGACGCACTAAGCGACGGGTTTGCGATTGAGCAGAATCAACCGGTCAAAGTCGTCGCGATCAAAGGAACGAGAATTCTTGTTCAGCCATATGACGGAGAGATCGAAGACGTCAACGATCTTCCTGCCGCTGACACAGACGTCCTTGCCCAGCCGATTGAAGATCTTGGCATCGGACCGATTGATGACCTTCTGGATAACTAGCTGACAGCTGATTGTTGATTGGCCTGATTAGTCGGTAGGCCCATCCCCGGTTCCAGCTATTCCGGCGGAAGCCTTCGCAGGCTTGAAGCCCGGTGGCCCGCCAGTCCTTCCAGTTCAGCCAGTCTGGCGGTATCGCGTACCAGTGATTCAGGTGCGCTGTCGAGCTTCAACCAGGTTCGAATTCGCAGAAACGTAAACACGTTCAATCCTGCGCTGAATCTGGCTGTGCCGGACGTCGGCAATGTGTGATTGGGTCCGACCCCGTAGTCGCCGAAAACTTCTGCCGACTGATGCCCGATAAAGATACATCCGGCATTGCGAATCTGCGTAGAAATTTCGTCTGCGCTTTGACAGTGCAATTCCAGATGTTCCGGGGCAAGCTGATTGCAGATTCTGACCACTGTGTCCATTGATTCGCAAACGATAATCGCTCCGTTTTCTGACAGGGATTGTCGAGCAGTTTCGGATGTCGGCAGTGTCTCCAGCTGCTTCTCTAATTCGGCCTGAACGTCTTCACCGAGAGCTTTACTGGTAGTTATCAGGAATGGTCGCGCGTCGACGTCGTGCTCGGCTTGACCAAGCAGATCGGTGGCGACGGTCGCGGCGTCAGCGGAATCGTCGGCGATCAAAACCAGTTCCGATGGCCCGGCCAGCATATCGATTCCGCAGTCGCCTGAAACGATCTTCTTAGCAGCTGTTACCCAGCGATTTCCCGGCCCTGCAATCACGTCGCAGCGTTCGAACCCCTCGAAGCCGTAAGCCATTGCCGCGATTGCGTGAGCACCTCCGACGGTCAGGACCTGATCGGCTCCGGCAATATGAGCGGCTGCAAGCATGAGATCCGACGGATCGGGTGTGGCAAGCACAACGGACTCACAACCGGCAACGCGTGCCGTTACAACCGTCATCAACACGGTCGATGGAAGAGGGAAACGACCGGCCGGAGCATAACAACCTGCTCGCGCAATCGGCTCGATCGAGTGCCCGGCTTTTCCGCCGGGAACGTCCATTTCCAGCGCAGACAGTGAACCACGCTGTGCCTTTGCAAAGTCTCCAATCCTTGTTGCCACTCGCTTGAGCAGGTCCAGATCTTCTGACGAAAGTCTCGCGGCTGCATCAGCCATTTCGACCGGCCCGATCGTCAGCGGCTGATCATCTCTGCGTTCATTGAATCGTGTCGCATACTCACGAATTGACGACTCACCGCCCGAGCGTACGCGAGACACGATCTCTTCAGCCTGCTGATACGTCTTCTCATCAAGCGCATGCGTGGCCGTTGCTGTATCGAATGATTCCGCATCTACGATTCGAATGGTTTTGGATTCCATGCTTTATTCCGGCTTTGGTTTTTCTGTACGACGGACAACCCGGTTCATTCTGCGGGCGAGCTCGTGAAACACATCCTCAAGGGCAACACCGCGCTCAATCATTGCGACCAGAGAAAAGTACAACACATCTGCTGCTTCCCAGGCCGTTTCGTGAAGTGAATCGGCTTCTGCAAGTTCCCCGGCTTCTTCAATAAGTTTCGAACGCAGCAGCTGCGGATTCGTAGCAAGCTTTTTCGTGTAGCTCGCCGCATCCGCTGACTCGATACGCTCCGCCAATCGTTGGATGACAGTTTGAATTGTCCGTTCCTGCCCGAAGCAGGTATACGTTTTCCTGTGACAGAACCCGGGAGGCTGCTGAATCACCTGGAACCGAAGACAATCGCCATCACAGTCGAATCGAATGTTCAGTAGTTCCTGTGTGGCACCGCTCGTCCTGCCTTTTATCCACAGCTCGTCTCTGGAGCGCGACCAGTACGTTGCTTCTCTGGTGGCGATCGAGTTCAAGAGGCTTTCATAATTCGAATAGGCCAGCCCCAGCGCGGTTCCAATCGGATCGACGATAACTGTTGGCCAGAGGCCATCCGGACGATCGGAGGTAAGCCGTTGGCGGAAAAATTTCGCCAGTAGTTCAGGTTCCGATTCCAACCGGGAAGACGAAACGATGATGTCCGAACCGGAGGAATCAAGACGTAGAAGTTCTGCGCTGTCAAGTTCCGCAGGTCGAACCATAGCAGGGCTCATTCCGGAATCAGATACGCCCGATGCTTCCTCTCCAACGATCGGGCGAATACGATCGGAAGGAATCAAATCGAAAACCGAATCGCATACGATGACAGACGCGCCTGCATTCAGCAGCGCGAGTGCGTCCCTCTCCGTCGGCGTTGCGAGCTCGATAAAGATATCCACGCTCCCTGCAGCTCTTTCGAGGATGTTCTCGAGCATCGCAACATCTTCTTCGCCGGCGCCAGAGATCAGAACCTTTCCAGTCAGACTCCAATGACGCACATTTTCCAGCAAGGACTGTGGCCCGATGTCTTCCTTGAAGCAGATTTCCGGAACAATCATGAGTCTGCTCCCATCCGCACATTGATTCCCGCGTCTGCAAGTTTTCGTTTCACTTTTTCCACCGTCGTGTCTGCGTCATGAAAAATGGACGCCGCGAGAACCGCATGAGCGCCGCTGTTGAATGCCTCGACCATGTGCTCGACTGAATCTGCTCCTCCGGAAGCGATGACCGGAAGCGATGTTGTAGAAGTAACAGCGCGCAAAAGATCGAGATCGTATCCGCTGCGAGTTCCATCCCGGTCAAAGCTGGTCAGCAGGATTTCTCCAGCACCGAGCTGTTGCACTTTTTTCGACCAGGTCGCGGCATCGAGAGGTTCCTCCTGTGTGCCGCTTCGCGTAACGACCATCCAGCGCTGGTCCGGTGCAGAATCCTGAATTCGTTTAGCGTCTATCGCCAGAACTGTACATTGTGCACCGAAGCGCGTGGACAGTCGCGCGATTAGCTCAGGGTCTTTCACGGCAGCCGAGTTGACGCTGACCTTGTCTGCTCCCGAGCCAAGCAACCGGCCGGCATCTTCGACCGAGCCGACGCCGCCGCCGACGGTCAGCGGTATCGAAATCCGTCGCCTGATGTTTTCGATCGTGTCGAGCATGGCCAGGCGGGCTTCCCGCGTCGCGGAAACATCCAGCACAACGATTTCATCAGCGCCTTGCTGCTGATAATGTTGCGACAATTCCACGGGGCAACCGGCATCGCGCAGATTCTGAAATTTGACACCTTTGACGACACGTCCATCTTTGACATCGAGGCATGGAATGATTCTGGATTTCAGCATTATCGTTGTCCTCCACATTCTATCGGCGTCCCTGCAAGCCAGTTTTCGATGACGTTTTCACCCCAGGCCCCCGACAATTCCGGGTGAAACTGACAGGCCAGAACCCGGCCTCGCCAGAAACTACTCACAAACCGGCAACCGTATTCCGTTACCGCGTGGTTCCAGTCATCCGGAACAGAATCGAGACAGAACGAATTCGCAAAGTAGGCTTCGCCTGCCTCGAAGTAGGCCGTCGTTCTGCGCGCCGGTGCAACGGTATTCCATCCGAGCTGAGGCACTTGAACGTGATCAGGCAGACGGACGATTTGTGAAGGTATGATTCCCAGGCCGTGAGCGCCGGGGGCTTCGAGGGAACTGCTGCACAGCAATTGCATGCCGAGGCAGATACAAAGAGTCGGCTTCCCGGATTCGATGCGTCCGGTAATCGAATTGCGGATGCCCAGACGGTCAATCTGCTCGACCGCAGCGCCGAATGCTCCCACCCCCGGCAGAACGACGTAATCGGAGTCGAGGATGGATTCACTTGCGGTGGTAAGTTGCCATGGCTGGCCAAGCCGGTCGAACGAGGCTTGAAGTGACCGGATGTTCGCAACTCCTGTATCGATAATGCTGACCATCACAGCACTCCTTTCGTGCTTGGAACCTCTCCATCGGTTTTTGTGATCGCCTGACCAAGCGCTTTGGCCAGAGATTTGAATGCTGCTTCAGCGCGGTGATGATCATTGCTGCCGCGGACAACATCAACATGCAATGAGCACTTGAGCGACATGGCCAGCGACTGGAAAAAGTGAACGATGTTTTCACACGCCCACTGTCCGATCATTTCGCGTTGAAGCTGGAGATTGATTTCCGGCCACGGCCGACCACTCAAGTCGATAACCGTCCTTGCAAGCGCTTCGTCCAGCGGAGCGTAGGCGTAACCGAATCGCTTGATGCCACTGCGCCGCCCGAGCGCTGAATCAATCGCAGCCCCGAGCGCTAGTGCACAATCCTCAGCCGTGTGATGATCGTCAACTTCGATATCGCCTTTGCAGCGAAGCCGCAGATCGATCCGGCTGTGAAAAGCCAGCGCGGTCAGCATGTGATCAAGGAAGCCGATGCCGGTTTCAATTTCTGTCTGTCCCGTTCCGTCCAGATTGAGGTCAATCTCAATTTCTGTCTCTTTCGTTTTCCGGTTGATCGTGGCTTTCCGCGAACCGGCGACATCAACAGGTGGGGCTTCCAGTTCGAATTCGGAAAAGACGAGGCCGCCCGCTGCCTGTTTGTGTGGTTCCGGATCAAGCCCGGTGACGCGCGACAGAGCAGAAACGAGCTCGAGAAATCCGGCGACGCTGTGAGGAACTGTGATTCTCAACTTGCCTGCCAGCTCTTTCGAATCAGGGAAGATGCGCACGCCAACACCTTGAGATGACAACCCTGACCAGATGCCCGGAGCGTCCTCGAACTCGCCGAGAACAAAATTCCCGCCCGATTGCAGCGGCTTGCCGCCCGCCGAATCAATCAGACATGTGACGAGGCTGCGGATTTTCCTTATCTGCTCGACGTTTCGTCGCATCGTAGCTTCACAGTCAGCCATCGCCCGGCCAGCAATTGCAATCGATAAACCACTCACGGGATAAGGGCCGGGGACGGCGCGAATAAGGTCGGCCGTTTCTTTGTCGGGTGCAATCAGATAACCAATGCGAAGTCCGGCGAGTCCCCACGCTTTTGAGAATGTGCGGACGATCAGAACATTCGAAAGATCGGTCAACGCCCGGGTCGGATCTTCATCTGCAAACTCGACGTAGGCATTGTCGAGTAGCAGCATTGCGTTCTGCTCCTTCGCGCGGGCGGCAATGTCAACGATCTGCGCCGTTGGAACGACACCGCCCGTTGGATTGTTCGGGGTAACGATTACGGCAAGACAGGTATCGGGCGTTATCTGTTGCTTGAACTCATCCGCCGGAAAGTCTCCTTCCGGCCAGTTGATTTTGTTGAGCCGGACGCTGTATTGATCGGCGTAGATATCAATCATCTCAAAGGAAGGACTGTGCCCGACAACCCGGTTCGATTCTTCACTGATAAACGCGTTCATCACACGATCGATGGCATCGTCGCCACCTGCGGTAATGACGATACGATTGGAATCAACACCGACAAACTCCGCGATGGTGTTGCGTAGTCGGGAGCGATCGGGATAACGACAGACCGTTTCATTGTTCAGCAGTGACTCTGCCCGCGATGGAAGGTCATCGAGTGCCGGAGTTGATTCGTTACGACTCAGCTGCAACTGGATCTCCCCGGTGAACTGTGGCGGAGAATATCCTTGCGACGTGTTTTTTTGAGTACCCATGGTTCGAGCGTTATCGATTCGATTCTGCAAAATATGAAAGTGCGTGGTTTCGGCGTGATGTCCCGGATCACGGAATAATCTGGGCGGCAGGCGAGGTGACAATGTCACACGCGCCCGCTGACTTGAGGCGAGGTATCAGTTCAACGAGCCGGTCGCGCGGAATGGCCGCTCGAACCGCAACCCAGTCGTTGTCGCTGAGGGGGGAAACCGTCGGTTCCCTCATGCTGGGAAGCATCTCGCAGATAGCATCAAGTTCTGCGCGGGGAGCATTGAGATCCATCATGACTCTCTGCCGCGCGAGCAGCACTGATTCCAATAGCATGACCAGATCGTCAAGTTTTGCTTTGATCTGATCGTTCTCAAGCGCTTCTCCGGAGGCATACATCTGTGTCGATGATGTCATCACTTCATCGATGATGACCAGCCCATTGGCGCGAAGCGTGCTGCCGGTTGCTGTGTTGTCGAGAATGCAGTCCGCATCCTCGGGCGGAAAGACTTCAGTTGCACCGAACGTCGGAAGAACGCTCGCATCAAGGTTTCGGTTTGCAATCCACTCGGCGGCGATGTTCGGATACTCCGTCGCGATAACCAGGTGACGGTCGGGAAGGTTTCCATTGACGAGAAACTGCTCCGGAGTGGCGACGACCAACCGGACCGGATTGAGCCCGGTATCCAGCAGTTGCACAAGATCGGCTCCGGTTTCGCGAATCCAGTCACATCCGGCAAAGCCGACGTCCCTTGCGCCGGCAGTCAGCATACTGATGACATTTCGCGGCTTGAGAATTTTTGCCGAGCAGCCTGAAAGAGAAATTCGCGGGCGATAGCCGCGCGACGACTCGGTTATCCGGATCCCCGCTCCACTGAGTAGTGAAACGATCTGTTCGTACATCCGGCCCTTGGGTAAGGCCATCCGGATATTCTCCGGATCGGGAGTAAATGAGTTTTGAACGGACATTGAAGGTGCCTCCTGAGCCGTAAGTTCCGGTCAGCGGCGTCCGAATGTCCGGACAAAAAAAACGCTGACCGAGGTGGTCAGCGTTTGATGGTTTATTCAAACAAGCTGCATGCCACGCCCGTCACCTGCTGAGGTGCGAATGGTGGACGTGTGCGTGATGGTGCTTGCGACTTGTCATGGCTGGATTCTTATCGGAATGCTGCTTGAAGTCAAACCGGAATCCGTTTGACCTGAGCCTTTTCAAAAAATTAACCGTCGGAACCACCGTCAGCTTCACCGGCTTCATCAACCATTTTCTGGATGTTTTCCGGCAGAACGAAAACCGAATCGTCAATTTCAAGGTTGATCTGGTACTCGTCGAAAGTCACTTCCATTTCACCTTGAGGTGCAACGGTTGTGTTCATAAACGGCAGCATCAGGCCGTTTACGTCACGGTAGTCGGATGGAAATGTTTCCATCGTAACAGGCCCCATCGGGGACTCCTGAGTGACAGCTTCTTTAACGGTCTGACCGTTTTCAGCGTTGAAGTAACGTGTTGTTGCAGGGCCTTCGGCCGGTGTGAAAACGACTACATAACAGTCGGTGCCATCAACGGATTCTTTACCGGTGACTGAAATCTCACCGTCATACTCACTCCATCCGAGCTGAGGAAACATCGTTGAGAAACGCTGCTTGGCGGCTTCCATTTCATTGCCCTCAAGAATCTGAGCGCCCATCATCGGGTTTTCCATCCAGTAGACTTCACCATTGCTTCCCTGACGCATGGAGCCCATTCCGGGAAGTTCCATTTGCATCAGGAATTTTTCGCCTGACTGTTTGACTTCAACGGTGACCTGCATGTCGCCGCCGGGTCCGGGGATGGTCATCGAAGCGGTCGAGGCCATCGAGCTGACAGCTTCCAGAGCTGCGCGACCGCCCATCGATTCGATGTTCATTTCAATAATATCGTTGGCGGACGGAAGATCCTGCGCTGCCGCAGGTGCGTCTTGAACCGCGCCGTCCTGAGCAAATACGGGCACGGTCGTGACGGCAAATAAAGTGGCCAGACCGGTAGCTGCGATCTGCGTGAATTGTCGACGGCTGAAAAAACGATTCATATTTTCCTCGTTGAGGTCGTTGGTAGGTCGCAAAGTTATCTGTCTCCGCGATTCGGGTATATCTCCCGACATTAGACACAGCATGGGTGATTACCGGCAAGGCAATTGGTGCGTAGCGGTACAATATGCGGGAAAAACCAATGCTTTCATCGCTGGTCACCCGGTAGAAAGAAGCTGATCAGCCGGTAGCTCCGGAGGTCCGCAAAATTTCCAGGACCTCGGGGCGGTCTGCATCAGCAGCAAGCTGCAAAGCTGAAACTCCGTCTCCTCGAAGCTGGTTAACGTCTGCACCGCGGTCAATCAGCAACTGGATCATCTCAACAGAACGGCCGCGCATGATGGCCTGGTGCAGAGCAGATTTGGCCCAAATTCCGGGCTCATTTGGATCAACGCCCAGATCAAGAATCAGGCGTACTCCTTCGATGTCTTCAAAATCAAGTTTGCGCAACAGTACGGTCGCTTTGCTGCTCGCATTCATACCGTGCTTCAACAGTACCCGTATACACTCATGCTGCTCGAATTCAGCAACGTGGTATGCGGTCTCTCCATCATTCGGATCGGCTCCATGACTCAGCAGCAACTCGGCCATGCCGGGATGGTTTGCGACTCCACATGCTCCGTAGAGACAACACTCGCGATTGCCATCATGCATAAAGTAAGAGTTCGCATCAGCGCCCCGCTCGAGCAGAAGGCGCGCGGTATCGACAACTCCGGCGGACGTTTCACCATCACGCAGAAATCTCGAAAAGCAACAGTAGACCAGTGGCGACCAGTTTCCCGGCCCTGTCTGAGCATCAACGCTTTCTCCCGAATCGAGTAGTCTTTGGACCGCAGCAACATTGCCGCTAATACATGCTCCTGCCAGCGTGCTTTCGCCGATCGCCGCATCTGAAGACAGAATGGCTTTTGCTTCGCCAAGATGTTTCTGATGATGCTCATCACCGAGAGCGCAGTTTACTGAGACCGCTACATCAAAAAAACGGAGCTCATTACCGGCAGAGTCATTCATTCGGTTACCCGCTGGTCTCTCGCGCGACTGCTGCGGCAATCGCGTTTTGAAGTTCATCAATGCTCTGGAACCGGCTTGACCGCGATTGCAGCTGACATTTTTTCGCGATCAGGAACAGCTCATTTCGAGCTTCCGTTTCGAGGTCGGAAGTCAGCAGAATCAGCTGTTCGAAGATGGCTCCGAACGAGTAGATGTCCGTGCGCTGGTCCACAAGATTCGGATCGTTACGAACGGCTTCCGGCGAATCGTACGGCCCCGGTTCCGGTTTGGGCTGAATCAATTCGCACTGATACCGGCCGTCGTAGACAAATCCGAAGTCGAAGACCAGGGCATTCTTTTTCTCGCGCCCGATCATGATCTTGCCGGGATTAAGGTTCCGGTGGAGGACTTCGCGACTATGAGCGCAACTCAAGGCCGAAGTGATCTGGCCGCACAACGTCAGCAGTGAAACCGTAGATAGAGCCAGCTCTTTTTCAATCAGCCGTTGAAGCGTCATTCCTTCAACTTGCTCATAGGCGACGAAAACCGTGTCTTTGTCCCATGAGCCGGCCATTACGACCGGCAGTATGTTCTCGTGAGCCAGTTGATACGCGGCCGTTGCGTCAGCAATAAAGCAACACTGATGCTGGTAGGAAGTGAGCAGTCCCTCCAACGGGATCTTTACGAGAACGGCCCTTCTGCTTTTTTCCCAGACCGCCTGATGGATTGCAAAGAAACCGTCGCTGCCGAGCGAAGCGCCGAGAACGAAAGCATCTATGCCCGGTTTTTCTGCATCGAGCTCTTTGGAAACCTCGTCGTCGAGCAACGCGGAAATGTTCGCAATACTTTGATCATTGCTCAGGTGACTGACGACATCGTCATCCAGAGTCTGGCCGGCAAGCTGAAAACCTTTCTGAATCGAGCCCGGAGAAAGATTTTCAAGGCGTTCGACACAGATAGCGCAGTGTTCGAGATGGGCTACTACTTCGTCGATAGCTGTGTAATCGAGCAGCCCCTGATTAAAAAGGTGGAGCTGCTCATCGGTAGGGCATTGGGCGTCAGGCACTGGATTCAGAAATTCGGCGGAGGACAGGTTGTTTATCAGGCGGGGCTTGGCATCAGGAAGGACTCAAGGTCCATTCGCCTGGTCACTATTTCGCAGGTCATTTGGTTCTATAACATTCCAGCAAACTCATCGCGGATTTTGCGCAGCAATCGCGACTTTATCTGATACACGCGCCCGGGCGTAATATCGAATTGAGCTGCGACGTCAGCGACCGGCCTTTCTTCGATGACTACAAGACGGAAAACGGTCACTTGCAGTTTTGCCACTCTGCCTTCGAGCCAGGTCATGATGCGCCGGTAAAGGATTGCGTCTTCGTCGGCATTTTCAGTCATGGAATCGAACATGTTTCCTACTGACGATTCGCCGTTGGGAATCTGATGCATCATCTTCATGGCTTCCGACCCGCCGAATGCGTCGCCATCACCGTTCTTGCGGAAATGGTCATTTACAATGTTGTTGGTAATCGTTCGAAGCCAGCTGCGGAATTTTCCACTTCCAGTCTGGCTTGAAAAACCACGCAGCGCGGTAAGCAGACGGGTGAAAATATCCTGTTCGATATTGTCTACATCACTTGTTGCCACGCCGCGGCGATAGATCCAGTACCGAATCAGAGGGGAATAGAGACTGATGAACCGGTTCCAGGCGTTCTGGTCGGTATACAGAACCCGCATGTGAGTTGACTTTTCAAACTCACCGCTGATTGAAGAATCGCTATCGAGATGCGCAGAGTTGTCCATCGACGACAACAAATGGTTAAGACAGGTTTTTTACGACCTGATCATGATAAGCGTTTGATAAACGCCTCGTCCAGAAAATTTCCCCGGTCACATGTCCAGCGGTTTGCTACGTGAAGTGATATCCGGATATTCAATCTGATGCCTGATTCCTTAAAACACCGGGCGTGGAGCAAAGAAAACGCCCGGTGCGTGTTCCCGTTACCCGACGGGAACCAGGGAATCACTGTCTGCGGAAATCAGGGAATCAACGACTGCTAGTTGATGTCGAGTTCGTGACTCATGTCCTGCAGCAGACTTTCAATTTCGTTGATCGTCGATTCCGACTGGAATACCACCAGCAATCCACCAACGATATCCATTGTTCCGTTTCCATTTGTGTCATCCCATGAATCCGGGTTGACCGTCGTCTTGATCAGATCGATCAGGAGAGTTTCTGCGGTAACCTGGTATGAGCCGGGAATAAATCCGCCGCCATATCCACCTCCTCCGCCGAGACCACCTCCACCGAATCCGCCACCGCCGTCGAGACCTCCTCCGACACCACGACCTTCATCTACTTGATTTTCTGTGACATCGCCACCACCGACTCCTCCGACGGCGTTGCTGGCACCTTCCTGAGTCAATGGGGCAGCCGCGATCGCGAACAGGCCGCCACCAGCACCTCCACCCATGCCGCCGCCACCACCAAATCCTCCGCCTCCACCTCCGCTACCACCGTATCCGTAATTCAAACGGTAGGTCCCGATGCGATGCTCTTCGACTTCGCGAATCTTGGCAAGTAACGAGTTCACATTGAGGATGCGACGATCAAAGTACGCAGGGTCTTCAGCAACATCGAGTGAGATGATGCGCAAAACTCCGTCATGAACGATATAGGTTGCGTTGTGGTTACGAAGCATCACACGCAGGCAAGTATCCAGAGAGACACCAACGATTTCGAAGTTAACCGGCTCGTCCGGCGCGAGCGAGTCATCCTGCGCCGACTGGTCGAGAATCACATTGATCTCATAGCTGTTTCGCAGATCACGCATTACGTCGACAAATGGGATTTCGTCATAGCTCATGCTGGCCGACTCTTGAAGTGTGGCCCGTATCTGCTCGTTCAGCCTTGTCCTGGCAGACTTGTCCGTTCCACTGCTGGTCGAAGCCCGCGGCTGCGGATTGTTGTCCGCAAAAGATCGGTCCGGTGCACCGAAACGTGCATCGCCGGGCCACAAAGACATCACTAGAACGGCAACAAGAAATAAACCCGCTACTGACAACGTGGCAAAACGCATAGCCCATCTCCGCCTGTTTGAGTAATCGATCAATTGAAACTGCTGTGCCAGTGAAGCGGCGTCGCCGAATTCGGCCAGCGCCTGTGTTGTTGCCTCGGCGGCTTCGATCCCTTCGTCAACCAGTTCGGCAACCCGCGACTCCAGATGGTCACGCAGTTCCACCGAAATCATGTCAACCTGCTTCCGGCCCAGCCGCAAAAGACGGCCGAGCAGGGCGAGGTAGTTTTCAAACTCACGGTTAGTCATCTGCCTCTCCTCGTTTCAACACGCTAGGTATCACACACTGAGTTTCAACACACTGGTCAAACGCGAACTGTCGCGGTCGCGTTTGCTGCGCCCTGAGAAGGCGCGGCTCCACTGTCCGGTTTCTTTGCTCCCGGTTTTTGCAAATCAGACGAACCTGCAACGCAGTTATGACGTTGCTTTAACCAGCGGCGTGGTCACAAAACTATCCAGCAACTGCGATACGCACCGGGCGTATTGATGCCACTGGTCTGCCTGATTGGCCAGCCGTTTTCGTCCTTTTGCAGTGATCTCGTACCATTTCCGCCTGCGACCGGTCGATTTGTCCCACTTGCTGCGAATCAGCCGTGAAGTTTCCAGCCGGTGCAATAGCGGGTAAAGCGTGCCAGCCGGTAGTTTGACCTTGTCTCCCGATGCCTCGGAAATGTTCTTCTGAATCAAGTAGCCGTATTGCGGTTCGCCCGCGACAACCGACAGGACCATCAGGTCCAGACTGCCACGCAGCAAATCACTTTGAAATCGTTCAGCCATGAATCCAGTTGAGCCAAGCTGCTTGCACAGCCCCGCACAACCTCCTGAAAAAATGATGAAACGCGAAGTACGGCAAACGCCGTCGGAACCGCTGTAAGATAAGTATCGGATCCCGATAGGTCGCCACGCGATATATTATGTATAGCGAAGCGATATATTGAGGTCAAGAAAAATACTCAAGTATCCGCCACCGGTGCAGCTGCATGTCGTATACGAAAAGAAATCGCCGCTCGCGCAGAAGATTCAACCGCTAATTTGCGAGCATCGCCTGCTCAGCATCCGTCAGCGGAGCGAGCCAGAGAATGTTGACCGGATCATCACGAAAAGCAGGCAGCTTGATATCAGGCGTGCACTGAAGTGTTCTTCTGACGGCGTCAACGAGCCCGGATTTGATCCGCTCGAGCGACTGATTGGTCATCGCGCCGCCATAAGCCAGCAGCGCCGATTTCGTCTGCGGACCGTGGACGTGCTGCATTGAATCGAAAGCGGTGGAGTGGCCCGGCCCCAGCCACGTCCAGTTCTGCCACGGCATCGCAGCCAGCCCGCTCAGCTGCCGGACCATCGCCTGCTGATGTTCTTCTGAAGGCAGATCATGACCAGTCGCCTTTCCGGCAATCAATCCCAGTTCGATACGTCGGAATTGGACCGGTGAGTCGGTAAACAGCTCGACAGCCGGTTGCGGAACAAGTCCCATTGCGACGGTAAGAACGATAATCGTCTCGTCACGTTCAAAGAGAATCAATCCGCGCGGTGGAAAGTTGCCTCCGTCGATCGAGTAGTAGGTGCCTTCAACACCGATCGCTTTTTCGTAGCAGGCGAGGGTACTTTTCTGGAGTTTGCTGAATGGATTGTTTCCAGCAGTCAGACGGAACTCCTGCCAGAAGTCTCGTGAGCGCATGACCCGTTCGTGAAGCAGCGGATTGTCCGGCAGCGGCCAGCAAAGCGGTGACTCGGCTGCGCTCTCGAGCGCGTACCCGTGAAACCCGTCTATGCCGCTCCATGGTGGAATCACTGCCAGAATCTGTTCGCTATCGTCCCCATGTTCAACCAGTGCTGCGCCATTGCCTTCCTCGAACCAGATTACCTCCAGTTGCTCCGGATCAGGCAAAGGACGTTCACCCGGGTGGACGCAGTACGTGCGCGGCAGCATCGGTGTGCGCCCCTGTTTCATGTCTTCTTCGTTCAGGACATAGGGGCCCGGAATGAGATTCCGCACCCAGCAGGCGCGCGTTCCGAAACGGCCGGCTCCAGATGGTTCGTGCAGATAAAAATAGACCGTACGCCCATCCGACTCGACGATCGCATCAAGATTTCCGAAGGGTGAGGGCTGAAACAGCAGAGTTTGTCCGGACGCATCATCTGCCTTGCCGTCATGTCCGTTGAATCGCTGCCCGTTTTCCAAGATAGTTGTCCTTCGGTCGAATGGTTGATTTCAGGCAATTGTCGCGGCGTTGAAACCGGAAAGTGCCTGCCCGGGTAGATTCAACATGTCCGTCTGCCACACGGGAATCACAAATCTCTTGAAGAGTTTATAATCCGGAAGCCAGCAACCCGGAATCCATACCCGTAAATCCGCGCGCCGGTGACGCTTTCCGGCGGGTAAATACAAACTGTATTTTTTCGCTGAACTTCGCGAGATCCCTTTCTCAGTTCGATAAATATGATTGCAGAAGCCAAAGAAAATCAGGGAGGGCACTCTCCCAACGCCGCCATCGACGTGCATGACCTCAGGAAGGTCTACCTTTCCGGGTTATTGGGCGGCAGATTGTTCGGCTCGAAATTTCACGCTTTGAAAGGAGTCTCGTTCACGGTAAACCGTGGCGATATCTTCGGGCTCCTCGGTCCTAATGGTGCCGGCAAGACAACCTGCGTCAAAATCCTGCTGGGAATCATCCGTAAGTCGGGAGGCATGGCGACAATGATGGGCCAGCCTGCAGGGTCCATTCGAGGCAGAAAACTTGTCGGCTACCTTCCCGAACATCTGAGAATTCCGGGGCACCTCACTGGAAACACCGCGCTTGAGGTGTACGGCAACCTCAGCAACGTCCCCACTTCAGTCGTCAAACAGAGACGGGAGCGACTGCTTTCTTTGGTCGGATTGCTGCCCAGGGCTAATGAGACGGTCAAGAAATACTCCAAAGGTATGCGGCAGCGACTCGGCCTCGCCCAGGCGATGCTGCATGAGCCGGAACTTCTGATTCTCGATGAGCCAACAGACGGACTCGACCCCCGTGCCCGCGCTGACGTCCGGAACGTCATCCGCAAGCTGCGCGACGAAGGAGTCACGATCTTTTTGAACAGCCATATTCTTCAGGAAGTCGAAATGGTCTGTAACCGGGTCGCAATTCTTAATCGTGGCGACCTGCTCTATTGCGGGCCGGTTGACCAGACGGGCGAGTTCGTACAACAACGAGTCGGTAAGACCGGCACGGGAACAATCTACGAATATCACATTCGTGGCGATGCTGAAGCAATCAACCGTGCCTTCTCTGGCGCAAGCTTTGAAATCATTGATAGAGACAAAGCCGCCGCGCAGGCTCCCGCGGGTGAGTTCTTCCTCTCTGAATTTAAAGTGCACGTCAATGTCACTAAGGACAGTGAAGTAGACGATCTGATTGACAAGCTGAGAGCAGAGGATGTCAGCCTGCTCGGTCTGAACAAGAAGGAAGTTTCGCTGGAAGATGCCTTCCTGCAGATCGTTGACGAAAACGCCTCCGCTTAATCGCGATCAATATCAGGTCGCGATCAATTTCAAATCGCGACGCAACATCAAAACACACCAACCGGTTCCCTGAATCACCTGGAAACAGAATGCGACCGTATCTAGCCATCATCAAAGATTCCTTCCGTGCAGCTTTGCACTCGAAGGTTCTGTATGTATTGCTCCTGCTGATCACCATTCTGCTGGTCGGTATCGCACCGTTCCGGCTGCATGAAGTTCTGGACTGGGAGATCGGATACAACAGCAACGTTTCACGGCCTCACGAGCTGGTTATCCGCCTGGTCGAGAGAAAAGACGACGAGCGTTATCCGGAAATGGGCCGTGTATGGGAAATGCTTTCCGACGGCATGAAAAACGACCTTCAGGATGTTTACGATCGGAATGAAGCCGGAGGGGTGCTGGCGGATCCGGACATGCCGGCGATACAGGAGTTCGACCCCAACGGAGGTCCGCCGATGCCGCGTCACCGCGGTCTGGTTCCGGCTCAATACGATGATGAAGGTATCTACCGCGCACTGGTCAACGAACTGAATGAGCGCGTCATCAAGGACGAGGATTTCTATCGCGAAGAGGACTGGGAATCGCGAACGATCCGGGCTGAAGCGGATGACCTTGTCAAGCAAGGCTCGCTTTCGACCGAGCGATCACGAAGGTTGAACCGTCTCCTGCTTGCCGATGCTTTCGGCTCCGTTCTGGAAGACGGCTCACCGACATCTCTCGACTTTTACTACCTGCACTGGAAGATCGAGGCGTTTTCAACCAATACGACTCATGAACAGTTCGCCAGTGGATTCTCAACCGCGATCCCGTTCATTTTTGACAAGTTCGTCCTGTCTGTCGGCCTGGTCATTGCCATCCTGATCACAGCGAGCATCATTCCTGAGACATTTGATCCCGGTTCACTCAATCTGTTGCTCAGTAAACCTGTATCCAGATCAGGCCTGCTGGTCGCAAAGTTTTTCGGAGGTTGCGCGTTTGTCGCGCTTTGCTCGGTCTACTTATTTGTCGGCGTCTATATGTGGCTGGGGCTGGCGATGAAGTACTGGGACCCGGGGATTCTGATCAGTATTCCGATCTACATTCTTGCGTTTGCAATTTACTATTCGGTCTCAACGATGGTCGGACTGATCTTCCGTAGCGCAATCCTTGCGGTAATCCTGACTGCCATCTTCTGGGGACTCTGCTTTGGAATCGGATCTCTGCATGGATTCTTTGATACGCGGATGGAGAACACAGACATCTCGCGCATCGTTCCGCTTGAGAACGACAAAGTGCTTCATGTTGACCCGATTCAGCGGATCATGGGATGGGACGGAGGCGAACAGGTCTGGGCCAATCAGCTGACCACCGAAATGCCACCGGATCAGGAAGCCGCAATCGGAATGGTTCTGTTCATGGATGACCAACTCGAAGGAATGCCGGACAATCTCGGTCCGATCTACGACGAAGTCTCGGGCAAAGTCTTCGCAACAGCAGTCAACATCGTCGATCCGACGACTCTTATCGGACAGCGAAAATGCTTCGTAAGTGATCCGGACAAAATTGAATTTGAGTTTGCCGGGCATTTCCCGTTGAACACAGTGAACATCTTTGAAACCAATGACGGCCTGCTTTGCGTCACGTCCGGCGGCGAATTCTACCGGCTCAATCTCGAGGCCCTTGAGGCGAACGCGGAGGCGGCAAGAGCCATCCCGACTCAACCGGTCATTGAGGGCGCGACAAACGCTGAAGAAAGCGTCGATGCTGGAGAAACCGGCGATGCCGAAGCCACCACAGCCGACGACGGCGCAGAAGATGAAGGCGATGACGAAAACGATGAGACGACGGGCGATGAAGCTGAGTCGACTCCGGAGCGGGCACGCCCTGCGCTCGCCAACCTTTTCACTCGCGTCAATGTTGCTTCGCCTGTGACCGTGCGCAACGGGACCCACGTGGCGTATGACTCGGTAGCACAGCAAGTCGTTATCTATCGCCGCGGAACCGTAACCGTTTTCGAGGAGGATGGGGAAGGCGGCTACCGCCCGTACGCGAGCGTTGACGTTGACACCGGTCTTCAATCCAATCTCATGAGCGCTCAACTGGAAGCCCGCGGCAATACGATTCTGCTTGCGCTCGGCAATGGCCAGCTGATCACGATCGATTCAACATCGATGCAGGAAAAGAACGGCTACCTTCCCGAAACGCGCGCCGGACTGGATCAGATGTGCGCCTCGGAAGACGGTCGCTTTTTTGCTCTGCTCTACGCCAACGAAGAGCTATGGATGCTTGATACCGAAAAGGATGGCAGTATCGAAAAGGCGAGCTTCCCCGGTCAGGGAAAAATCTCAGCCGTAGCCTTTGACGGCTCAGACAAGATCTGGATCGGTGATCGCGAAGACCGCGCGACGCTTTACGAAATCAGCTCCGGCAAGCAGATCGAACGGCTGACGCCGGATCCAACCTGGTGGCAGACAGCGCATCGCGTCGCGATCGATCCGGTTTATCAGGTGTTCCCGAAACCGGGTGAGCTGTACAAAGTCGTGACTCATCTCTCGAGTACGCAGGACACCCGGAACAACCGCGAGGTTGATCTTGCTGGCCGCAAACCGGAACCGAACCCGTGGTCACCTTTGTGGAGCGGGCTTGGATTCATGGCGGTGATGCTGCTGCTGGGTTGTATTTATTTTCACTTCAAAGATTTCTAGACCGGAATGTCGCAACCGTTTCGCATCAGAAGCGGTAGAGCTTTACTGAACCGCAGGCTTGTTGCACGGGTTGGCACACCTTCAGTGCCAGACCAAAGCAGCAGGCCGTGGTTCACACTTTTGGTTCCGTGTGGACGTTGCGATAAGTTGGCCGGACCAACCAGTCTGAACAGCGGCTTGAACCATGCTGCAGATAGGGTTGGCGGTCCCCCGCTGGTCGGTGGATTTTTCGCACGGCGTACAGACGGAACAACCGGCAACTTAAAAAACCACTTTCGAGGGTAACTGTTCCCGAATTCGCATTTGAACCGGTTTCAAGTGCTAGGTTTGGACGTCTTCCCGCTCGCATAGCATTGCTTGCAGGCGGCTGGACCCTCAGAAAATGGGGTTTTCTGGCAACTGTGCCCAAAGGTGTCAACGACCCTGCGATATGGAAAGTGCACAAGAAAGGACGCCGTAACCAACCGGCGATTCCACATCCACTTTCCGGAGAATCAAATGCCCAAATACTACATTCAATCAGGTCAGATCAAATTCGTCGTAATGGCCGCTGACGCTGAAGGCGCCGCGTTGTGGGCGATGCACCGGATTATCGACGATATGGTCCAGCGTTATGAGCAAGACCAGATCGAGCGGATGATTGAACCGGACGTGTCCGAGTTCACCGGCGAAAGCCACGCTGCTGACTTTGAAGTCGCAATGTTCGAACCGATGATGGACGCACTTGCCAGATTCGATTCTGAAATTCTCTGTAGCCAGCGCGGCTTCGGAAACGACGACGCAGGCACGCTCGATACCAACGCGACGTTCCTACAGTGGCGCCAGTTGATGCGCGCCGCGGACTATCTTTTTGATCGCCTCGATGGCTGATTATCTGCAGGTGAACGTCTAGAGTTCAATCACCTTAGCTTGCGCATGCCCTAGGGTATGCGCAGCCAGTGGCCTTGTCTGGCAACCTAAAGAGCGCATGCGGGCTGTCCCGGCAATCTACGGCGACCGGCTGTTTCCAGGCATCGATCAGGCCCAAAGCGCCGACACATGAAATGCCGATGGCGCTAGGCAGCGTTTCTTAAATGCATTTTATTGTGATCCGGAAGAATGCGAGCTTGATCATATCGAGATAGCTTTCGGCGGTTTTGTCGTATCTGGTTGCGATTCTGCGGTAGTTCTTCAGTCTTCCGATCAGCCGCTCGATAATGTTGCGTTTGCGGTATCTGCGTTTCGAGAACCGGGGATTCTTGTTTTCATTCTTGCGGTTGGGAATCACGTTGCCGATGTTCATTGACTTCAGCCAGTCAAAGATGTAGCCGGCCACGTAAGCCTTGTCACCGGCCAGATACTTCGGGCGACCGGCCTTGCGAAACAGGCTCAGCGGAATCGAGTCCATCAGATCCAGAAACTGTGTCGGTTCGTTGATCTGGCCTGCCGTGACTGTGATGCCAAGAGGCAGTCCACGTTCGCTGCAGACGACATGTAGTTTGCACGAGTAGCCTCCGCGCGACCGCCCCAGTCCGTTTTCACCGGCTTTTTCCGAAGTACAGCGGGAGCCGCCGACCGCCGAATGATGGGCGCGGACAATCGTGCCGTCAACGCACCACAGACGCCGGTCGATCCTGCCCAGGCGATCGATGCGACTGAGCAGACCGCGCCAGATACGATCCCACAGCCCGCAGCAGCACCACCTTCGAAACCGTTTATACACCGTCTGCCACCTTCCGTACTGCCCGGGTACATCACGCCACGGAGCGCCGACGCTCAAAACCCAGAGGATCCCGTTGATCGTTCTGCGGTGATCGGCCCAGGGCCGGCCCCTTCTGCCTGTCCGCTGACGTGGCAGGTATTTACGCATTGCATTCCATTCCTCATCCGTGAGATCATGACGCGACATCAGCTGCCTCCTTGTAGCCTTGTTGCTAGTTAGAACAACAGGGAGGTAGCTGGTTTTTCTCTCTACTAAAACGCCAATTCCGATTTAAGAAACGCTGCCTAGCCACTG